>CAMWLC010000026.1 GCA_947174995.1 uncultured Porphyromonadaceae bacterium
CGCTTCTCCCCCTCCCCCCCACGGGATGGCAGGCCGACCGCTCCCTGCCTGCTACACGGGGATATATCGACGCAGCCCTCGGCTCCTGGCTCAACAGCAATCTGAGCGCGGGATACCGTATCCTCACGGGTCCGGCCACTACCCTGGGCGTGCGGCTTCAGCACAACTCCACGTCTCTCTGGAGCGCGGAGACTCCCGCAGGTTCCAAGCCATGCCGGAGATATGTCTACGACGAGACCCTCGGAGCCGATTTCTCCCACGGGTTCAAGGGGGCGGGACGCCTCACGGCCTCGGCGCAGTATCACCTGCGCTGCTTCAACTATTACGCGACACTCCCCTACTGGCACCACGATACGGCGGAGGATCAGCAGCATGACACTGATTTCAAGGCCCCCACGCAGACGCTTAACGATGTCTCGCTGCGCTTAGGGTGGACTCCGGAAAGCCGTGGAGCCTTCGGATGGAACCTCGGGACCGCTTACCGCCATTTCGGCTATCGCGCCCTCTATCTCCCGGTGGCCGACGGCGGTCTCGAGCATCGCAAGGGAGCGCGTGAGAACCATATCGCCCTCTCATCCGACCTCTCCCTGACAACCTCGGCGACACGCCAGGCCGACATGGGCGTGAGACTCGACGGTGTGTTCGAGGATGGAGGCGATCGCTGGCTTGGACAGCTCTCGCTAACCCCCGGCTACGGCACCACGACGGGCAACCTGTCATGGCGCATAGGTGCGGAGATTGATTTTACGGCCCATGCACGCTCCACCGAGAAGGGTTTCCCGGTGTTTCACATAGCGCCTGATCTGCGGGCCTCCTACACTTCGGGCCTGATCACTCTCTTTGCCTCCGCCTCAGGGGGCAATACCCTCCAGACCCTCGCCTCGCGCCAGGTCTACGATCCCTACGGCGTGCCCGAGGTCTATTCTCTCTCCCCCTCTTATTCCCCCATTGACGGCAAGATCGGGGTGACGCTCAATCCCGCCGGAGGATTGCGCATCACGGTAGATGCCGGATACAAAGTGCAGAACAATGTCGAGCTTGGAGGATGGTATCAGGCCCTCCTCAACCGTGGAGCCGGGCTCCCCGGGGGCATCGGAGAGACGGCCGGACTCATGTTCATGTACAACCACGAGGGTGTGCGTCTGCACGGCGGACGCGTGGGTCTTGAGGCCGAATATGACGACGGCCGGATTCTGAGCATCAGAGGCGCCCTGTCGTGGCAGCCTCAGAAGGGGCGTCTGGGGTGGTTCAACGGATATGACCGTCCCCGTTGGCTCGGCAGGATAGGTGTGTCGGCACGTCCCGTCTCCCCGCTGCGTATCGAGGCCTCCCTCGACTGGCGCGGCTCGCGCTGCATCTACACATACGGCGCTGCCGAAGCTCCCGACGTGGCCACTCCTCCGGGAGGTGTGATCATCAACGGCGGCGAGGGTGACGCGGAGCGCTATCCCCTCATAGGAGAGAAACTCGGCGACATCGTGGACCTGCGCCTGGGCGCATCATGGCAGCTGACCAAGGGACTGAGCGTGAGGGCCGAAGCCTTCAACCTTCTCAACCGTCACACCGAGATGCTCCCCGGTCTCCCCTCCGAAGGAGTATGTATAGCCGGAGGCGTAACCTGGGAATTCTGAAGCACCGACGATGGCAAAGGAAATCAGAACAAAACAAGGGGCAGGAGAGTTTTATCTTTGGGGAAAGTAGGATTGATATACCGATAATGAAAAACAAAAATATGGAATCAAAACCGCTGACACTACAGTATCTCAATGAAGACGACCGGGCATACGGTCTGGCCGGGATGGCCATATCCCTGGCGGCGCTGGACGCCATAGACCGCGTGGCCGAGGTGTCGCTTGACAGCGACGGCCCGATGGTGTCGTTCTCTCACGCATATTATTTCTCCGGCTCACCTTCCATCTCGCCCAAGGCCACGTGGGACAACCTCGTGCAGAATTTCCACATCACTTCGGCAATGGTCATATCCAATCTGATGGCCCGCTCGGTGGTAAGGCTCAAGGAGGAGGTGCCCGCCGCGCTCCTCTCCGAGGTGAAGAAGCAGATGATGGCCGAGGGACGCGACACCTGCTCGCTTGAAGACGACGAGGTGGAGGCCCTCTTCAACAAGACCCTCTCCTACAGCCGCCGCATCTTCGGCAATCCCCGCGTGCATCCGGCCGTGGACGAGTTCGCCCGCGTGCTCTCGCGCCGCCGCGTGCTCAGCGGCACGGAGATAGCCGACGAGCTGCATCTGCTTCAGCTGATATGAAGCTAAGACAGTTTCCCGGCAGAGAAACGGTCCGCGTCGCGGGCCGTTTTCTTTCTGAACGACTCCTCGAGAGCCGCCGTGAGGTCCACGCCCGTCTGGTTGGCCAGGCATATCACCACCCACAGCACATCGGCCAACTCCTCACTTAGGCCATGCCGGAGATCGCCCGGCTTCGCCACCTGGTCGCCATACAGGCGGGCTATGACGCGGGCCAGTTCACCGACCTCCTCGGTGAGAAGCGCCATATTGGTCAGTTCCGAGAAATACCCCTTCCCTATCTCGCGTATCCAGCGGTCCACGTTTCGCTGGGCATCATGTATGGTCATATTGTCCTATGAAATTGTCTGTGAAATTTTGTGCAAATATAACCCAATGTTTTGACATATCTGCAAAATTCACTAACTTTGCAGATTAAGTGCCCCCGTGATGACTACGGGTGATGATTTCCCGTGTCAGCACACACTTATTTATCGGACATATAACTTAACTATATAGATTCTACCTCATGAAATTAAACAGACTCTTTCTTGCAGGCTGTCTGGGCGCGCTCGCTTTCTCTGGCGCGTCGGCGGCAGGCTGGCCCTCCAACTACCAGGGCGTGATGCTCCAGGCTTTCTACTGGGACTCGTATAACGACACGAAGTGGACCAACCTCACTTCCCAGGCCGAGGAGCTCAGCAACAGCTTCGACCTCATCTGGGTGCCCAACTCCGCATACTGCGGCGGCCATCAGAACATGGGCTATATGCCCCAGTATTGGTTTACCAACCACAACTCCTCCTTCGGCACGGAGTCTCAGCTCAAGACCATGATCTCCACCTTTGCCGAATATGGCACGGGATTCATAGCCGATGTGGTCATCAACCACCGCAACGGTGTCTCCAACTGGTATAACTTCCCCCGCGAGTCGTGGAACGGCAAGGTGTGGCAGCTCGGCCTGGAGCATATATGCTCCAACGACGAGATGGCCTACGCCGCCGGACAGCCCAAGCCCACCGGAGCGCATGACACCGGAGAGAATTTCGACGGCGCCCGTGACCTGGACCACACCAACGCCACGGTGCAGGATAACTGCAAGAACTACGTGAAGTGTCTGATCGACAAGTATGGCTACGTGGGTTTCCGCTACGACATGGTGAAGGGATACAGCGGCTACTACAATAAGATCTACAACCAGTATGCCAACCCCACATTCTCCGTGGGAGAGTATTTCGACGGCAACTATGATGCCGTAGCCTCCTGGATCGAGGCCACCGGCAAGACCTCGGCGGCGTTTGACTTCCCCTGTAAATATGCCATCAACGACGCCTTCCACTCCGGCGATATGCGCAAGCTCGTCTGGAAGGCAAACGGCACCACCGACCAGCCGGCCGGCATGATACATTTCGGCTACTCGCAATATGCCGTGACTTTCGTCGACAATCACGACACCTACCGCGACGGCTCTAAATTCAACGGCAATGTCCTCGCGGCCAATGCCTTCATCCTCATGAGCCCGGGCACCCCCTGCATCTTCCTCCCCCACTGGAAGGAGCATAAGGCCGCCCTCAAGCAGCTCATCGCCATCCGCAAGGCCGCCGGCATCCACAACAACAGCTCCGTGCGCGTGCTGCGCTCATCCTCCGACTGCTACATGGCCGAGGTGACGGGCACCAAGGGGAAGGTAGTTGTGAAGATCGGCCCGGCGATGGTCTCCCCCGACGGCTGGAACGATTCCCAGATCCGCGCTGCCGGCAACGACTACTGCGTATGGTCTGACGCCAATGTGCAGGGAGGAGGGGATGATCCCATCACCTACGGTCCCGAGAAGCTCTATCTGCTCGGCAACATCGCCGGCAATTCATGGAATACCGCCAAGGGCCTTGAGTTCAAGAAGGATGGCTCCCTCTACACTCTTGAAAACGTGACTTTCGCCACGGCGAGCGCAAGCGAGACCTACTGCTTCTTCAACCTCTGCACGGCGCTGGGCGCAAGCTGGGATGTTGTGAACGGCTCTACCCGTTACGGCTCCGTTAACGAGGGCGACCGCATCGTCATCAGCCAGCCCGCCGACATGACCACCTACTCCGGCTGGGATGCTGGCAACTGCAAGTCCTGGACCGTGCTTCCCGGCACTTATAACCTCACGGCTGACTTCAAGAACATGACCATCACCGTCTCCACTGCCGCCACGGGCATCGATGGTCTCGGAGAGGAGGATGCGGCCCCCGTCTACTATACGCTCCAGGGCGTGCGTCTGGACGCTCCCGTCAAGGGCACCCCGATGATCGTGGTGCGCGGCGGAAAGGCCGAGAAGGTCATAGCATACTAAGAGGCTTCCAGGAATCGTTTTTATAAAAACGACAATTCTCGATATGGCATCCGTACCGGCACTGACTCCTTCGGAACTGCAGCGCGTCAAGCAGCGGTTTTCCATCATAGGTAATTCAGAGGGACTTGACCGCGCGATAGAACGCGCGGTCAAGGTCGCTCCCATCGACTTGTCGGTGCTCGTCACCGGGGAATCGGGCACGGGCAAGGAGTTCTTTCCGAAAATCATCCATCAGTCAGGCGCGCGAAAGCACCGCAAGTATATCGCCGTGAACTGCGGGGCCATCCCCGAAGGCACCATCGACAGCGAGCTTTTCGGCCATGAGAAGGGTGCCTTCACCGGTGCCGTATCCACGCGCAAGGGTTATTTCGAGGAAGCCGACGGCGGCACCATATTCCTCGATGAGGTGGCCGAGCTCCCCCTTACCACCCAGGCACGCCTGCTGCGTGTGCTGGAGACCGGGGAATTTCTCAAAGTAGGATCCTCCGTCGTGCAGAAGACCGATGTGAGAATCGTGGCCGCCACGAATGTGGATCTCCTTGAAGCCGTGGCTGCCGGACGCTTCCGCGAAGATCTCTATTACCGTCTCTCGACTGTGGTGATAGATGTGCCCCCACTGCACGACCGCGGCGATGATGTGGAGCTGTTGGCACGCAAGTTCGCGGCTGATTTTTCCGAGAAATACATGACTCCCCCCATCACATTCAGCGCCGAGGCGCGGCGTATGCTACGGCTTTACCGCTGGCCCGGCAATGTGCGTCAGCTCAAGAATGTGGTGGAGCAGCTATCCCTCTTCGAGGCCGGCACCGAAATATCGCGCTTCACCCTGATGGAGACGCTCCCCGAGGACCGGTCGCCCCTGGCCACTCCGGCGCGCACATCCTCTCCGGCGGGGGGAAGCCCCGAGAGCGAGCGCCAGCTGATGTGGCAGATGATCATGACCATGCGTCGTGAAATTGATGAGTTGCGTGCCCGCCTGGGAGATGATTCCAGGCAGACGCCGCGTCCGATGCGCGCCCTTCCGAGCGCCTCCGACCTTCTCCGGCCGGACAGCGCCGACGAAGAGACCGCCCGTCGTGCCCCGGAGCCTGCGGCTGCACATGCCTCCACTCTCGAGGAGGCCGAGCGCGAGGTGGTGGCCGGCGCGCTGGAACGCAACAACGGCGACAAGAAGCGGGCCGCCGAGGAACTCAACATCTCTCCCCGCACCCTTTACCGTAAAATCAAGGAATATGGCCTCTGAACCGGCCATGTTCCACAAATCCCTCAGCGTGAGACACAGCAAGGTCTACATACTCCTCACTATCCTTCTCCTCCTGCCGGTGGCGTCGGGATGCACCGTCAGCTATAAGTTCAATGGCTCCGCCCTGAACTACGACATCTACCGCACCATCAACATAGGGGATTTCCCCATCCGGGCTGCCCTGGTGTATCCTCCGCTTCAGCAGACGTTTGAAAACGAGCTTCTGGACGCCGTGACGCGCCAGACGCGCCTCAGGGAGGTGGACGGCCCCTCCGACCTGGAGATGACGGGCGAGATCACCGGCTACACGCTGACTCCCCAGTCGGTGGGAGAAAACGCCTACGCCACGGAGACGCGCCTCACCATCACGGTGCGTGTCAGATACACCGACCACAAGAATCCCTCCAACAGCATCGACCAGTCATTTTCGGCTTACAGGCAGTTCTCAAGCTCGCTGCTCCTGACCGACGTGCAGGATGAACTGTGCGCCCAGATTTCGGAAGAACTGGTGGATCTTATCTTTAACGCCACTTTAGGCAACTGGTAATGAACACTTACGATCTGTCAGGCATGACAGCGCGTCTTAGAGCGCTGGAGACCGCCCCTGAGAGCGACTCGGAAGAGACGGCGGCCGAGGCTGATGCCCTGCGCCGTCTCGTGGCTCTGAACGTAGGGGATCCGCTGTGGCTCGAAACCATTCTCGGGTTCATACCCTCTGCAGAGGATTTCTACGGCTCCCCCGACGGGCGGTCGCCGCAAACGTCCGAAGCCATCGACACCTTCCTCTCCAACTATTCCAGAGGAAGCCGCCGCGCCGCCGACGCACCCTTGGCTTTGGCCCCGGCAATAGACTATGCCACACTGCTTGAGACAGAGGCTTCCGAAGCCGCCGCCGGTTCCCCCTCCGACGCGAGTGATGAGACCCTCACACTCGACGATCTAATAAAAAACAAGCAATATGAGGCCGCAATTGAAATTATTCAGCGGGATAGTTTGAATAATCCGGAAAAAAGTGTTTACTTTGCAGAGCAATTGCGCTTCCTGCGCAAACTGCTGATAATTGAGACGTGGCCTTCAAAGGGGTGACGGCTCCTTTTTATCGTAGAGACACTTTATATCGAAAATAATCAAAAACATTAAATAGAGATGTATATTTTTCTGAGCATACTCATCGTCATCGCCTCTCTGCTGCTTATCGGAGTGGTGCTGATCCAGAAATCCAAGGGTGGAGGTCTGGCCTCCGACTATTCGTCGGGCAACCAGTATATGGGCTACCGCAAGACCACCGATTTCATCGAGAAGGCCACATGGACTCTCGCCATCTTCATCTGCGTGGTGAGCATCTGCGCCTCCTTCGCCATCAAGACTCCGGTGACCGCCTCCAGCATGGCCCCCGCAGCTCCCGCAGCCACCACTGCTCCGGCTCCGGCTCCCGCAGCCACTCCGGCTCCGGCCCCTGCTCCCGCAGCCAACTGAGCCGGGACCACGAAAGTCCCTGCGGACAAGTCATACCGCATTCCGGAAGGGAAGCCCGCAAGCGGCTCCTTGCGGGGTGCGGATTTTTTTACACAGGAAACCGCTGATTTCCCTGCATTGCAAATATGGAAGACTTCGACATAAGGGCCGGGCAGACTTCGCCGGGCGGACAGAGCGACCGCGATATAGAAAAGGCGCTCCGTCCGCTGGAATTCGACGACTTCTCCGGCCAATCCAAGATAATAGCCAACCTCCGGGTCTTCGTCAAGGCGGCACGTCTTCGCGGCGAGGCACTGGACCACACCCTCCTTCACGGCCCTCCGGGACTGGGCAAGACCACGCTGAGCAATATCGTGGCCAACGAGCTGGGCGTGGGATTCAAGGTGACATCAGGCCCCGTGCTCGACAAGCCCGGCGACCTGGCCGGAATACTCATGGCTCTCGAACCCCATGATGTCCTCTTCATAGACGAGATCCACCGTCTGCATCCCATCGTGGAGGAATACCTCTATTCCGCCATGGAGGACTACCGCATCGACATCCTGCTTGACAAGGGGCCTGGAGCCAAGTCCGTGCAGCTCTCCCTCTCCCCCTTCACCCTCATCGGCGCCACCACGCGCTCGGGGCTCCTGACAGCCCCGTTGCGCGCACGCTTCGGTATCAAGTGCCACTTGGAGTATTACGACCATGATGTGCTCTCGCGCATCGTCAAGCGATCCGCTCGTCTGCTCAAAGTCAGCATAGCCGATGAGGCGGCCCGCGAAATAGCCCTGCGCTCGCGCGGCACACCCCGAATAGCCAACTCCCTGCTGCGGCGTGTGCGCGACTTTGCCATGGTCATGGGCGACGGCCACATCGACCTCACCATCACACGCCATTCGCTGGAGGCCCTGAACATCGACGCATACGGCCTGGATGAGATAGACAACCGCATACTGCTCACCATCATCGACAAATTCAAGGGGGGGCCGGTGGGCCTCTCCACCATCGCCACGGCCCTCGGCGAGGATGCCGGCACCATAGAGGAGGTCTACGAGCCCTTCCTCATCCAGGAGGGGTTCATAAAGCGCACGGCCCGCGGACGCGAAGTCACCGAACTTGCCTACCGTCATCTCCACCGCACTCCCCGCTCCTCCTCCCCCTCCCTCTTCGATGAATGAACCCCGGCACAACCGAACACTGAACACTATAAACTGTTCACTAAACATTCTCCACTAACTGAACATTGTCCAGTAAAAACTGAAATCTGAACACTATCAAAAATGTCAGGCATCAAATCATTGGCAAAAGACACTGCCGTGTATGGCGTCAGCAGCATTGTCGGGAGATTTCTCAACTGGCTGCTCGTGCCGCTCTACGTGTATCTCTTCCCTTCCGACGAGTATGGCATAGTGAGCAATCTATACAGCTTCACGGCCGTGGCCCTGGTGATTCTCAACTACGGTATGGAGACCGGCTTCTTCCGGTTTGCCAACCGTGAGGACTGCGACCCGGCGCGTGTCTACGCCACGGCTCTGCTCTCCGTGGCCGCCACTTCGCTGACATTCATGATAGCGCTCACGCTGCTCCTCGCGCCGGTGTCGCGCGCGCTGCTCGTGCCGCAGTATCCGGGATATGTGTGGATGCTGGGTATCACCGTGGCCATCGACGCCTTCTGCAATCTCCCCTTCGCCTGGCTCCGCTACCGCAACCGCGCATGGCGCTTCGCCACCATCAAACTCATCAACGTGGGGCTGAACATCGGGCTAAACCTCCTCTTCCTTATCTTCTGCCCCTGGGCGCAGAGCCACTGTCCGGAACTGGTCAACTGGTTTTATGCCCCCCCCGGAGGTGAGGCCTTCGGCATTGGATGGATATTCGTGGCCAACATCATCTCCACCCTCTGTGTGCTTCTCTGCCTTCTGCCCGAGCTAAAGGGAAGGATGCGTCTCTCCCTTTTCGGCTCCACGCTTTTAGGGAGGATGCTGCATTACAGTTGGCCCCTGCTGGTGCTGGGCGTGGCCGGGGTGCTGAGCCAGAACATGGGACAGATAGTCATGCCCTATCTCTTCAGGGGCAACGAGACGGCGGCCCACTCCATGGTGGGTATATACAGCGCCAACATGAAGATAGCCCTGGTGATGGTGATGTTCACCCAGGCCTTCCGGTATGCCTACGAGCCCTTTATCTTCGCGCGTGCACGCGCCGAGGGTGAAAACCGCACCTCGGCCTACTGCGACGCCATGAAGTTTTTCGTGGTCTTCGGCCTCTTCATTTTCCTCGGAGTGATGTTTTTCCTCCCGGTGTTGCGCCATTTCATCTCCCCCTCCTACTGGGAGGGCCTGGGAGTGGTCCCGGTGATGATGGTGGCCGAGCTCTGCTTCGGCGTGTTCTTCAACCTCTCGCTGTGGTATAAGCTCACCGACCGCACGGCCTGGGGCATGTATCTCTCGCTGCTATGCTTCGTGCTGATGCTGGGCCTCAACGTGTGGCTCGTGCCCCTCATCGGAATCCCCGGAGGGTATATGGGTTCGGCCTGGGCAGCCATGATAAGCTATTTCATAGTCATGGTGGTCAGCTGGCTTGCCGGACGCCGTTACTATCCCATACCCTATCCCCTGAAGCGCATGGGGGCATACTGCCTTCTGGCCGCGGTGCTTTACGCAGCCGGTATTTGGGCAGGAAATGCGTTGAATGGATGGATCTCGTGGCCCCTGCGCATTATACTCCTGACTGTGTATATCGGCGTGACGGCCCTTTACGAGCACGTCCCCGTGCTCTCTCCCATCGTCAGAAAAATAGCGGGACGCAAAAAGGCCTGAACATGAAGACATCCGATGCCGATACTGCCGCGGCGCGCGCCGAAATTTCGGTGATTGTGCCGGTATACAATGCCTCACGATGGCTTCCGGAGCTGTTTCGCTCCCTGGAGGAGCAGACTATGGAGGATTTTGAGGTGATACTTGTTGATGACGGGTCTTCCGATTCCTCCGGTGAACTTTGCGCCGCGCAGCAGAGGCGCGACAGCCGTTTCCGCCACTGCCCCCGGGCAAACCGAGGGGTTTCGGCGGCGAGAAATGCCGGAATATCCCGGGCGCGGGGCAATTGGATATACTTCATCGACGCCGACGACATGCTCCACCCCGAAGCTCTCGCCCGTCTGGTCGAGACGGCCCGAGCTACAGGAGCGGACATTGTCCTCGGAGGATTCAGCGAGGGAGAGTCCATGCCCCCGTCCCCTCGGCGCAGGGAGCCGCGCCTGATGACGGCACGGGAGGCCATCCTCACCTCCCTGTACCAGACCCCTCCCCTCAACTATATTTGGGGAGTGCTTTACCGCCGCTCGATATTCGAGTATCCCGACACGCGTTTCCGCGAAGGAATACGGTATGAGGACCTTGACATAGCCCATCGCCTTTTCGAGCGGGCCCGGAGCATAGCGTGGCTTCCCGAGGAACTCTATTTCTACCGCAGTCATCCCCAAAGTTTCATCCATACCCTCTCCCGGGGGCGCCTGGACGCGGTGGAGGTCACAGACAGAATAGTGGAGCGTTACCGTGGCACACCGCTTGAGAAAGCGGCACTCTCGCGCAGTTTCAGCGCCAGTTTCAATGTCCTCGCGCTCTTACTGCGCACCGGTTACGAGGCCCCGGAGATGCTGGAGCGCGTTTGGGAAAATGTACGCCGTGGTCGGCGCCGGGCCCTCACTGATCCTCGAGTGAGGATGAAAAACAGAATCGGCGCCCTCCTTTCATACGGAGGGCTGCCGATTCTGAAGTGTCTTGCGCGTATCTCACGCGCGGGAAACTGAGGGTGAACTCTATATACTTAGTAACGGAGTTTGAGAGCCTGTGTGTCGCGGCGTATCACGAGGATGCCGTGGCCTGCGGGGGCTATTGTGCCGGAGCCGAGGAGTGTGCCGTCTACGGCGTAGGCTTCGGCCCCTTCCGCGAGGACGATAGTGCGTCCGGAGATGGTGTAGAGAGGAGCCTCAGAAACGTTCTGTACGCCGCTTCCCTCGGAAAGTGTGGTGATGGTCATCTCGGGGGAGAAATGGGTCGTGAGGCCGTTTGAGAAGCCGCGCACGGCGTAATGATACGTGGTCTGCGGTTTGAGTCCCGTCACACTTACGGTCTCCTGCTCGGGAACGACGCGCTGAGTGTTCACCACGCGGCGCACGTCGCCGTAGGCATCCATCTCGTGGGCACCGAATCCCTCGCAGTAGTCCATCGGATACTTTATCCATTCCGAGGGATAGAACTTGGGAGTGGGCATGCAGGACTCCGGACGGCGGTAGTAGCTCACATCGGTGCCCCATACGCCTGACACGCGGTCATTGACATCCGTGCTCTCGTATCCCACCAGGTCGATAAGCTCACCCTCGGGATTGAAGAGACCTATGGCGTCGTCGCCGGTGAAGGTCATGATGTTGGCGTATCCTCCATCCTGATAGCCGATGGTCTTGTCGGCGATGTCGCGCACGGCGCCGAACTGTGCGTTGGCTATAGTGTAGCACTTTCCGTCGGCCAGTTCCACATCCGGGAAGGCAAACTCGCAGGCGGTGAGTCCGCCGGCACCGTTAGACTCCATTAGCAGACGGTATCCGCCGAGGTTGACCGCATGGCCGGTGCCGTTGAATATCTCAAGGGCGCGGTTGTTGCTCTTTCCTTCGATATATTTTGTGATCATCAGGTCGGGGGCCACGAGCTTGTCCTCCTCCACGGTCCATACCGCCAACTCGAACTCCTCGATGCCGGGGGCGTCAAGACCCGGAAGGTTGAAGCTGTCGGAGGTCACATCGAAGGGTGCCGGAGCGTCGGGACGGTATACCTTGGCGTTGCCGGTCAGGATGATGTTATATGTCATGTCACCTGCGTGGAGCACGTAGGTCTCCTCCTTGGAGCCTGCGCTGCGCGGATCGAACATGAAGAAGAAGGACCAGGGAATATTGCAACCGTTGTCTGTCAAATCCGCCACACAACGGAAATTGCTTTTTTCGGGAGCCTCCATCCAGATGTCGATGAGGTCCTTATGGTTGCTGTGGGTCTCGGGATCGAAAGTGTGTACCTCCATTCCGTTGACAAGATATTTGAGAGTATGTATCTCGCTCATGTTTCCGGCCATGATGTCGTTGAAATGGAAATAGGAAGTGGAGAGGTGCACGGCGGGTTTCTCTTCGCCGTCCGGCACGTCTTCATACACCTCTATGTCGGAGAGGAAGAAGCGCGTTACTCCGGAGCCCCCCTCCTTTCCGGTGCCGCTGAACTCAAGTTTGAACTCACTTTCCGCCAGGCCGGAGAAGGTCACGCTGCTTCCCTGCTGCGAACGATCGGAAATCTGGGTGAGTCCGGAGATGTCGACGGTCTGCGTCATCTCGGGGTGTCCGGCTACGGAAACATTGATGGTGAGGTCGTCGCCGCTCCAGTTCTGGGCGCGGAAATAGACGGTGATGTCGCCGGGGGCATCGCTTGAGGCGGTGATGGCGGGTGTGGTGGCCTTGCCGTGCTTTGTCTTGGCGCTGAACTTGATGGCGCGTTCCGACATATAGCAGTTCTGGGTATACCATCCGTCGTTGTCACCCATCGTGGGGGCGTCGAAATAGAGGGATTCCGTGAAGTATCCCCCCTGGATTGTGGAACTCTTGCAGTTGGCGAAGGATTCCTTAAACAGCAGGTCGTGGCCTGCAGAGGCAGTCAGCGGGAGCGACAAGACTGCGCCCGCCAACGCGGAAAAGAGTAAAATTCTTCTCATAAGCATGATGTTATAAGTCAGTCCGAAAAAATGTGTCAGTCGTGCAAAGTTAACCAATAACCCGATGGTTACCAAAGAAAATCTGTTAAAAAACATGGGAGACGGCCCGTTTGGGGGCCGTCTCCCGGTTTTATCAGGGACTTGATTGCCGCTGTGTGGCGGGACTCAGCGGAGCTGCTTGCAGGTGCGTGTGGAGCCGTCGGAGAGGATCTCGGTGCGGATAGTGACTCCTTCGGATGCCGGGGTGCGCAGCAGGTGACCCGAGAGGTCGTGATACATCACGCCGACTACGCGGACATCCTCAGCGAGGTTGGTGCCGACTCCCGAGGCGTCGGGGTAGTTGGAGCGGCCGCAGTTGATGAATTTTCCGGTGGAGGCATCCATCAGCACGGCTACTACACGCAGTTTCGAGGGGTCGTTGAGGATGTTGTCGCCGTTGATGTTCACGATGTCGGAGAGGGATACGGTGAACTCATCGGAATACTTCACTCCGGGGGTTATGGAGGCCGGTACCGAACCTTTCTCACCTAAGAAATCCCCGGCATAGACCACAACATCGTTGAACACCAGGCCGGCCACGCGGCTCGTGCTCTCGGTGAAGACCTCCCAGCCGTAGCCCTGCATATCGGAGCCGTCGTAATAATTGGTCTGAATCCAGTTGGCGGGCGAATCCCCTTCGCGACATGTCAATCCGTCGGCCACGACGATGTAGCTTATGCGGAAATCGGCATCCTTGTAATCGAATACGAAACGGGCATCGGCCACTGCCTTGAGGGCCGTGTGAGTGTCATCGGTCCAGTTGAGCGTCACGACCACTTCGCCCGGGGCGAATACCTCTGTCAGAGCCTCCCAGTTGGCGGCGATTCCCATGTCCGTGCCGGATGATGAGCCGTAGTAGGGATCAAGGTCAAGACTGCGGTTGAGCACGGCTCCGGGGTATCCTCCCACCTCGTTGGGGAAAGACCTTGTGCTCTGCATGATGTCGTCGCCATGATAGCTGACTCCCACAAAACGCTCGGGATACCGGCGTCCCATCTCCTCGAGGGCGATGAATCCGCGAGGACACCATCCGCACCACAGGCCCGTGTATTCCTCCATCAGGGGAGTGGCCTGAGGTATGAAGTCAAGCGGAGTGAGGATCGCCTCGCCGGTGGACGCTACGGAATTGTTGGGATTGCCGTTGATTTCAGTGACCGTCACGCTGAGTGTCTGGGGCTCGTAAGTGTCGGGGCAATCCACGGAAATCCATGCGTTCCCTTTCTGACCCAGCTGAGCGGGAATGGCGGTCTCCAGTTCGGTGATGCCCTGCCCGGAAACGCCGGAGGGGGATAGGGTATAGGTATATGTGAAATTGCTCACCGAGCTGCTTCCGCTGTTGGTGAGCGTCACGGCTACGGGAGTGGGTTGCCCCTTGACGCCATACACGTCTCCGAGCGTCACCGACACCATGTCGGGCTTGAAATCGCCGTCAAGCACGATTGTCAATGCGCTCACCGTGCCTGTGGAGGAGGCCAGGGAGGTCCATTTGCGGTAAGTGCGGCTGCTGTGGAGATACAGTCCGTTGGTTTCGCTGCAGTCAGCCACAACCACGGGATACTTCTGCGCATCCGTATCCACGGCTCCCACCTTGAAGGAGTAACCTGCATATACGCCCCCCTCGGTGATGGTGTATGGCTCTGGGAAAGTGACTGAAATCACGCCGTCCGTCACCGTGGCCTCCACCTTGGCGATGTCGGCCACCGGCTGGTTATTGTCAAGTTTGAGGGAGGTGGAGAGCCATCCCGAGATGTCGGTGATGGCCTCGTCGGTAGTTATCGGCACCTTCAGGCCTGCGATTTTTGTGCCTGCAAGGCCCGGATCATTGATGCGTATCGCCACGTCATACGATTCCACTTTGCCGAATCCGTATCCCACGAGGGGCGCTCCGGCCGGAGCGTATGAAAAATCCACAGTGGCCGCCGAAGCTGAAACGGCGGCCACTGCTATTGATGAGATGAGAATATTCTTCATGTATCGATGGTTTGGAGGTGTTATCGCACTGTCTTGGAAACCTTCACGGAGCCGTCGCTCATGACGCTGCGGCTCACGAAGACACCCTTGCCGGGAGCGGCCACTCTTATGCCGTGCAGGTCGTAATACTGCGTGGTGAGGGCCTCGGCGGCGGTGGCTTTCACACCGTTTTCGTCAAGATTCAGCACGGTCATTTCGCCGTATGTCTTCGAGCCGTCCTCTTCCAGATAGAAGGCACGCACGCCGATAGTGTCCACTCCGTTCCAGTAATAGTAGATTTCGCGCAGGGTGCCGTCTACCACTATATCCCAGTTTTCGGTGAAGGAGTAGGGGATGTCGGTCATCTCTTCGGTGAGCTCCATATATTCATCGGGATAGAAGACGAAGATTTCGCCGTCGACAAACACGTTGTAGTAGAGACGTGAGGTGTCGAGCAGGTTGCCTTCCACATCGAAGGGGGGAAGCACGAAGGTGAACTCGGGATAGTCGGGATCAGGCACATCGGTGAGGTCGGAGGGAGCCACGGGAGGTATGCCGGCCTTGCGGTCCTGCTTCACGACGGTGATGTTCTCCAGAGTGGCGTATGCATACCAAAGGTCTTCGGAGGGAACGCCATGGGTTGCGGCAAGTATCCCTTCGGAAGTGATCTTCCGGGCCTCGCCATCGTAGACGAACACGAAGGGAGCCGAGGAGGGGAGGATTTCATCGACATAATCCTCGTACCATTCGTCCCACACGGACTCATTGGCGGCGGGCTGGAAGTAGATGTAGTGGCCCGTGTCCATACCCACATAGACAGGTTCCGTTATCTCGGCCTTGCCGTCGGTCATCGGCGCCTTTATCCAGGCATCGGGCAGAGTGGGGTAGAGTCCACGCAGATAGAGGCTGTCTTCCGTAGCGTTGACGCCTACGAAATAGCCGTCGTTATCATCTAAGAGAGCCCAATTCTCCGTGGCTGCGGCATCGGCCGGCCCGGCCTCGGCCACGCCGGTGAAGGGAGTGATGACATAGTTCCAGTCACCGAATCCGGCCCATTCGTAATAATCATCTTCGGGAGTATAGTAGCAGAGACCGAGGATAGTCTCGCCATTGCCGGGCTCGGACGAGATCACCCCGTCTTTCACCTCCATGCGGAAATTCTGGTCGTCGGCGGGGTAGTACCAGCCTCCATCCTCGTCCTCGACGAAGTCCAGCACGGTGAGCGTGAGGAAGTCGCCGTATTCCTCCTCATACATCAGGGGCTGGTTGCCCGGGATGACGAGTTCGGTGTCGGTGAGGGTACATTCGGCCCAGTTGTCAAGATATGTTCCGGAGATGGGGACATTGAGATAGGTCTTGCCGTCGTCACCCTTTACTATCTCGCACACGGCGCCGGAATCCTCCATTGCGAAGACGTTTCCGAAGAACACGAGATATCCGACCGAGGCGCGTTCATAGAAAGTGGATTCTCCATCCGGACGCCCCGGGATTATATCGCTCAGAGCGGGAGCCTTGGCCGGAGCCTTGCGGAGAGTGGATTTGTGGAGAGTGGGGGAGAACCGGAATTTCTCCATGCTTGCTGCGGGAGCTTTTGTTCCTTTGAACCGTGTCTGCTGCAGCGGAGTGTGAGCAGGGGCCGCGAAGGCCGATGCGGCTACCAAGGCCGCTGAAAAGAGTGTGTAGAATTTCATCATAAGCGTCAGTCAGCTTTGTGGCCCCCCGCCTCCGGCGGAAACACCACGTTTTGAAAAGTTTTTATACGATAATAAAACGCAATAAAAGTGAAAAAGTTTTAATATTTTTGATTAAAACCTTCTCACTTTTGTGTCAAAATGTCGTAAATATATGAAAACCGCTCACTTGCGGCTAAGACCACTTTTATTTTTCGGCCAGAGCCTCGAAATAGCAGTCGGCGATGGCAAGCCATTCCTCCATCGAGGCGTCGAGCGTGAAACCGTCTTCCTCGCCCGGATTTCCCAGGTCGCCCCGGGCCACGGTGTCGGAGAGGCAGACCACGGTGGGTTTCACCTCCGTATCGTGGTTGTAATAATTGTTGATATCGGCGCGCGGGTTTTCCTCTTCCACGAGGTAAAGGTCGTCGCCGTAATGGTATAGTCCGGTGATATTGACCACTTTGCCCGAGGGGAGGGTTGCTACCGGGATATAGTGGAATCCGGCCGTGGCGTTGTCCCAGAGGATAGCGCCGATCTGACGGCTTTCCATATCGGCGATCATGTCTTTTTTGGCTTTGTCAAGCAGAGGCGTTGTCATAATTTTGAATTTTGGTTTTCTTTAATACGCCCGGCCCCTCTCTTTTGTTTACATCGATTCTGCGTTTTGAGCCTGAACCAATAGGGACCATTTTGCTGACGTCAGCAAAATGGTCTGATATTCTCTCACCTGAATTATTTGCGGATTCCTTGGCTTTTTCTATGATAGATTGGAAGTTTCGTCATTGAATATAGCCCATTACGGGTGCGAGTTCTCTCGCGCTCCAATACTCTACGCCCTCATATTCTATGGCGATGGATTCAAAACATTTGAAAAGTTCCTGTATCTCTTTCGCTTTCATAAGTAGTTCTTAAAAATTAATGAACACATAAAATTTAGATGTTTTTGGCCGATTTGAGTGCGGAATGATGGAGAATACGTATGTATTCGACTGAATGACAAGCTCAAAGCGGCCAAAAACAGCAAATTTTATGGTTCAAGATTTTTCCAGAGCTGCTTTAAAACAAGTATCGTTTAATTTTTAAGAACTACTTAAGATAAATAAGTCAGTCGAGGTATTGGGAGAGGGCGGAGCGCAGACTGGTGGCGACCATGACTTTGAGTTCGGTGGGGGCTATGACCTTCACGGCGTCTCCCAAGGCGAGAATCTCGCTCACCAGCTCGTAGTTGAGTTTCAGACGGTATGTGAAGATGCTGTAATGGTCGTGGAGCTCCTCACGCTGAGTGGGATGGAGCGGAAGCGCCCTGAAATATTTGGCCTGGGTGGGAGTGGCCATGAGTTTGACATCGCGCACTTCTGCACGTGAAGTGGTCACGCCTATGATGTTGCCGAAGACATCCTCGGGCGTGAAGTCCTCAGGGCGTTCAAAGCGGGTGTCGGTGAGCACCATCTGCCTGACGCGGTCGAGCGCATACGTGCGCAGTTCGCCGCTTTTCTCCTTCACGCCCACCATGTACCACCGCTGCTTGTAACGCTTCAGGAAATAGGGATGGAACGCGATGTCTTCCTCGGGGCGCGAGCGATTGAATCCGGCGTATGTGAAGACTACCGTGAGGTTGTCGCGCACTGCCTCCATGGCGATGGGGAGGAACTCCCGTGCGGAAGGCACATCCTCCACCTCCACACGTTCAGCCAGAGTCGCGGAGTCGAGCAGGGCATCCGAGACGGCGTATGAGTCGAGCATCCAGTCGCTGATGGTGCGCCGTCGCGCGTCGTCGTCCTCGGCCACGCTGTATTCCCCGGCGGAATTGCACTCGATGGTGATATTGAAACTCTGCTCGATGCCGCGGCGGTAGTTGTGGAAAGTGCGCTCGGGCATGGGTCGCCCTCCGCTGAGCGGAGAGCGGACCCACAGACTGTTGAGCTGGGAGCGCGTGAGGTGTCCGTAACGGCGCAGGGTGTCTATGATCCAGACGTAGCGCCCTATGGTGTCGCGGCTCACTTGGCCGAGAGATATTCGTCAATGGCGCGGGCGGCCTTGCGTCCCGCTCCCATGGCCAGAATCACGGTGGCGGCACCCGTCACGGCATCTCCTCCGGCGAAGACACCCTCGCGCGAGGTGCGTCCCGTCTCGTCCGCCACGATGCAGCCCCGGCGGTTGGTGTCGAGTCCCTTGGTGGTGGACTTGATGAGGGGGTTCGGGCTGGTGCCGAGAGCCATGATGACCACATCGCAGTCAACCGTAAACTCGCTTCCCTCCTTCACGCGGGGACTGCGGCGTCCGCTCTCGTCGGGCTCGCCGAGTTCCATCTCCACACACTCCAGTCCTTTGACCCATCCTGCCTCGTCGGCGAGTATGCGCACGGGATTGGTGAGCATACGGAACTCCACACCCTCCTCCTTGGCATGGTGCACCTCCTCCACGCGGGCCGGAAGTTCGGCCTCGGAGCGGCGGTACATGATGACGGCCTCGGCCCCCAGACGCTTGGCTGTGCGCACGGCGTCCATGGCCACATTGCCGCCTCCCACTACCACCGCCTTGCGTCCGGCGATGATGGGCGTGTCGGATTTGTCGTCGAATGCATGCATGAGGTTGGCGCGTGTGAGGAACTCGTTGGCGGAGAAAACGCCGTTGAGGTTTTCTCCCTCGATGCCCATGAAGCGGGGGAGACCTGCCCCGGAGCCTACGAACACCGCGTCGTAACCCTCATGGTCGAGAAGGTCGTCTACGGTCATGGTGCGTCCGATGACCACGTCCGTCTCTATCTCTACGCCCAGACGCTTCACGGCCTCCACCTCCTTGGCCACGATGGCCTCCTTGGGAAGACGGAACTCCGGGATGCCGTACACGAGCACACCTCCCACCTTATGGAGGGCCTCGAAAATCTTGACTTCATATCCTGCTTTCGCGAGGTCGGAGGCGCAAGCCAGGCCGGCAGGTCCGGAACCTACCACCGCCACGCGCTTGCCGTTGCGGGCCGGCTTTTCGGCCGGGGCCTCTCCGGCGTGGGCTATGGCCCAGTCGCCCACGAAGCGCTCCAGCTTGCCGATAGCCACCGGCTCCTGCTTGATGCCGAGCACGCACGAACCTTCGCACTGCGACTCCTGGGGGCAGACACGGCCGCACACCGAGGGGAGGGAGCTGTCTCGCGCTATTGTGGCCGCGGCTCCTGCGAAATCACCTCCGGCCACTTTGGCGATGAACTCCGGAATGGAGACATGCACCGGGCAAGCCCCCACGCAGCGGGGATTGCGGCAGTTGAGACAACGTCCGGCCTCGGCCACGGCCTCGTCGCCGTCGTAGCCGTAGCATACTTCTTCAAAATTGGTGGCCCTCACCTTGGGGTCCTGTTCGCGCACGGGAACTCTGGGAATCCTGTTAGCCATTGCACTTGCACTCTTTATCGGGTTCGTGATGATTCTTGGGATGGTTGCGGTACATGTTTTGGCGCCGCATCGCCTCGTCGAAGTCCACCAGCGCACCGTCAAACTCGGGACCGTCAACGCAGGTGAATTTCGTCTCTCCCCCGACGCTCACGCGGCAGGCCCCGCACATTCCGGTGCCGTCGACCATCAGGGCGTTGAGCGACACCATGGTCGGCAGCCCGTAACGCGCGGCCTGGCGTGCGGCAAACTTCATCATGATCATAGGGCCTATGATGACGCAGGAATCGAATTCCCGTCCCTCCTTCTCGATAAGCTGCTCCATAAGGCCTGTCACCATGCCGTGGAAGCCTTCGGAGCCGTCGTCTGTGGCGAGGTGCACGTTGGCCACCTTCTTCATCTCCTCGACGTATGTGAAGAGGTCATTGGTCTTGGCTCCTATGATGACGTCGGGAGTGACGCCGTGCTCGTGAAGCCATTTGGCCTGGGGATATACAGGGGCTGTGCCCACGCCGCCGGCCACGAAGAGCACCCGGCGCTTCTTGAGTTCCTCCTCCGTCAGGTCGAGAAGGTCGGATGGACGTCCCAGCGGTCCGGCGAAGTCGGCGAAGGAGTCCCCCTTTTCCAGGGCATTGATTTTGCCGGAGGAATATCCTACGGTCTGGGTCACGATGGTGACGGTGCCCGCTTCGGGGTCATAATCGCATATTGTCAGGGGGATGCGCTCTCCCTCCTCATCGACGCGTACGATCACGAACTGGCCCGGCTTTGCCGAGGCGGCCACACGCGGGGCGTGGACTTTCATCTCGGTGATGGCGGGCGAGAGCACACGCTTGCTTACGATTTCAAACATGATTTCAATGGTTTCAGATGTCAAGTGGGCCGAATCTCCCGCAATGATGGGAGTCCGGCGGGTTTTCTGTCGCAAAAATACAAAATATTCCCCATACTTTTGCTAACTTTGCATCAAAGAAAAGAAACATCTGAAAAATAATGCGATTCCTATTTCTCTTAAAGTCTTTGATACTGGTTTTGGGTGTTCTCCCCGGATGTATCTCCACTCATGCCCTGCGTCTGGAGCCGATAAAGTACGGTGATTTTTCATCGTGGATAAAACGCGACATTTCCGAATCGGCCGTTTTAGGGGGCAACCATAAGACTGTCTACGAGATAGGTCCGGCACGGACAATCACAGGCAACAAGCCCTACACCAATCTCGGTGGTTCCCCCTGGGCCACGAGCAACGTGTATGCCAAGGTCTCCGGAGTGGTAAAGGCCTCCAACGCCGTCACCCCCCACAAGCGCGGCTCCAACACCTGCGCTAAGATGCAGGCCATTATGGAGCACGTTAAGGTGCTGGGACTCATTAATATGGACGTGATGGTGGCAGGCACCATCTTCCTGGGTCAGATCAACGAGCCTATCACCTCCACCAAAACCCCCTTCGGCAAGATGGAGATGGGTATTCCCTACACAAAGCGTCCCAAGGCGCTGGTGTTCGACTATCAAGTGGATATGCCGGCGGCCAACACGCGCGTGAAATCCACCGGACTCGGCAAGAAAAAGATCTTGCAGGGGCGCGACAACGCCGAGGTGTATGTCCTGCTTCAGAAGCGATGGGAGGATGAGAAGGGTAATCTCTACGCCCACCGCGTGGGCACGGGCCGCGAGCGTTACAGCAAGGCAGTGCCCTGGACCGCGGGCCATGAACTCCCGATCCATTACGGCGACATCACCAAGCAGCACTTCTACAAGCCCTGGATGGGTCTGCTTTCCGGAGAAAAGGCCTATTACGCCCGCAATTCCAAGGGGAAACTCGTCCCCGTGCAGGAAGTGGGGTGGGCGCCGGCCGATGCAGTGCCTACCCATGTGCTCGTAATGGCCTCGTCGAGCTGCGGCGAGCCCTTCATAGGGACTGAAGGACTCACGCTCTACATCGACAACGTGGCCTTCGGCTTCTGAGAGCTGCGGGGAGAGGAGGGCTCCCGCGCGCATTGGCAATAATAGGCCGTGCAATCAGTTAGATAATTAAAGACTCCATCAAAATGAAGATAGCGATCATAGGATACGGCCGGATGGGCCATGCAGTCGAGGAGGCGGCTTTGGGTCGCGGCCACGAGATAGTGTGTGTGATTGAGGAGGGGGAGGATGAGAAGTTCGACACCCCTGAGTTTCGTGCCGCTGATGTGGCCATCGAGTTTTCCGTGCCCTCGTCAGCAGTGGACAATTACCTCCATTCCTTTGCCGCCGGTGTGCCCGTGGTGTCGGGCACCACGGGATGGCTCGACTCGATGCCCGAGATAAAGGCTATGTGCCGAAAGGGGGCCGGCACCCTGCTCTGGGCCTCCAACTTCTCCGTCGGAGTGAATATCTTCATGGAGCTCAACCGACGTCTGGCCATGGTGATGGATGCCTTCCCGCAATACGAGCCCTCGATGCTGGAAATACACCATGTCCATAAGCTCGACCATCCCTCCGGCACGGCCATAACCCTGGCCGAGGGTATCGTGGAGAGCACCTCGCGCATCAAGTCATGGGCCGAACCGGGCGACGACAGCGCCATGCCCGAGGGCGTGCTCCCTGTGGACCACCGCCGCGAGGGGGAGGTGCCGGGGGTGCACAGCATCACATGGGACTCCCCTCAGGATCTCATCACCATCACCCACAGCGCGAAGTCGCGTGCCGGATTCGCCTTGGGAGCCGTAATCGCTGCCGAATGGCTCAAGGGACGCACCGGCTTCCACACCATGGAGGAGGTCATGGCAGACATGATCGAACATAAATTCTGATAAACCGCAATTCTGATAAACCGCCGCATCCGATGTCAAAATTCACTGATGATTTCCGTTCCCGCATCTCGAATGTGAAGACCACCCGCTGGGTGAGGTTCGCCATAGTGTCCATCCTTTTCTTCCTGTGGGTTATATGGATGGGCAATCCCTGGCTCGGTCTGATATGGTTGCTTCTGCTCGACATCTACATCACCGCCTACATCCCCTGGACGTGGTGGAAGAAGACAAAGGGACCCGTCAGATCGGTCCTCTCCTGGCTGGACGCCATCATATACGCCCTCGTGCTGGTCTACATGATATTCGCCTTCATAGGCCAGAATTACAAGATACCCTCATCCTCTCTCGAGAAGTCGCTCCTCGTGGGTGACTACCTGTGGGTCAACAAGACGCTGTATGGTCCCCGTGTGCCCCAGACCCCCATACATTTCCCCCTGGCGCAGCACACTCTCCCCATACTCAACACCAAGAGCTATCTGGACCGCCCGCAGCTTGAGTATCACAGGCTCAAGGGTATACGCTCCGTGGAGCGCGGCGACATCGTGGTGTTCAATTTCCCGCAGGGCGACACCGTCTGCACCCGCATCCCCAATCCCGACTACTATCAGATATGCCATGACCTGCGTGCCCGCGGCATAGAGGACCCGAAAGCCTACATACTGGCCCATCCCGAGACCTTCGGCGAACTCGTGGTGCGTCCCGTGGACCGCCGCGAGAACTATGTGAAGCGTGCCGTGGGTCTCCCCGGAGAGCGCGTGCGTATCATCAATGACGTGATTTATATCAACGACAAGCCCATCCAGGATGCCGACAACGTGCAGTACAACTACATCATCCCCGTGTCACGTCCCGTTTCCGAGGAGAAGTGGCAGTCCATAGAGGTGCGCCGCGAAGACCGCGGTGAGGCCCCGATGCAGGATCCGCGCGACGGCTCCCTTTTCTACGATGTCCCCCTGACCGCCGCCGCCAAGGCCGAGGTCGAGAAGTGGGAGGAGGTGAGCGGCCCGCTGGTGCGTGAGTCGGAAAGCGGGCTTTACGACCTCTCGGGAGTCTATCCGATAGATGCTCCTTACGGCTGGACACGCACCGATATGGGTGAGTTCTGGCTCCCCAAAAAAGGGATGACACTGAAGGTGACCCCTTACAATATGTGGTTCTACCGCCGCCTGATAGAGACCTACGAAGGCAACGACGTGAAAGTGGCTGACGGAAAGGTCTACATCAACGGCAAGGAGACTGAATGGTACACCTTCAAGATGGATTACTATTGGATGGAGGGTGACAACCGCGACCGCTCGCTCGACTCCCGCTACTGGGGTCCCGTGCCCGAGGACCATATCGTGGGCAGCCCTGTATTCGTGCTTGTGTCGTTTGACGAGGACCGCGGATGGTTTGACGGCAAGATACGCTGGGACCGTATACTGCGCTCGGCCAATCCCGACAAATCAAAATCGGAGGAGAAGAATTGGTAAAAACAACTCATGCAGTGCCTTACCTGGCTTCGTGCCGATGGTATGGCGCGTACACATCGGCTCTCTACGCGGGGATGCCGGAGGAGGAGGCCGTGGCTTCGGCCAATGCGCTTCTTGCCGCCGGAGGTCATTCCCCGGGGCGTGAGATGACGCGCACCGCAGTGAGGCCGTGCGGCGTGACCCGCGCGGGGGCTTCCGCCGATGACGGGGAAATGCTTCTGAGCGTCCCGGTGGCGGGGGGAGCGGCTGCGCTCAAGCGTCTTTCCCCGGAAGAGCTCCACGTGTCGCTTCACGGCTCGTGGCCCCGTATCCACCGGGGAGCGATAAACGCCTGTTACGGACGCACACCCTGGTTCCCGCATTTCCAGCCTCTGTTCGCTCCCCTGCTTTCCGACTCCGGCATACGGGAGGGGATGAGTTTCGGGTCCTTCTCTCTCCCCCTGCATAAGGCTACCGCCGAAGCTCTCGACATCGACGGCACTTTCCGCGCCCTGCGCGAATCGTCCGGAGATGAAACGGCCATGAATCGCATCCGTGACCTGGCGCGCCGCGAGGCCCGCGAGATTTATCCCCGCGAGGCCCTCCTGGGACTGCTTATGAGACGGGGACGCAACGCCCTGCTGGGATTGCTGGCGGGAGTGCTCGGAGTTGTGGCGTTTATAGCGGGCGGAAGCGTAGCGGCCCTCGCGGCGGAGCCGGAAGCCCCTCGCCTCGAAACAAAAGTCTATACCGGATACTACTATTTCGTGGATGAATATGGCGACACGGTGCGCATGACGCTCATCCGCGACCTCTACGTGTATCCCCCCCTGAAATTCAAGAACAAGAAGCAGGAGGAATTCTACTGGCGCACCGTGCGAGACGTGCGCAAGACCCTGCCGTATGCCAAACTCGCCTTCGCCACTCTCTGCGAGACCTACGAGTATATCCAGACCATCCCGGACAAGAAGCAGCGCGAGGCGCATCTCAAGCGTCTGGAGCACGATATTTTCGAGCAATACAAGCCGGTGATGAAAAACATGACCAAGAGCCAGGGCAAGGTGCTCCTCAAGCTCATCAACCGCGAGACTGACCAAAGCTCATACAATATAGTCAAGGCCTTCTTAGGCTCTTTCAGAGCCGGATTCTGGCAGACCTTCGGGCGCTTCTTCGGCATGAACATGAAGGCAGGGTTCGATCCTGACAAAAATAAAGACGATGCGACCATAGACCGCATCGCCACGCTGATAGAGCAGGGCACTCTGTGAGGCCCGTGCGGGCCTCACAGAGTGTGGAGTTCAGAACCGTGCCGTCACTCCTATCGAGGGGTTGAAGGCATGGACGTGATAGTCGGCCGTGAAGGTCTTGCCGACGGGGGTACCGCCCAGGGCGGTGAGCAGTATGTCGGGATAGGTGCAACTGCGGTTGTCGGCTCCCAAGCCCGCCACATACAGGAAGGAGGCGTCGATTGATATGGCGTCTATGGGGCGGAAGCTGAAGCCTACGGAGGGATTGATTTTGGTCATGCCCGGCGTCTCCGGATTGTAGTGGGAGGCGCTGACGGGGGAGGTGTCCACCATCAGGCCGCAACGAAGGTCAAAGCGGGGGGTGAGGGCATACTGCGCTCCTGCGGAGAAGGTCCAGGAATTCTTGTAGTTCTTCTCTATGTGCTGATCGTAGGAGGCGAGCGCCTCGTCCAGGAAGTTGATGTCGAGGGCCTTGTAGGCGCTCCATCCGGTGAGCTGCGCGTCCAGGGCCACGACGAGACCCTTGACCGGACGGTAGGCCACGCCGAATTTCCAGACCTCGGGACAGGGCATCGAGGCCTTGAACTGGCTTTGGTTGAGCAGCCCGAGCCGGTTGTCGAGGATGTTTTCGGCGTGGGTGTTAGCGAATTTCAGGGAGGCGGTGCCCGCCTTCACGTTCATGTTCATGCGGGAGCGGAAACTTGCACCCACGGTCCATTGCTCGGTGATGTCATACATCACCCCGACATTCACCCCCACCGCCACATTGGCCTTTCCGGTGAGGTTGATGGAGGCGGGGATGGTCGTGGGGCCGTACGGCTGATAGGCACCGGCGGGGAGCATACCCATGCCGATGAGGAGCTGCTGCATGGTGTTGAACGACGAAGGCTCCACCAACCCCTTGTCGAGATTCACGTTTCCCCATGTCAGCATAAGCCCGGCGCCCACGGAGAGTCCTTTCAGTGGGCTCCAGGCCAGGGTGGGCTGCAGCGTGAAGGTCTTGAGCGACACGCTCTGGTTGAGCACCGCTCCGGGCCAGGAATCTGTCCAGTTGATACCCGAACCGTAGGGGGTGTAGAAAGCCACACCCGCCTTGAAATTGTCATATATCGAGAATCCCGCCGTAGCGCTCATGGGCGTCGAGGGGGAATTGTCGGTGGAATACCTGGTGCCGTCGGGCAGCGTAGCGGAAGCCGTGGCAAATATGCCTGTCAGGGAGCCGGTCAGCTCCACGTTGTCATTGAGATACGTCAGTCCGGCGGGATTGAATATCTGCGATTCGGAGCCGAGATGGAGCGCCACTCCCGTGTGGCCCATGCCGTTCTGGCGTGCGGAGAGGGTGTTGATCTGATACCCCTCGGCCCGTGCCGCGGGGGCAAATGCCGTCACCAGGAGGGCGGCTGTAAGAAATCTCTTCATGTTTACCTGAATTTTGTTACCTGAATGTTGGGCCCCGGCTCACAAGGAGGGGGCGTAGCTTGTATTCACTCCATGTAGGAGTCCTTGAACCCGATGAAATAGAGTATTCCGTCGAGTCCTATCGTGGAGATGGACTGCTCGGCCGTCTGCTTCACCTTCGGTTTGGCGTGGAACGCTATTCCGAGTCCGGCTGTGGCGAGCATGGGAAGGTCGTTGGCTCCGTCGCCCACGGCTATGGTCTGCGCGATGTCAATTTTCTCAAACTGCGCGATCAGACGCAGCAGTTCGGCCTTTCGCTTGCCGTCCACCACATCTCCGAGATAGCGGCCCGTGAGCTTGCCGTCCTTGATTTCCAGCTCGTTGGCATACACGTAATCGAAGCCATATTTCTTCTTGAGGTAATTGCCGAAATATGTGAAGCCTCCCGAGAGGATGGCCGTCTTGAATCCGGCGCGGTGGAGCACGGTCATCATCCTTTCGAGGCCCTCGGTGATGGGGAGGTGCTCGGCGATGTCCTGCATCACCGACTCGTCAAGCCCCTTGAGCAGGGCCACGCGACGCCGGAAACTCTCTATGAAATCTATCTCTCCGCGCATGGCAGACTCCGTGATGGCACGCACCTCGGGACCCACGCCGGCCCTGTCGGCAAGTTCGTCGATCACCTCGGTCTCTATGAGCGTGGAGTCCATGTCGAAGCATACCAGACGGCGCGAGCGGCGGTAGATGTTGTCTTCCTGCATCGAGATGTCGAACTCTTCGCTTGAAGACACCTGCATGAACCATTTCTGCATCTTCTCGTAGTCGGAGGGGGTGCCGCGCACCGAGAACTCCACGCAGGTCTTGGATTTCGGATTGACCTGCTCGGCAAGGGGCGGGCGCCCCGTGAGGCGCAGTATGCCGTCGATGTTGAGGTTCTGCCTCACTATCTCCTCGGAGATGAGGGCGATGTGCCGGGCGGTGATTTTGCGTCCCAGGATGGTGATAATCCAGCGGTCCTTTCCCTGACGCTTCACCCAGTTTTCGTATTCCCCGGCGGAGACGGGAGTGAAGCGTATCTGTATGTTCAGCTCCGAGGCTTTGAAAAGGAGATCCTTGAGGATTTCGCCGGACTTCGAGGCCGTGGTCCTGAACAGTATGCCCAGGGAAAGGAAATGATGGATGTCCGACTGTCCGATGTCGAGTATCGAGGCATCGTATCGTGCGAGAATGGCCGTCAGGGCGGCCGTCACTCCGGGACGATCCACGCCGGAGATGGTGGTGAGGATAAGTTCGGTATCGTTCATTGTGGAGGTGGAGATGGTGTTGGTCATTGTGGAGATGGAATTTGTGGTGTGCGGATGTCGTCAGCCGGGGAGTCTTCCCTGAGGCAGTTCAGGGCGTTTCGCCTGAGTCCGGCAAGTTTGGCGCGTTTGATGGCCGAGCGCCGGAATGTGGCGGAGAATTCCTCCTGCGTCATATCGGCGATTTTTCGCGGAGTGAGGCCGATGTATTCCCTGCGTGGCCCGAGGGCCTCCAGCGGGCTTACAGCGGCTTTTACGGGGGTGTTGAGCGGGCAGACGCGCACGCAGACGTCGCATCCGAAGAGCGTGCGGCGTCCGGCGGGGGAGTGCATCACGGCGCGGGCGGAGGGTTCGGTCCAGGCTCCGCGGTGCTCTATGGTGAGGTATGAGAGGCAGCGGCGTGCATCGATGACCCCGCCGGGGCATATCGCCTTGCCGGGACAAGCCTCCAGGCATCTGCAGCACTCGCCGCAGAGTGTCTCCGCCATTATCTCCGGGTCAACAGGGGTCCCGGTGCGCACACCCCTGAAAATTCCCTCTTTCTCTCCGGGGTCGTCATCCGTGCCGCAGCTCTCTTCCAGCAGCCGTGCCGCCCGGGCGGGGGGAAGTGTGGTGAGCATGAGAGCGAGAAACAGCTTTGTGCCGAGTCCCTCCACGGCCACGTTTCCGCTGCGTGTGGGGATGGCCAGGCCCGATTTCACCGCCCAGAACCTCTCGGGCACGGGCGCGGAGTCAATGCAGATGCGCCACTCTCCCCCGGCGCGGTCGCGCCATCCGGCCACTATGCGTGACAGATAGTCGCGTATGACGTCATGGTAATCGTCTCCCACGGCGTATGCCGCTATGCCCGGACATATATTGACCTCGCCGGCCCCGATGTACGGGAAGGCCGCCGCTATCACGGACTTCGCTCCGGCAAGCAATCCCGCCGGGTGCAGCCGCAGGTCATGGTGGCGGTCAAGGTATTCCATACCGGCGTGCATCCCCCGGGCCAACCACTCCCTGAAGCGGGAGGCCGCCCTGTCGGTAATATCCGAGGCCGGAGCGAGGGTGCAGATGAATCGGGCCATGAGGGGAATGGTTTTTTACCGGGATGGTGTGGAAATATGATTTATTTGCGTCCGAAATCGGCAGGGGTTTCCCCCCAGAGGTCAGTCTGCCATTTCAGTATCCTGCAATGCCAGTTGTGGGTGCGTATCCATATAAGGGCGCGCCCCATCAACTCAAACACCCTCCTGTTGGCTTCGGTGGGCTTGAGCTTGGTCTTCACCTGGCGGTTGCGCACCCATGACATGGCTGTCATGGAGTCGGTGTAGAGAGTGTGCCACTTTCCCTCCCTCTCCATCAGGGCCAGGGCATGGACGATGGCGAGAAACTCCCCTATATTGTTGGTGGCATCCTTGAAGGGGCCGATTCTGAAGAGTACCTTGCCGCTCATCAGCTCTACACCCTGGTATTCCATGATGCCCGGATTGCCCATGCAGGAGGCATCCACGGCCCAGCCGTCGAGATCTATCTCGGGGATTGTCATGTAATCGGGCTGTCCCGCCTTGGGGAGGCGCCGCGAGGAGGCACCCACCAACATTCCGGCCAGGTCGCCGGCATCATCCGAGCGCGAGGCTCCGCGGTAGGCCTTGGCGGCCTCAGCCGAGGAGGAGAAGCCCTTGTAGCGCGCTCCCGGGAAATCCTTCACCGACTCGTGGGCATCGTCCCAGTTGTCGAATATCCCGAGGGTGCGTCCCTTCCAGACCACATAGAATTTCTTTGCCATATCGCGGATGAGGTTTATTTCCCGAAAGCGGCGCGGCGTATCAGCTCCGGTATGAGGGTGTTGTCAAGATTTCCCGTGAACAGCTCCGCCCCCTTCCCGATGGCGTATACCGGCACGAAATTCCCGGTATGGTTGTCCGAGGGCCAGCCCGTGCCGATATGGTGGTTCTGGATGTCGTAGACCTTGGCCGTGAAGGCGTTGAAATCGTTGTAGAGCGTTTTGCTGTCGGCTGCCTCTCGGGTGATGAATGTGGCGTCAAACGTCTCTTCGAGCGCCCGGGTCTCCTCATCGGTGAGGGGAATCACGCTCCAGAATCCGAGCATATCCCTCAGATACTGCTGCATCTCGGGCCAGGAAAGCTCCTTCCCGCCGGCCTTGCGCTCGCGGCAGAGGTCGGCGAAGCGGTCTTTGGACTGCCTCTGCGCATCAATGTATTCGAGGTGCACGTTGCGATGGTTGTCAGCGCGTCCGAGGGCCATGCCTCCCGTGTCGTGGTCTGCCGTGATGATGATGAGGGTCTCCTCGGGATGGGCGAGGTAGAAATCGTAAGCCACCCCGATGGCCTGCTGGAAATTGAGTATTTCCTTTATGACGGTGCCCGCGTCGTTGGCGTGTGCGGCCCAGTCGATGTTGCCCCCCTCCACCATCATGAAGAATCCCTCTCCCTTGTCGGCGGTCTGCACGGTCTGCAGACATGCTTCGGTGATTTCGGGCAGAGTGAGGGCGCCGGGTATGGAGTCGATGGTGTAGCCTATTTGGTCCCAATAGTCGGTCTCGGCCATCATCAGCACTTTCTTTTTCTGCTTCGCGGAGAGGGCGTCGTAGGCCCTCCGCCCCTTCACGGCCGTGTATCCGTCGGCCTTCATGCCGCCAAGCCATTTTTCTCCCGCGTCCCCTGCGGCATCGAGAATCTTGAAGCTCCCTCCCGCCAGGAAGGCCACTCCGCTTCCTATGGCTCCGGGGGCGATGTCAAGCACGTCGCTGCGGCTCAAGCCGTGGCCGTAGAAGGCTCCCGGCGTAGCGTCGTCCCCGGCTACCGAGGTGGCTATTCCAACGGCACGCCCGGCCTCTATGAAATCGCGTGAAATGCTGTACACATTGGTGGAATCCGGGGCCATCCCGAGACGGTAGTTGACCGTTTTGGAGCCGGTGGAGAGGGCGGTTCCGGCGGCTGCCGAGTCGGTGACGGGACTCGACGCCGAGTATGTGCGTGACTGCGAGGCCACAGGGAACGTCAGCATCAGCAGGGGCGTCTCGTTGCCGAGCACATCGCGGTTGTAGGTCTCGGCGGCATTGACATGGCCCATCCCCATGCCGTCGCCGATGAAAAAGAATACGTATTTGGCCTGTGCCGAGGCCACGAGGGCTGTGGCCGCTGCAAGAAAGAGGGAAAGGAATTTCTTCATAGCACTTCCGGACGGTAATTGTATTCTGCTCTGAGACGCTCGAAGGCCGCCGGGTCAGACCGGAGCATGGCGGTGTCGGCGGCGGGATCGTAGGAATCCATGATTTTTCCCGGCGTGAGAGCCTGAGGTTCCGCGTAAGGCCCTTCGAGTCCGTCGGTGGGGAAGTCTATTCCGAAGTGCCTCCCGACAGCTTCCAGCGCCATGCGTGTGGCCCGCTGCTTCCCCTGGCGCGAGTATCCGGCTATGTGAAAGGTGCCGTATTCCGCCATCTCGAGCAATTCCCGGTCTATCACCGGCTCCCCCTCCCAGGTGTCTATGATGGCGCGTATGCGCCCGTCGCGCAGGGCCTCCTTGACGGGGATGGTGTCAATCACGCTTCCACGGGCTGCGTTGACGAGAATGGCTCCCGGGCGCATGAGTGATATTTCCCGGCTTCCGATGAGGTGGTGTGTGGGATGCCGCCCGTCGCGCAGCAGGGGAGTGTGCAGTGTCACGGCATCGCTCTCGGCGAGCAGACGCTCAAGCCTGACGTAATCCCTGTCTGTCATCCCGGCCTCGGCACGGGGAGGGTCGCAGACGAGTACCTTGGCTCCGAGGAGGTCTCCCCAGCGGGCCACGATGGAGCCGACATTGCCGTGTCCCACCACACCGAGGGTCATCTTCTCCGGGTCAAATCCGGCGCGGAGCAGGGCACTCCACACATATTGGGCCACTCCGGGGGCATTGCATCCCGGGGCATTGGCCGTCTCTATTCCGGCCGCATGACACCAGGGGAGGTCAAACTGGTCCATGCCGATAGTGGCTGTGGCTATCATCTTCACCGAGCTTCCGTCGAGCAGCCGGCTGTCACACCGCGTGCGCGTGCGTATCATCAGTGCATCGGCATCCTTGACCAGGCCCGGGGTGAAATCGTCCTGGTCAACATAAGTCACGTCGGCAAAGGGCTCAAGGCGTCCTTTGAGGTAGGGGATATTGTCGTCGGCTATTATCTTCATTTCTTGTGATTGGGGGCTAAGTCGTTGTCACACCAGCAGCAGGAGCGGAAATTGAGCCGCTATCAGGAGCAGCCCGATCCAGAGCCACAGGCGCGGACGGGGTATGTTCCAGAGCACGAACATCTGCGCGAACTGCACAGCCGCCGCGAAATAGAATATCCCCGTGAAAGCGGACAGAGAGGAGGGGTTGAGGGCCATTCCCGCCAGTGCCGCCAGGCCAAGCAGGGTGATGATATTGTTGAGGGCCCGTGTCCGGGTGTTTCCGGCATAGAGCTTCACGGCGGTGTTCAGTCCGAGTATCACGGCCAGGAAGGCCCACCAGCACACCGCTCCTATCTGAACGGCTTCCGCCGGAGCGGGGGGATTGAACACCATCCATCGCATAAGGGAAGCGAAGTCGAGGCTGTCCGGGCTCACCAGTCCTGTGCCGAGCGCGCACCACCACGGAGCGATGAGGCCCAGTCCGAAAGCCACGAGCTCGCGCAGACGCAAACATTTCATCACTCCCCAGGCCGGCACACACCAGAGCAGGGGAATTATGAAAGCTGTGTCGCACATACACCCGACGGAGCCTATCGTGGCGGCCACGAAAATCTGCTGCGTGCCGTTGGTGGCGCGGTAGCAGTCCATGGCCAGTGCCAGCATGGCAATGGAGGCCAAGGCCAAGAGCAGCGGGCTGCCGAAACGCGCGGATATCGCCGGATTGGAGGCAAGGAGGAGAAGAAAGATGGATGGCAGGGCCATGTCGGTGCCCGTGATGAAGTCGAAGCTCTTGTTGAGAAGCTGGGCGAAGAGAGCCAGAAGCATCATCGCCCCCCACGCGCAGACCGCGCTCCACATCGCAGGCAGCCCCCATTGGCAGGGGGATGGCCACACGATTCCTTCAGGCGCGCACGCCGCATGCCATATCCCGGGAATGAGGGTGACGAGTGTCATGAGGGTCGCCGCCACGGCGCAGCTTGCGAATACCGGCGCTCCGACGCTTCTTCTTGCAATCATGGTCAGTCGGATTCGGGTGTGCCTATGTCTGTGCGGAAATGCTTGTTGTCAAGTCTGATGCGCTCCGCGCCCTCAAAGGCCGTGGCGGCGGCTGTGGCGAGGTTGCCGCCTACGCCCACAAGCGTCACCACACGTCCTCCGGAGGTGACGATTCGTCCGGTGGCATCTTTCGTCAGGTCGTCGGGAAAAACGAGACATCCGGTAGCCTCGGCCTCTTCAAGTCCATCCACGGCCTCCGTCTGCATGGGGCCGGAAGGATAACCGGCTCCGGCCACAACCACGCCCACGCAGGTCTGCGGCGACCATACGGTCTTGTAATCGCCCAGCGTTCCTTCGGCCATTGCCTCCAGCAGGTCGAGGATATCGGACTCCATGCGGGGGAGAATCACCTGGGCCTCCGGATCGCCGAGACGCACGTTGTATTCGAGGAGCACCGGCTCCCCTCCGTCGTTTTTGATTCCGAGATAGAGGAATCCCCTGTACAGCTCTCCGCGCTCGCGCAGGGCATTGACAGTGGGGATTACGATGCGTCGCTCCACCTTTTCAAGAAACGCGGGGTCAGCCCAGCCCACGGGGGAATAAGCCCCCATCCCGGCCGTATTGGGTCCGCGGTTGCCGTTGAAGAGACGTTTGTAGTCCTGCGCCGGAGTCAGCATCAGATAATTCTCTCCGTCGAGGGCCGCGAATACAGAGCACTCGCGTCCCTCCACGAAGTCTTCTATGAGCACTGTCTCGGAGGCCTCGCCGAATCTCCCGTCGAGCATATCGGCGAGCATATCCTTAGCATCGGCCAGATTGTCTATGAGCCACACGCCGCATCCCCGGCTCAGGCCGTCGGCCTTGAGCACGTATGGCGGGCGGCGGGAATCCATGAAGGCAAGGCCCTCCGCCACGGTGTCCTGCGTCACCGACATGCAGCGCGGGGTGGGGATGATGTTTTCGGTCATGAAGTCCTTGGCCTGCTCCTTGCTCGTCTCCAGCACCGCAGTGCCCGAGGGTGGCCCTATGACAGTCATATCCTGCTCCAGAAGGTAGTCCACCAGGCCGGACATCATGTATTCTGTCGGCCCCACGAGAGTGATGTCGATGGCATGACGCTCCACAAACTCCGCTACGGCCTCGAAATCATCAAGAGCGAGCCCGGTGGCCTGTATGGCTCCGGGGTAATATCCCGGGGCTGTGTAGAGGGTGCCGATGCGCGGACTACCGAGGATTTTCCATGCCAGTGCGGATTCGCGGCCCCCTTGACCGATGAGGAGTATGTTGAGCTGTTGATTCATTTTTTACGTCTTGAACGCATTTTCATGTCAGAGAAACGATGGGTCGAGTCCTCGGGAAGAGAGGGCCCCTTGTCTGCCGCCTGATAATTCTTGCGGTCGAAAGGTTTTCTGTCGCGGTCGAAAGGTTTTCTGTCGCGGTCGGAGGGCTTTCTGTCGCGGTCG
>CAMWLC010000027.1 GCA_947174995.1 uncultured Porphyromonadaceae bacterium
TTCTTTCTCAGGTTATTCCTGCCGGGAGGGGGCGGTGCCGATTTCGCGGAGGGCGCCGGTGGCGGGGTCGAAGGTGGCGAAGGAGGGATCCTTGCGGTCGGAGAAGAGGAGTGGGTTGAGGCCGAAGAGGGTGCCGAATTGCGCGAAGTCAAGCTCCTTCTCGTAGAGCTTGCGCCCTTCCCATTCCACCGTCACGCGGGCCGTACCCGGTATGGCATACATCACGGCATCCTTGGGCACCCGTTTCTCTTCGCCCTTGGCGTCCACGGGGAGCTTACCCTCGGCTGTGGTCTTCACGGTGACTGTGAGCGGTGAACCGGAATAGTCGTCGGGGCCTACGAATCCTGCGAAATCGCTCATGCGCATCAGGGTGTAGGTGCCGTCGTCGGCCGGGGTCATGGTGTATGAGCGCGTCACTGTCTCCGTGGCCTTCCGTCCGAGAAAGGCCTGAGACATCACTTCCTCCTGATGGGTGAGGGAGTTGAGCATCAGTTCGAGCTGGCGTCCGTCGGTGGGCATGGGGTCGGCGGTGCCGCGCGTGAGGGATATTTTGGCATCCCTCACCTCCATAATGCTCTCCGAGAGGCTCTGGGCCTGCTTGGCGCTCGACTGCGAGGCTATGAAGTCTTCGTCGACGTATTGCAGGTAGTCGGTGCCGTCGCCAAGGGTGGCGGCGAGGTCAACCACCGCTACCGGTCCACTGTGCTGCGCGGGAAGCGCCGGCGCCTGGGGTTTGCAGTTGATGCCGAGGAGCATACCGTCTTCCGCCGTGGCGATGTATGTCACGGCTCCGGGCTTGAGCTGCATCAGGAACTGTGCATCGGGGTCGGCCACGCCGTAGGGGCGCACGTCGACGGAGGTGACGGTCCAGGTTTCGGAGTCCTGGGTCACCACCTTGTCGGTGCCCATGTATTTTCCCGCATACTGGTAAAAGGGTCCGCGGCGCGCCACATCGTGGCGTGCCGTCACGATGACTTCGAGGGCCGTGACGGGGAGGCTGTATGCCAGCCCGTATTCGTTATGCTTGTCGGCCGTGAGCACCTTGGTCTGCTGCGCGGCGGAGCCGACGGGGAGCAGGGCTGCCAGGATGGTGAGGACCGTGGAGGTCAGGAGTGGTGTCTGCATGATTGCTGGAGGGATGGGAGGTGTGGATGAGATTATCTTTCGCGGCGTATCACGGCGCGGATGGCGCGTCCCACGCGGTCCGAGATGTCGCCCGCCGTCATGCCGTATTCGCCGAGGTCCTCGGCGGCCATGTCTCCGGCGAGGCCGTGGATATACACACCGATGGTGGCGGCCAGTTCGGGATGGTATCCCTGGGCCATGAAGGCGGCTATCACACCCGTGAGCACGTCGCCGGCTCCGGCCGTGGCCATGCCGGGGTTTCCGGTGGAGTTGAAATACACCTTGCCCGTGGGGCGCACCGTAGCGGTGTAATGCCCTTTGAGGACGATTATGATGTTGTAATATTTTGCCTTGGAGATGGCCTTGCGCAGACGTTCCTCAGAACTTTTATGCTCGCCGAACAGGCGGTCGAATTCCCCTATGTGCGGGGTTATGACGCTTTTCGGCGGGAGCATCGAGAGGAGCGCGGGGCGCTTGGCGATGCAGTTGAGGGCATCGGCGTCGAGAATGAGGGGGGTGCGAGCCGTCTTGAGCATCCGCTCCAGGGCGTCGATGGTCTGCTCGTGGGTTCCGATGCCGGGGCCGACGGCGATGGCCTGGTGATTGTGGTGGATGGTCATGTCGGTGATGAACCTCTCGTCGCGGTCTGGCTCGAACATGGCCTCGGAGACAGCCGTCTGCACTATCCCGAGTCCGGCACCGGCAGAGTGCACCGTGGCCAGGCCGGCTCCGGAGCGGAGCGTGGCGCGGGCGCAGAGCACGGCCGCCCCCATCATGCCGAGGTTTCCGGCGAAGATGAGCACCGAGCCGTAGTCCCGTTTTCCGGTGAAGGGGTGTCGGGGATTGAGTTTGGGGCGCACGTTGCGCGAATCCACGAGAATGTATTCCGTCTGCTTCTGGAGCTCCTTCATCTTGGCCTCGTCCAGGTCGATGTCGAGGAGCTGCCATTCGCCCACCACCTCGGCGTTCTCCTCGAAGAAGAAGGCCAGCTTGGGGGTCTGGAAGGAGAGGGTGAGCGAGGCGTGGATCATGTCGCGGGTGTTGTGGTTGTCGTTTGACTCCACCGCCAGCCCCGAGGGCATGTCGATGCTGACCACGAAGGCCCCTGACTCGTTGATGTAGCGTGCCAGGCCCACGAAGCCGCCGCGCAGGGGCTCCTTGAGTCCGGCGCCGAAGAGGCCGTCGATCACTACATCCTCCGGTCCTAACGGCGGAGGAGTGAAGCCGCGTGTGATCTCGTTGAAATCCACGCCGTCGATCATTATCAGGCGTTTGCGTTCCTCCTCGCAGTCATGGCTCAGATGTCCCTTGATATTGAAGAGGAAGATCTCCACCTTGCGGTATCCCTGCTCCAGGAGCATACGCGCCACGGCGAGGGCGTCCCCGCCGTTGTTGCCGGGTCCGGCTATGACGATGATGCGCTTCGAGGGGAGGAAACGCGATATTATCTCGTAGGTCACGGCATTGGCAGCCCGCTCCATCAGCTCGATGGAGTCGATTTGCTGGGCCTCGCACGTGGCCATGTCTATTTCGTGAATCTGCTGTGAGTTGAAAATCCTCATATTAAGTGCGAAATTACCTATTTTCGGCCATTTTTGCAAATAAATGCGGTCAAATCACTCTATAATTCGTCCGTCGGCCATGCGCACGGTGCGGTCTGCCACGGCTGCCATGGCGGGGTCGTGGGTCACGATGACGAAGGTCTGTCCGCGCTCCTCCCTCATGCGGCGTATCGCGGCCATCACCTCGTCGCGGTTGGCCGAATCGAGGCTGCCGGTGGGCTCGTCGGCGAATATCACCCCGGGGCTGTTGATGAGTGCGCGGGCTATGGCGGCACGCTGGCGCTCGCCCCCCGACATCTCGGCCGGGCGGTGGGTGAGGCGATGCTCCAGACCGAGGTCGCGCAGCAGCGAGGCCGCGCTTCCCATGGCCTTGCGGCGCGACACGCCCGCTATCATGGCCGGGAGTGCCACATTCTCGCAGGCCGAGAACTCGCTCAGCAACTGGTGTGACTGAAACACGAAGCCGATGTGGGAATTGCGGAAATCGGAGAGCTTGCGGTCAGGCAGCCCGGTCACTTCCACGCCGTCGTATGTCACTGTTCCGCTGTCCGGGAGCGAGAGGGTGCCGGCTATCTGGAGCAGGGTGGTCTTTCCGGCCCCCGAGGGCCCGACGATGGCCACGATCTCGCCCTTGTCGACGTGCATCGTGACCGAATCAAGCACCCTCAGCGGCCCGAAAGACTTGGAAATGTCGATTAAAGAGAGCATACTCCGGAGTGGGTGTCAGCGCTGAATCCAAGAGCCCTTGAATCCGGTTTCGGCCAGGGCGGCCTCCACCTTGGCTGCGGTTTCGGCATTTTCGGGGATACCGTGGACTTCGAGCACCTTGTCGGCGTCATTGAGATCCATGCTCCACTGTGCATCGGGATAGATGGAGCGCATTTTGTCGAGAATTGTGGCTGAGCAGTGCTTGCACTGCGCGTCGGTCTTGAATTTCATCTTTTTGTGGGAGTTTTGTGAGAATTATGGGAGTTGTCGGAGCTTTATTCGCCAGGGGGCGGGCCAGAGGTTGTTGGCGCGGTTGCCGAGGTTTTTGACCCAGCCCAGGGGGATGCCGTTGTGCTTTACGAGCACCATCCCTCGGGGTGTGCCGGGAGGGAGGGTCAGGCTTTCCCGCCGCAGATATTGCAATGCCGTCTCGCGGTCCAGCTCCACCTCCTCGAATTTCCCCGGCGCCAATGCCGTGGAGAGGGCCAGCGGGGGAGCCGGTATAAGATCCTTCCCCTTGAGCGTGGCCGTCTCTATTCCGGCCGAGAGGAGGCGCACCTGTGGCGGAAGGGCGCCGACAATGGCTTTAAGTCCCTGCGGGAGCGCACTGACGCTACCCTCGGCATATTCCCAGTCATATTCCTCGCCACGCACGAGCCATTCGCGGCAGGGTGAGATGTCGGGAACCTTCACGTCCTCTTTCTTGCGCCTCTTGGCCGGTATCGCCGGAGCGCGGTGGAAAACCGCGGCCTCCTGCCCGTCCGTATCTCCCGGCTTGCGGAAAACGGCCACATAGAGGCCCTCGCTGCGGCTCACGCCCGGGATGAAGCGCATCCCGTGGCCCGGTGTGCCGTCCGGGAGCGTCAGGCCGGGCGTTATGCCGAAGGCCTGCATCTCCCCGGGGGTGAGGAGCGTCACCGGGAGGAGACCGTGGTCATCGATGAGCCGGCGGGCCATCTCCTCGTTCTCGCGGGTGTTGAGGGTGCAGGTGCTGTATAGCAGCCAGCCTCCGGGGCGCAGGGCCGGGAGCGCTCCGTCGAGTATCTCGCCCTGAAGCCGGGCGCATGACTCGACAAGGCCGGGGGTCCACTGCGTGCGGGCCACCTCCTCCTTGCGCATCATCCCCTCGCCGCTGCAGGGAGCGTCGACGGCCAGGATGTCAAACATCCCCTCCATCGCGCCGAATTCCCGTGCATCGCCGCAGGTCACGGCCACTCCGGGATAGCCATACTTCACCAGATTCTCGCGGAGCACCGCCGCACGCTGGGGCGACTGCTCGTTGGCCACCACCAGGCTCCCGTCGGGGAGGGCGTTGAGCATGGCCGTGGTCTTGCCCCCTGGGGCCGCGCAGATGTCGAGCACCCTCGGCGGGGAGCCGGCACAGATGCGTGAGACAAGCAGCTGATGTATCATCGACGCCGCCTCCTGCACGTAGAAGGCTCCGCCGTGCATCTCGGGCATGAGGGTGAAGAGTGGGCGGCTGTCAAGGTAGCGCCCCTGCTCCGCGCACCACGCCACGGGCGACTCGCTTCCGAAGGGGGGTGCGTCGCAAGGCTTGCGGCTGTTGAGCCTCACCGACACAGGCGGCGTGGCATCGAGGGCCGTGAGCAGAACCGGGACCGTAGGAGCGGGGAGGGTCTTTTCTATCTCGGCTATGAAATCCGGGGGCAGGGGAGCGGTCATGTCAATGCTGCGGATGATTGGAATATGGGGGATATTTTGGCACAAAATTAGCAAAAATATCGCTAATCACCATGAAAAACGGTATATTTTGCAATTATCATGTATCTTTTTGCGTTAAGTAAGTGTTCAAATTTGAACGCTTACTTATCAAAGAGACAATCAGTTTTCCTATGGCACTTGACCCGGCACTCTATCTTCTTCCCGTGGGCATAAGTGATGCTCCGGTGGATACAGTCATTCCCCCCCGCAATCTTGAAGTGGCCTCGCAGATACGCCATTTCATAGTGGAGAACGTGCGCACCGCCCGCCGCTGGCTGAGGCGGTGTGACCCGGCCTATCCCATAGAGGAGTGCGAGTTTTACGAGCTCAACCGCCACACGCGTCCCGAGGATGTCTCGGGATTCCTTGCGCCGCTCAGGCGAGGGGTGCCTGTCGGGGTGATGAGCGAGGCCGGGTGTCCGGCCGTGGCCGACCCGGGAGCCGATGTCGTGGCCATAGCGCAGCGGGAGGGAATGAAGGTGGTGCCTCTGGTGGGGCCCTCCAGCATACTGATGTCGCTCATGGGCTCCGGATTCAACGGCCAGGGATTCGCCTTCCACGGCTATCTCCCCGTGGAGCCGTCGCTCAAGGCCTCCGCCCTCAGGGAGCTGGAGAATGAATCCTCGCGTCGCGACATGACGCAGATTTTCATCGAGACCCCCTACCGCAACGACAAGACCGTGGCCCTGATGGCCTCCACGCTCCGCCCCGACACCATGATGTGCGTGGCCTGCGACATCACCGACCCCCTGCGCCAGGAGATAGTGTCCCTCCCCGCCTCGAAGTGGAGAGGACGCGCCGGGAGCTTCGACAAGCGTCCGGCCATCTTCCTCATCTACCGCCGCCCCATGCGGCCCGTAAAGACATCAGACCGAAAGAAATGAGACGAAAGATAAGTTTTGAAGACCATCCGATGCTGCCATTCGAGGAATGGAGCGCCGATGCTGCCGTACCCCCTCCACCCCGCAAGGGGGGAGAGGTGCCCGAGCGTGCGGCTGAAGACAGGCTCCTCTACTACATATCCTTCGGCTCCGGTTCGAGCGGCAACAGCTGCTACGTGGGCACCCGCTCGGGGGGCGTCATCATAGATGCCGGCATACGCACCGACATCGTGGAGCAGACCCTCGCCTCCTACGGCATCTCGATGAAGACCGTCAAGGGGGTGCTCCTCACCCACGACCACGGCGACCACGTCCGCTACTCCTACAACCTGCTGCGCACCCACCGCCATCTCAAGCTCTTCTGCACCAACCGCGTGCTCAACGGCCTGCTGCGCCGCCATTCCATCTCGCGCCGCATCAAGGAATACCATGTGCCGATTTTCAAGGAGATTCCCTTCAAGATGATTGACCTGGAGATAACGGCCTTCGAGGTGCCGCATGACGGCACGGACAACATGGGATTCTCCATTGACTTCGACGGACGCCGCTTCGTCCTGGCCACAGACCTCGGAGCCGTCAGCGACCGTGCGCGTCACTACATCAGCGGAGCGAATTACCTCGTGATGGAGTCAAACTACGACGCAGTCATGCTGCGCGACGGCCGTTATCCCGAATATCTGAAGGCTCGCATCGTCACCGAGCGTGGCCACATGGACAACCGGGACACCGCCCGGTTTCTCGCCGAAGTGGTGCATCCCGGCCTGAGCCACATATTCCTTTGCCATCTCTCAAGGGACAACAACACACCCTCCAAGGCGCTTAAAGCCACCCGCGACGCTCTTGAAGCCCGGGGTCTGCGCGTAGGCACGGGCATGGAGACAATTGACGACCACAAGGCCGACGTGCAACTGATGGCCCTCCCCCGTTTCGACCCCACCCGGCTGTTTATCTTCAGGCCGGGGAGGAGTGATTAGTTGTACAGTTCGCAGGGTTTAGTACACAGTTCTTGGTCGGGGATCAGTCTGACTCGATGATGATGTTGACGAGGGGACCTTCGAGGCCGTTGGCCGCCTCTCCGGAGCGGGTCTCGAAGCGGAGCGTGCCCCCGCCCAGATCGTATACGGTCATTCTCCAGGCGTTTTCCTCATCAAGGTCATAATCGGTGAGAATGTCGGCCTCGCTGAGATCGAGGCTCTCCATCACGTATGTGCGCAGGTCGTCGGGGAGCAGGTCCCCGAGATAGAGGTTGCGTATTCGTGCGCGTCGGTCATCTGTCACCTCCACCTCCCATGCCCCGGGCGAACCGGTCATGTCGGTGTACAGCGGGGCCCCCTGGCCGTCGGTCAGCACGCCCTCGTAATTGTATTCGGCGGAATCAAGCGGTTCTCCCACCCTTAGCGCGTCTGCCAGGGAGCGGAGGGTCATGGCAATGTCGTTGTTGGCGTGATACACCTCTTCGGCACTGTGTGTCTGCTGCGTGGCGGCTTCATCCCTCTCCTTGAAGGAGCATCCCCCCATCATCGCGGCGGTGGCGATGACGGCCGCACCGGTTCTGAAGGTGTGACGCGCGGGGGAGGGTATATGTCCGGTTAGCTGAGTCATAGATCTGTTCCAGTTTAGGACCCCATCTCACAAAATTTCAAAGCCGGTGGGGTCTGAGTCCGTGGCATATCCTGGGGAGGATATGCACTCCTGGCTTTTCCGGGTGCAAAGTTAATTCATTATTTCCTAATTACAAAAAAGATGGCTGCCGCATGAGTCTGCGGCAGCCATCTTTTTATATTTTCAGGGAGAGCCGGATAGGGTTCTCCGTGGAAATTACGCGGCCTTGGGGGTCTGTGGTTCCTCGGTGACGCGCTCCAGCCACTTCACCATGGCGAGCATAGCTCCCATGGAGATGAAGCAGACGGCGGCAAAGACCACCCACGCCTGCCAGATGGGGCACGCGTTGTAGATGAGCGGGCCGATCCAGAGCAGGAGGTTGCCCACGGCCGTGGCGCCGAGCCACAGACCCTGGCAGAGGCCCTGCAGATGCTTGGGAGCCACCTTCGAGACGAAGGAGAGACCCAGCGGGGAGATGAAGAGCTCGGCCACGGTGAGGAAGAAATAGAGCAGGATGAGCACCCAGGGGCCTGTCTTGAGTCCCTCGCGTGCGGTCACGTCCATGCTGCGGAATGCCTCTCCGGAGGGATAGCCGTCAGCGGCGCATACGATGGTCAGGAAGATGTAGGCCACGGCGGCGAGACCCATACCGATGGCGATCTTGCGGGGAGTGGAGATCACCTTGCCGCGGCGTGCCAGCATGTTGAAATACCACATGATGACCGGCGTCAGCAGAATCACGAAGCAGGGGTTGAGGGCCTGCCAGATTTCGGGAGCGATGGAGTCGGTCTTCACGAAGTCACGCGCGAAGAGGGAGAGCGATGTGCCGTTCTGATGGAAGGAGAACCAGAAGAAGATGGCTATGCCCAGCACTGCGAAGAGGGCGCCCATGCGCTGCTTGATCTCGCGGGCCATGGCCTGCTTCTCGGCGGCGGTATACTTCACGGTCTCGGCAGCCTCCTTCTTGGCCGGAGAGGGGAGACCCTTCTTGGTCAGCATGAAGATGCACAGGGAGATGAGCATGGCGCAGACGGAGGCTATGAACGAGTAGTGGATACCCTCGTTGAAGACCTTCAGATACTCCGTGCAGAAATTGCTGATGGCCTCCACGCCCGAGGCGTCCGTGAGGTGTACGCCCATGGAGGAGGCGAGTGTGTAGAGGTTGTTGATGTTCTCAAGACCCATGTTGTCGGTCACGCTCAGATACTGATGGCAGAGCGCGGGGAGGTCGGCGTTATAGGCCAGGTTGTGGGCCTCGAGCCACCATGAGCGGAGCATCGGGGCCACGAAGGGAGCCACGAGACCGCCCACATTGATGAAGACGTAGAAGATCTGGAATCCCGAGTCGCGCTGGTCGGCATATTTGGGGTTGTCATACAGCTGGCCCACGATGGCCTGGAGGTTGCCCTTGAAGAGGCCGTTGCCGAAGGCTATCATGAAGAGGGCGCAGCAGGTCAGCGTCAGCAGCCAGGTGGTGTTTTCGGCCGTGGCGAAGATGGGGAAGGCCAGCACCACATAACCCAATGTCATGATGACGAGGCCCGAGATGATGGTGCCCTTGTAGTTCTGGGTGCGGTCGGCTATGATACCGCCCACCAGGCTGAGCACGTAGATTCCGGCGTAGAAGAAGGAGTAGATCAGAGTACTGGTCTCCTCTTTCAGACCGAATTTGGAGCAGAGGAAGAGCACCAGCACAGCGTTCATGATGTAGTATCCGAAACGCTCGCCCATGTTGCTCAACGCTGCCGGGATCAATCCCTTTGGTTGGTTTTTGAACATGATGTGTTATGGTTTTGATGGTTAGAGAATCGGGTGGGAGATTTGGGAGGGGTGGGAGGAAATCAGGCCTTTTGGTCGAGGGCCTGGAAGGCCTTGGCGTAGTTGCGTATCTGGCGCACCATCGCCACCAGGCCATTGGAGCGCGTGGGGGAGAGGTGCTCCTTGAGCCCGATGCGGTCGATGAAATAGAGGTCGGCGTCGAGTATCTCCTGCGGGGAGCGTCCCGAGAGCACGCGCATCAGCAGGGCCACGATCCCCTTCACGATCAGGGCGTCCGAATCGGCGTCGAAATCGATGTTGCCCTTGTCGTCGCGCCGCGCGTCTATCCATACGCGGCTCTGACACCCCTCGATGAGGTTGGCCTGGGTCTTTTCAGCCTCCGGCATCTCGGGCAGCGTGTTGCCGGTGTCGATTATGAGGGCGTAACGGTCCATCCAGTCGTCCAGACCCTCGAATTCCTCTATTATCTCGTCTTGAGCTTCGTTTATAGTCATAGTCTGTATCAAATTTGGGTATATGCTTGATTGCGGGCCGCGCGTTCCCCCGGTAGGGAAGCGGAGCCGGGGACAAAGTTAATAAAAAAAGTTGTCAGGCGGAAAGTTTGGCAAATAAAACGTCCCGAAATTTTGATAAACGGAAAAAAATGGCTAAATTTGCACTCGAAATCCGGAGGCCCGTTGGTGTCCGGAGAGCGATTTGAAGAATCTTTTTTGTATCGTGTGTCCCGGTGAGCCGGGATGGCGGTAAAAAGAAGGTTCCTATTTTTTTACTAATCTTATAAGTGTAAGTCCGGCACAAGGACCGGATAAGCAACAGATGGCAACTTATCTCACACAAGAAGGATATGACAAGAAGATGGCCGAGCTGGCTGAACTCGAAGCCCAGCGCCCGGCCGTGAAGCAGGCTATAGCTGAGGCGCGCGACAAGGGTGACCTCTCGGAGAATGCCGAATACGACGCCGCCAAGGAGGCGCAGGGGATGCTCGAAATGAAAATCGCCAAGATCAAGGAGCTCATAGCCTCCGCGCGAATCATCGACGAGAGCCGCCTCAATACCGAGGAGGTGCAGATTCTCAATAAGGTCACCATCCGCAACGTGGCCAACGGCATGACCATGACCTATACCATCGTCACCGAGAACGAAGCCAACCTGCGCGAGCACAAGATAGCCTCCAGCACCCCCATCGCCCAGGGACTCCTGGGCCACAAGGTGGGAGACATCGTGCAGGTGAAGGCCCCGGCGGGCCAGCTCACTTTCGAGATCGTGAAGATTGAAATCTGAGGACACTCGTTCACTCCAAAGCATACGCGACCATGACCATATTCTCGAAAATCATAGCCGGGGAGATACCCTCCTACAAAGTGGCGGAGAACGACGAGTTTTTCGCATTTCTCGACATCAATCCCGTCAACTGGGGCCATACCCTTGTGGTGCCCAAGCAGGAGACGGACTACATTTTCGACATCGACGACGAGCGTCTGGGCCGCATGGCTCAGTTTGCCAAGCGCGTGGCGCACGCCATCGGCAAGGCTGTCCCCTGCCGCAAGGTAGGTATGGCCGTCATCGGTCTCGAAGTGCCCCACGCCCATATCCACCTCGTCCCCATGGAGAAGGAGGGCGACATGGACTTCTCCCGTAAAATCTCCGACCCGGACCCCGCCAGGATGGAGGAGATCAGAAGCGCGATAGCCGCCGCTTCCGAATAAGAGAATTTTTCCCTAAGAGGATATTTCCGAATAAGATTTTTCCCAAGACTTCAAAAGGGAGCGTCCCTGCCGAAAAAAGACACAGCAATCGGCAGGGACGCTCCCTTTTTTGTTATAACTTTAACAACAGTAAAATCGCAATTTCAGCTTGCCTGTTCAAGTACAAATAAGACAAAATATGGAAATACTCAACTTCATCAAGATCTATGAGAAAAGTTTCATAGAAAACTGGGATCTTCCGGCTCTGACCGACTATCCCACGGGCCACACCGTCACCTACGGGCGCCTGGCCACGGAGATAGCCCTCATCCATCGCTTCTTCAAGAGCATCGGGCTGAAGCCGGGCGACAAGATCGCCGTCTGCGGCCGCGACTCCGTGGAGTGGGTCCGCGCCTATATGGCCACAGTCACCTACGGCGCCGTGGTGGTTCCCATCCTCGCCGAGTTCAACCCCGTGGACATCACCCATATCGTCAACCATTCCGGCGCGGTGCTCCTCTTCGTGGGAGAGCACATCTGGGAGCATATCGACCCCGAGACGCTGCTTAAGGTGAAGGGCGTGATGTCGCTCGACCGCCGCGCCGTGCTCTACGAGCGTCACGGCTCCGAGCTCTCCCGCGACCTCAAGCTCCTCAAGCGCCGCTTCCGCCGCGACTATCCGGAGGGTTACACCTCCCACGATGTCAAATACATCGACCGCGCCAACTCCGAGGTGGTGGAGATCAACTATACCTCCGGCACCACGGGTTTCTCCAAGGGTGTGATGCTCACCGGCGAGAACCTCGCGGGAAACGTCTGCTACGGCATGGAGAGCGTGCTTCATTTCCGCTCCTCCCGCGCCTTAGCTTTCCTCCCCCTGGCCCACGCCTACGGTTGCGCCTTCGATATGCTCACCCCCTTAGCTGTCGGCAGCCACATCACTCTCCTGTGCAAGACCCCCTCGCCCCGTGTCCTCCTCAAGGCCCTGGCCGAGGTCAAGCCCCATCTCGTGATATGCGTGCCGCTGATTCTGGAGAAGATCTACCGCAACCAGATTCTCCCCATGATTTCGCGCGGTGCGGTGCGCTGGACCCTCGCCGTGCCACTGCTCGACAAGGTGATATACAGCAAGATACGCAACCGTCTCATCGAGGCCTTCGGTGGAGAGTTCGAGCAGCTGATTGTCGGGGGTGCCCCCCTCAACCATGAGGTGGAGGAATTCCTTTATAAAATCAAATTCCCCTTCTCCGTGGGCTACGGCATGACGGAGTGCGGTCCCCTGATCAGCTTCACCCCCTGGAAGGAGTTCGTGCCCGGCAGTTCGGGGCGCACCCTTCCCGACATGGAGTCCAAGATACTCAGCAGCGACCCGGAGAATGTCCCCGGAGAGATATGCGTGCGCGGTGCAAACGTGATGAAGGGGTATTACCGCAACCCCGAGGCCACCAAGGCCGTGCTCAACGAGGATGGCTGGCTTCACACCGGCGACATGGGCACGCGCTCGGCCGACGGCACCCTCTTCCTGCGCGGCCGCTCCAAGACGATGCTCCTCTCCGCCTCGGGTCAGAATATCTATCCCGAGGAGATAGAAGCCAAGCTCAACAATATGCCCTTCGTGGCCGAGAGCCTCGTAGTGGAGCGCGACGGCAAACTCGTGGGCCTGGTCTATCCTGACTATGACGCGGCAGACCGTGTGGGCATCACCTCCGTGGAACTCCCCGAATCCATGGAGAAAGTGAGGGCCGAGCTCAACGCCCTCGTGGCCCCCTACGAGCGCCTGAGCCGCATCATCCTGATGCCCCACGAGTTCGAGAAGACCCCCAAGCGCAGCATCAAGCGCTTCCTCTACACGCAGTAAGAGTGTTCAGTGTAAAAAGGGCCGTATCCTCCCGGACGCGGCCCTTTTCATGCTTAGCTATTTATGGTTTTCCTAATGTCTGTATAGAGTCTGTATCAGAAGCGGATCTTGCTTCCTCCGATGACGTATATGCCGGGGGCGGGAGCGGGGATCTCATTGCGTCCGGCCTTGAGAGCAATGGTCATCACGGCGCATCCGTCGGTGGAGTAGATGGTGAGGTTGCGGTCGGCGTCAGCATCGATTACGATGGAATTGCCGTTGCGGATCATACCCAGACCGTCAGCGCGGAGCATTTCCACGTCGGTTGTGATGTCGGTGGAGGGAAGCTCGGTGTAGATGGCGTCCGTAGCGACGGGGGAAGTGGCGTATACCTCGAAGGGCTTCACGGTAACGGTGCCGTCGGTGCCGGCCTGCTCGAAAGCGGAGCCATCCTCATTGAGGAAGTAGGTCTCGGCTGCGGGAAGCTCGCGCTCCGTGTAGGAGGCGTTGACGGAGTAGTCCGCACCCTGTGCCACGGCCTCCTGCGGAGTTGCGGGCACAGTGCCTGCTGAGGTGGAGAAGGTGGCCTTGCCGGTCACGGGAGAGTAGACCACGCAGGGATCGTTTGCCGAGATGGCGTTCAGACGGCCCATGTTCTCGTCGTCGTTGCCGAATCCGAACACCTGGAGGTATTCGCTGCCTGCGGCGCGGCGGAGGTTGTTGTATATCGGCATCTCATCGCCGTATGCGTTGGTGACGGTCTCCACGTCGAAGGGCATCACCAGGGCGTTCCATTCGTTCAAATCGCACTCCATGCTTACCGAAGCGCCGTCGGCCACGGTGAAGGAATGGGGTATCGAGAGGGGGTATCCCTCGGAGAGGCGGATGGAGCCGGCTGCGGAGTACACTCGTCCGTCGCTTCCTGCCGCGTCGTTGCCGGCATTGGCTACGGAAGTAGTGAGATAGTTGGCGCGAGCCGCAGGCACTGCCACACCCTGGTCAAGCACCACGATGCAGTTGGGGTTCAGGCCGTCGAAAGCCTCGGAGTGTACGTCGGCGGCACGGCGCGGAGCGCGTGCGGGAGCCTGTGCGGCGGAGGCGGTGTTGTCGGCCAGCAGGGTCAGCGAGGTGAGGGATGAGCAACCCTTGAAGGCTCCGGCACCGATGGAAGACACGCCGGTTAGGAAGATCGACTTGAGGGATGAGCAACCCTTGAAGGCCTCGGCGCCCACGTGGTTGACAGTAGCGGGGATGTCGATGGTGGTGAGCTTGGAGCATCCCTCGAAGAGATTCTCGGGAATTGTCTCCACGCGAGGTAGCACGATGTTTTCCAGATCGTTCAGACGGCTGAAGGAGGCCGGGGGAAGTTCACCTATGAACTCGGAAAGGTCGAGGCTGCGCAGGGCGGGGAAGCTTTCCATTGCGATACCCATCATGGCGGGATCTATTTCACCGGAAAGGGCTATGGAGGTCACTACGGCTGCCTCCACGGGGTTGATGGCGGAGATTTCATCGCCGTTGAGACGTGCACCCTCTCCGGGCACTGCGTAGATGTCAAGAAGTCTTTCGGAACCATTGACCAGCATGGAGTAGTATCCCTCCTCGTCGGGAGTGAGCTCCTGCTTTCCCCACATCACACGCGGAGTGAGACCATCGGGATGTTCGGGATTGAAGGTGAGCTTGAAGCGCACGGTGGAATTCTCGGCCACATTGCTCATACCTGTCACATGACCGTAAACTTTCTCGTAGGTAGGCTCGATGCCGTCGGCGTTTGTCACCTCGGGTACGGAAATTGCGAAAATGGGATCCATGTAGCGGAAGTCAACCTCGTGGAGATACACCACCTTGATCTCGTGATTGCCGCTTGTGCCGGCTTTCTTGGCGGGATTGTAGAAGGTCACGGGGATGGTGCCGTCGGTATCGGGGGTCACGGGCTTGCCGTTGTCAAGCACCACGCAGTTGGCTTCGGGATTCACCAGGGAGAGTTTTCCGCTGACGGTCATGCTCTCGGTGGCCACATCGTTGCCCAGGAAGGAAGCCGCCTTGTCCACATCGAAGCCCTCGGCGGCGCGTATGCGGGAAGGATCGAAAGTCACGCCGTAGACGGGATTCTCGGAGAGGATGTTGTAGCCGTAATACTTCCAGGGATTGCCATTGTCCATGTGCCTGTATTCGGTCGTGTAGACGTTGAGCTCGCTCGCAGGCACTACTATGGTGACTTTCTTGGTATCGGGATGTCCCAGATCATAATCATTGCCTGAAAATTGGGTCTCTACGGGATAGAAATGGGAAACGACCTTTTTGCCGTTCACTGTGTTGAGGGGTCCGGGTACATAAATCGTCGTGAGGGAAGTGCATCCTTGGAACGCCTTCTTGCCGATTGAATATCCGTATTTGATGTTGCCGGAGGCGTAGCGTCCCACTTCAAATCTGCATGACTTCAGGGACATCGGCAGGGTGATTTCCTTGAGGTTGGCGCAGTTGTTGAAGGCAGCCTCCTCAATCATCTCCACGCTGTCGGGGAGTTTTATTTCCTCCACCACGGGGATAATCGGGTTGATTCCGGAGGGATTGTAGAGCAAGTTGGCCGGAATCTTGTTGGCCGTCTCGTTGCTGTTGCCCGGATTGGCCACGATTGTCACGCCCGAGAGGTCGAGCTTCTTGATGGTCTTGGCGGCGAAGTTCTGGCGGAAAGCACTGCTCAGATCGTTGGCGTATACGCTGCCGGTGACGATGACATTGGGGCGGACGGAAGCCTCGGTGACGGCCTTGTAGAGCTCGCCGGGCTGCACGTTGTAGGTCACGGCTCCTTCGGCCTTGGGATCGATCACGCTGATCTCGAAGGTCATGTCCTGCATGGCTACGAAAGTGTAGTTGACGGAGGGTGATTCCACTGCCACGGGAACGCCGTTGACGCTCATGTTCACGCGATGGGAGGGGCTGTTGGGGGTGACTTTCAGAGTGATGTCACGTCCGTGGATGGCACTTGCCACTGCACCGGACACCGAGGCACCCTTCACTTCGGGGATGGTGATCGTGTGGACGGGAGTCACATTGTTGATGGCGGGAAGTCCGGCCAGGATACCCTCGCCTTCGGCCTTCACCAGGCCCCATGACTTCTTGTTGGGGGAAGTGGCCAGGCGGATGACGTTGCCCTCGCGCACCTCGGAATCGTTGACACGGCACACCACATTGAACTTGTGGTTGGGGCCGACGCCCCCCGTCCATACATTGACGGGAGATATGAACTCCTTGATGCCACCCTCGGCGTCCGTGAGCACCATAGCCCAGAACATCTGGTCATACCCCTCGGGTATATTCAGGGCGTTCACGCGCACCGTGAAGTCCTGGCCGGGAATCACATTGACAGCCTCGGAGAGCATGCCCACCGATCCGTTGGCGCCGGTCAGCGACCAGAAGGAGGGAGCATCGGCCTTCATTGGGGCCACAAGGTCGAAGTGGAGTATTGTATTGGCGTTGATGACCGTGGAATAGCGCCCCTCGGCATCGGGCTTGAGCAGGGTGTTGTTGGCGTACACCTGCATATTGTTGTCGTTGTTGCCGATATGTGTGGCCTTGAAGCTTACCGCCGTGCCCTTGGCCACGCGGCCCGGCATCATGTCGGAGTCAAACTTCACGTCGCTGTGGTCCATCACGGCGAAGAGAGCGTCATCGGAAGCCTTGATGGGATCCACCACGATGTTGGCGATGGTGTTCCAGTTCTCGGCGTTGCTGTAGTTTGCCACGGCACTCTCGTTGGGCACGTGGAGCGTGCAGGCGTCCACCTTCACACCGGAGAGCACACACCAGTTGATGAACTCGGCGTTGGCGCGTCCCACATAGATGTCGCGCAGCGAGGAAGCACCGCAGAACACATTGTATTCGTAGGTCTTCACGTTTGCCGGGATGGTGATGGAGGTGATGCCGCACTCGCGGAAACATCCGTTGTTAAGACGGTTGACGGAGGCGGGGAGCGTCACGCTCTTGAGATTGCGCAGGCCGCGGAAGGCTTCGCGCGGGATGGCGTTGGCCTGGTTGGCTCCGTTGGCTGCGATAATGGCTCCGGAGAGGTCGAGGCTTGTGAGGCGCATCGCGCTGCGGATGAAGGCGAAGTCAGTAGCGTCGATCGTGCCGAATACGGAGAGCTCCTTGATGGTGCCCGACTCGGCCTCGGAGATGGTGGAGGCGAGCTGCCCGGGAGCGGCCACCCATACGCTGCGCTTCTCCTTCACGTCGGCAGCCTTCTGCACAAGCACGGTAATTTCCTGATTCTCGCGAACATTGGCGATGGTGTAGGTGTCGCCGTTGGGAGTGAGCACATATCCGTTGGCCTTGACCGTCAGCACATCCTCGGCGGGATTTTCGGGAGTCACGGTGAAGGAGTAGTTCCATCCGCGGATCACCTCGGGCATACCATGGGCCGTGTATCCTCCGGCTGCCGGGAGGGAGATGCTGAAGGATGCGGGTGCGGCCACGGCGGGGGAAAGCTCGTTGACCGTCGGCAGTTCGCCGGCCACGGGGAGCCAATGCGAAGCGCCATCTGCGAGGGTCATGATGCGCACGCAGTCATCGGCGGCGGGCATTGTGCCGGCCGGGAGGGAGCAGTTGCGGAAATCGATGTATCCGTTCGCGAGCGTGGCCATCGAGTGGAGGGAGAATCCGGAGGCGGGGCTGAGCAGGGCCTTCATCGAGCCGTCGGAGGCGCAGAGGGCCACGGCTATCTTGCCGGAGAAATTGTCGTAGGATAGGTTCTTGAGATTACCCACACGCAGGGTGAAGCTCTTGCCGGAGGCCAGATCGGTCATGTCGCTGCCGATACCGGGCTGGTTGCCGTCTGCGGTGATGTGGATGGGTGACCATACCTTCACCATCCCGTTGGCGGGCTTGATGTTGTAGATGATCGTGTTGAGGTTATTGTAGTTGTGGGTGCGACTCACCGTGGGGTTGAGGGCCGTCGAGAGGAAGTATCCGTTGGCGGATCCGCCCCATCCCCAGTTGAAATGGAGATAGTCGCCCTGATAGCCGTCGCATACGAAGGCGTGACCGGCGGTGACATCCTGTCCGCAGTAGAGCACGGGGCGTCCGGCGTCGATCTCATCCTTCACTATGCGGTCCCACTCGGCCTGTGTGGCCACTTCGGAGCGCTTCTTGTAGGAGATTCCGGGGTCATAGCCGAAATATGTGGAGAGGGCGCCGGGCACTCTCACCTCGTAGGCCGAGGAGCCTGACATAGCATACTGGGTGTCGATGCTCTTCGAGGCGTGGAGCATCAGGAGAGCCACTGCGTCGGCCTCCGCGGAGGAGTATCCGGAGCGGTAGTTGTCGGTGCGCATCGAGCTCCAGTCGTAGGTGGAATCGAAATCCACGCCGCCGAAGCTCCCCGTGCCGGCCACGGGATACTGATAGTAGCGCATTATCTCGGCCATGGCCGTGCCGACGCATCCCACCAGGGGACGGCCGGGAATCATCGAATTGAAGGGACCCTCCTGGCTCCAGGCGGGAGTGGAGAGGTTTTTGGCGGCGGCCCTGCGGGCGGCAGCGCGAGCCATGCCGCGGCGCTCGCCGGCGTTGAGAGCCGACTGCACTGTCGGAGCGGCCAGAAGCTCACGCTCGAGCCCTGCCATCATCCATTTCATGGCCTCGGGGGTATCGTTCACGGGATAGTTGCCCTCGAAGGAGAAACCGAGCACCGGCGTGGCGCACTCTTCGGCGGATATGATTACAAAACCTCCGTTATCGGCGATATTGAACACGTAATAGAGCGGATGGGCCGCCGTACCTGCGGAATAGACCGGGACAGCCTCCACATTCTTGGGTTCCAGACCCGTGTGGGCACTGATAAACTCGATGGCGGTGTTCATAGCCTCGTTAATCTCAACCTTTTCGGCGAATACGGGGACTGTCAGACCGAGCGTGAGGGAGGAGATGAGGAGTCGGCGTAAGTTGGTTGCCATAGGAAAACTGGTTAAAATTAGTTTCAGAGTTATTTGGTTTTGCCAAACGAAAGAGAGAGTCCGAAAATGCAAGAAAAAGAACTCTAAAACCCTATCTCACATGAAATGTGAAATGCCGGGTTTTTAACTTTCTTCAACAAAATTAATAAAAAACTCGTAAATTGTTTCAATCTGAAACTGATTTTAACATTCCGATGGCAAATTTTAACGGAATTGAAAAGACTTTGAAATATTTTTGCAACAAAAGCGGTCCCCCGTGCCGCTTTTATCTTATCCGGTCTTCATCCGATCTTGATGCCGGAGAAGCCCATGAAGGCCATGGCGAGGAGGCCGGCGCTGATGAGGGCCAGCGGCACGCCGCGCAGGGCGCGCGGCGTCTCGGTGATCTCGAGCTGTTCGCGTATGCCGGCGAATATCCAGAGGGCGAGCGTGAACCCGATGGAGGTGGAGAGCCCGTAGACCACGCTCTCCAGCAGGTTGAACTCCTTCTGTATCACCAGTATCGCCACGCCAAGCACGGCGCAGTTGGTCGTGATCAGCGGCAGAAACACTCCCAACGCCTGGTAAAGACCCGGGGCTATCTTGCGTATCACTATCTCCAGGAGCTGCACCAGGAAGGCTATCACCAGGATGAAGACGATGGTCTGGAGAAACTGCAGCCCCAGGGGATCGAGTACGTAGGTCTGCAGCAGCCATGCCACGGCGGTGGCCAGCGTGATGACGAACGTCACGGCCGCCCCCATGCCGAGGGCTGAGGAGGTTTTCTTCGACACGCCGAGGAAGGGGCAGATGCCGAGAAACTGCGAGAGCACGATATTGTTGATGAATATCGCCGTGATTATGATGGAGATGTATGTCAGCATGGCCGGTGGGATTATCTGTGTGAGAGCTTGTTGATGATGGCGATGAGGTAGCCTAAGGCTATGAAGGCCCCCGGGGCGAGCACGAAGAGGAGCATACCATAGTCCTCCGGGAAGATCTCGGCGCCGAATATGCGCCCCGTGCCGAGGATCTCGCGCGTGGAGCCCAGGAGGGTGAGGGCGAATGTGAACCCTATGCCGCATCCCAGGCCGTCGAGCAGGGAGGGAATCACGCCGTTCTTGCCCGCGAAGGCCTCGGCGCGTCCCAGCAGGATACAGTTCACCACGATCAGGGGGATGAAGATACCCAGCGAGGCGTTGAGCACCGGCATCCAGGCGTTGACCGCCAACTGAAGCACCGTCACGAAGGAGGCTATCACCACTATATAGGCGGGGATGCGCACCTTGTCGGGCACGAAATTCTTTATCATTGAGATGGCGCCGTTGCTGCACACCAGCACCGCCGCCGTGGCGATACCCATCATGAGGCCGTTCATGGCCGAGGAGGTGGTGCCGAGAGTGGCGCACATTCCCAGCAGAAGCACGAACACCGGGTTGCCCGGTATGATACCGTTATATAGTATTTTCCAGTAATTCTTCATTGCGCTTGGTCTTTGCCGCTATGCGCGGGTTCTTTCTGCTTCGAGGCTCCGGATCGGGCGTCGATGGTTTTGAGGTCTGCCGTGGCCGCGTAGGCGTCGTAGGCGTCGCGCATCACCGAGAGGAAGGCGCGCGAGGAGATGGTGGCAGCCGTGATGCCGTCGATGTCGCCCCCATCCTTGGAGACAGTGAAGTTCGTCACCGCCGGATTCTTCCCTATCACGGAGCGGGCCGCGGCGGGGTCACGAAACCATGTCTCCATCTTCGTTCCCAGGCCCGGTGTCTCGGCCTGACGCAGCACGCGGTAGTCCTTCACCGTGCCGTCAGCCGTGAATCCGGCCATCACCGTCACCTCTCCCGCGAACCCCTCCATTGTGTAGGCTTTCACGGCCGCTCCTACGAGGTGTCCCTTCATGCGGGCCGGGTAGACCACGCAGGACTTGTCGGAGATGATTATGGTGTCGGCCTCGGCCTCGGGATTGTTGTCGAAAGGCGGCGCCACCTCGCGGATGGCCTCCAGCTGGGCCTCGCGGGCCTGGCGGGCGATGGGCTCCTCGGTCACTTTATACATCCCTCCGAGCACGGCTCCCGCCCCTACGGTGATCACCCCCAAGGAGAGGAGCATGTTGGGGAGTGTGGATTGCAGTTTCTTCATTTCTTCAGACTCCTCCTTTCTCTTTCCCCGAATATCACCGGGCGGCACCACCTGTTGATGAGGGGTACGAAACTGTTCATGAGCAGAATGGCGAACGACACCCCCTCGGGATAGGCCCCGAAGCGGCGTATGATGATGGTGATGACCCCTATCATGAGGCCGAAGATTATCTGGCCCGTGTAGGTCATGGGGGAGGTCACGTAGTCAGTGGCCATGAACACCGCCCCGAGGAGCAGGCCGCCGGAGAGGATGTCAAGCAGGGGATGGCCGCCTGTGGCCCACGAGAGGAGGGCGGCTCCGGCTATCACGGCCACGGGGATATGCCACGTGATGGTGCGCGTCAGCAGGAGCCACACCAGTCCGAGCAGTATCGCCACGGCGCTTATCTCCCCCATCGAGCCGCTCATGTGTCCCAGGAGCATATCGGGGATGTTGGCCGCAGCCATCGTGCCCTGCGGATCAAACTTCATCGCGCTCAGGAAGGTGGCTCCCGTGTAACCGTCGATGCCGCTCCCGACCTCCATGGGCCAGGTGGTCATGGCCGCCGGAAAGGAGAGCAGCAGGAACACGCGTCCCACTAAGGCAGGGTTCCAGATATTGCATCCCATGCCTCCGAACGACATCTTGCCGATGCCGATTGCCACTACGCCACCGATTATCACCATCCACCAGGGCAGGATGCTCGGCAGGTTGAAGGCTAAGAGCAGACCGGTGATGATGGCCGAGCCGTTGGCCAGCGTGGAGGGGCGGCGGAACAGGTATTTCTCGATGCTCCACTCCGTGAGCATGCAGGCGCCCACGGCGAGCAGCGTCACCCACAGGGCCGGAAGCCCGAACACCCACACCGCCGCCACGAGGGCCGGCAGGAGGGCTATGATGACATTCCACATGCAGCGGTCTATCGTGAGGCCGGAGTGGATGTGGGGGGAGAGGGATATGATGAGTTTCTTGTCCATGACGTTAAGGGGTATAGGTCAGAGGGTTATTCTCGCGGCAGGGCGCGCACGAGCTGTTTGCCGAGACGTATGTAGTCCACTATGGGTCGGGCCGACGGGCAGGTATAGGCGCAGCAACCGCACTCCATGCAGTTCATCACCCCCTCGGCCCTCACCTCCGGGGCGAGCCTCATCTTGGAGAGGGTCATCAGCAGGTATGGCTGGAGTCCCATCGGGCAGGTGGAGACGCACTTGGCGCATCTGATGCAGGGCTTCTCGGGCTGGCGGCGGGAGAGTTTCTCGGGGAGCATGACGATGCCCGAGGTGCCCTTGGTCACCGGGGCGTTGGGTTGCGAGACGGCATGGCCCATCATGGGGCCGCCGGCTATTATCTTGCCGGTGTCGGCGGGGAGGCCTCCGGCGGTCTCGATGAGGTCGGAGATGGAGGTGCCGTTGTCCACCATGTAGTTTCCGGCGTAGGTGACGTCCGGCCCGGTGACGGTCACGATGCGGCGCGTCAGGGGGCGACGCAGGTAGACCGCCTCGTATACGGCGTAGACCGTGGCCACATTGTCGACTATGGCCCCCGCGTCGATGGGGAGGCCGCCGAGGGGCACCTGCCGTCCGGTCAGAGCCTCGATGAGCTGCTTCTCACCCCCCTGGGGATAGCGCGTGCGCAGAAGCTGCACCGTGATGTCGGCATCCGATTTCTCGGCCGCCCCCTTGAGGCGCTCGGCCGATTTGGGTTTGTTGGACTCGATGCCGATGATCCCCTGCGGGGCGCCGGTGGCCCGCATGAGCAGTTCGACCCCCTTGATTATCTCCTCGGGACAGGCCCGCATGAGCTGGTCGTCGCAGGTGAGGTATGGTTCGCACTCGGCGGCGTTGACTACCACCACCCAGGCTCGCTTACCCTCCGGCACGGTGAGCTTGACGCGTGTCGGAAACGTGGCGCCTCCGAGACCTACGATGCCCGACTCCCCTACGATACCGATGATCTGCGCCGGGGAGAGGGCCGCCACCTCTTCGGGGGTGCGGGGCGTCGGCCATGCGTCATAGCCGGGACGCTCCTCCAGTTCCTCGGGTGTGAGGCGTTGAAGCACCATCGCCTCCTGCCAGAGACCCTGGGCGTTGCGCACGCGCTCCGTCTTTACGACCCTGGCGGCGCAGGGGGAGTGGATCGGGGCCCCGACGAATCCTCCCGCTTCGGCGAGCATCTGTCCTCGGCGCACGATGTCTCCCGTCTTCACCACGGGCCTCGAGGGTGCGCCGATGCATTGCGAGAGGATGATGCGAAGCTCCGCCGCCGGGGGGAGGGGCCTGACGGGCATACCCGCCGTTATCTTGCAGGGGTCGGGATGTATGCCTCCACGATGGAAGGTCTTCTTTATGGTGGGCATTTTTTAGGGTTCAGGGTTCAGGGTTCAGGGTTCAGGGTTCAGGGTTCAGTGAGGGGGCGGTGGTTTCGATGGAGTGGCGGGGGCAGACTTCGGCACATTCGCCGCAGCCGGTGCAGGCCTGCGGGTCGATGTGGGCCAGGAAGTCCTGCACGGTGACGGCGCCGTGCTTGCAGGTGCGCTGACATTTCATGCACCCTATGCAGCTCACTTCACACTCCTTCATGGCCACGGCTCCGCGGTCCTGGTTGGCACAGGCCACCCACACTATCGGGCGGTCGTCGTGACGCTCATACAGCTCTATGAGATGGCGCGGGCAGGTGTCCACACACTTTCCGCATCCCGTGCATTTGTCAAGGTCCACCGTAGGGAGTCCGTCGCCCGGGGAGATGGTCAGGGCGCCGAACATGCAGGCCGTGGTGCAGTCTCCGCACGCCAGGCAGCCGTACACGCAGTCCGATTCCCCCTGATAGGCGGCCGCCTCCACGGCGCAGCATCGCGCTCCGTCGTAGTAGTTGCGCGGGTCGCGCACCTCGCAGGAGTTGCTGCACTTTATCACGGCCACGCGCCGCGCGTTGCCCGAGGCCTCAAGGCCTACTGTTTTTGCTATCTCGGCCATGGTCTCGGCCGGGACTCCGACGCAATTGAGATTGTCAAGGGTCATGGCTTTGGAGCAGGCCTGGGCGAAGGCGTGGCAGCCGCTCAGACCGCACCCTCCGCAGTTGGCGCCGGGGAGCATCTCCTCGATTTCGGCTATCTTGGGATCCTCGTAGACGCTGAACTTCTTCGCCGCCACATACAGCAGCGCGGCTGCGATCAGCCCTATGATGCCGAGCACGAGTATCGAGGGCAAAATTATGGAAGAAAGAATCATTATATGCTGTTCGGTTGATGTCAGGTTGTCGGTTTCGTTCCTTGGGTTCCCTTACGCCACGGGGCGTGACGAGGCAGCCACGGTGAAGGAGAACTCATGCGCCACACGGTTGCGGGCCATGAAGAGGATGGTGAAGAACACCACCATCGCTCCCAGTCCGGCCAGGGCGGCGAAGGCTTGCGAGCGCGTCAGCAGATAGACGCCCACCATCACCGCTACGAGTGCCAGGCAGGGGAGCACCGTGGCGAGCATGATGGCGCGGTGGTGCATCCGCTCCGTGCCGCGCACCGTCACGTGGTCGCCCACCCGAAGACGCGTGGCCTCCCGCTTGGGCACCACCACCTGCAGGGTGTCCGATTCCCCCTCCGCTACGCCGCAGAGACGCGCGGCGGGGCATCCTCCGCACTCCTTCGTACCTTCCAGCCTGACGGTGGCCGTCAGGGATCCGGCGACGGGATTGCGCTCTATGGCGATCACAGTCCCCTCGTGGTCAATATACTCATTATATAAGGAATTTTCCGGCATTTGGCGTTTTGTCTACTGGTTGAACTGAAAAATTTCGCCAAAATTACAGAAAAATTTCCGTAATTGGCAGGGAGGAAAATATGTTTTACAGCAGATTTTTTTGAAAGAAAACGCCCGGGCTATAAGCCCGAGCGTTTTCTTTCAATTTACGGCCACTTTACGACCGGCTATTATGTAGACACCGGGGTCGAGAGGGTGCGTCAGGCTCTCTCCGGGGCGGAGCCGGAGGGTGGCGAGGCGCAGTCCGGTGGTGGTGACTACGGTGATTTCGCGGTCTCGCGTCGAGGTGAGGCGCACGCCGTTCTCCGTCGGCTCGATGAGAAGCGTGTCGTCATCCGCCAGGAGGGGTGCTGAGGATGTTTCGGGCCATACGGGGAGATAGCTCTCGCTCTGTGTGAGCTTCGTGACGTAGCCCGTGAAGGGTGCCGGGGCCGCGGTGTCGGTGAAGGCGGAGCCGGGGAGGGTGTCACCCTCTTCGGCGCCGACGTTCAGCGTCAGCGCTCCGTCGAGTTCATCCTCGGTCAGGGGCATGAAGGTGGCGGCGAATGTGCGTCCGGTGCGCCACTCCTCGCTTCCCCCTTCACAGTCGGCGGGGGTCACGGTGACATTCTCCGCCGAGAATGTCACCTCTCCGCCGAGGCGGTACTGTGGCAGATAGTTGTCATGCTGCGGCATGGAGATGAGGTAGGGGACGCCGGCCTCGATGCGCGGGGAGCGCACCCAGTCCTCCGCGCTGTCGGCACGGAAGAGCCAGAAGGGCCTGGAGTCCTTGTCATCTGCCTCAATCGCGGCGAAGGGCTTGATCTCGCCCAGTTCGGCGTGGGTCACGCGCTGCACCTCGAAGGGGAGGGAGATGGTCTCCCACCCCCTCGCTCTCGGTTGCGGGTCGAGGGGATCGGGGGTCTCCTGCATGAACCTGCGGGTCAGCTCGGCATGGCGGGCGTGGAGCCGCACAGGGGTGCGGAACGGAGACACGTTCCGGAGGACCAGATCTTCGATGGCGTAATCCTCACCCTCTCCGACGGCCACGAGGCGTGCGTCCGAGGGTGCCCAGTCGGCATCGGGTGTGAGCACGAGCAGGTTCTCGTTGGCTGCCGAGGCTACTGTCCCTGCGGGGATGGGTCCGGTGAGGCGCAGCGATGTCAGGCGCGGGTTCTCGCCGAAGAGGGGTGTGCCCTCGGTCAGACCTGCGGGGAGCGTGACGCTCTCCAGCATCTCCATTCCTGCGAGTGCGCGGTCGGGGAGCGCCGTGGCACTCAGGGACGCGAGGTCGGCCTCGCGCAGGGAGGGCATGGCGGTACGTATCCAGTCGAAGTCTTCCTCTCCGGTCGCCCCGGTGAGGGCTATCCTTTCGAGCGTGGTGACGTGGGCGGCGGTCGTCCATGCGAAACCGGCGGCGAGATACCCCTCCTCGAGGCATCCTGCTTCACCGCGCGGGGCGTCATAGTAGGCCACGCTGCGGAATGTGGTGGGTGCCGAGGGGAAGCGGGTGTCGCTGACCGCGCGGGCGGTGAGCGTGAATAGGCGCGGCAGATCGAGAGGACCTAAGATGGTTCCCTTGAGGACCTCCGTATCGCTGTCGAGAATCTCGCACTCGCCGACATTCTCCACCCTCAGGGTCAGGCCATCGTGGCTGAACTCGGGGGCGGGCTCATATTCGGGAGCGAAGGAGACACTCTCCGAGTCATAGTGGTTGGCGTCGGAGGCGGGGGTGAGAGCCGTTATGCCGGTCACGGGAGTCTCGCCGGTCAGCGTGAGGGTGTGTGCGGTGGCCGCGTCGCGCATCTCGCCATCCACGCTCACCCGGATGTCGGCCTCGCCGCTGACGGTGAGTCGTCCTTGACGGTAATCGGCTTCGAATACAGGCTCTGACATCTTCCAGTCGGCGAGAGTGAACCGGTACTCATCCGCCGGGGAATCGTTCCAACCTTCGCGCCGCCCTATGAAGCTGACGGTACAGTCGTTCTCCACGGGTATCGGTGCGGTGTAGACTGTCACTTCGGCGGTGGTCACGTCGCCATCCATCACGTAGAGGATGCTGTCGGCTACGTCGGCGGGGGTGAGGATGATGGTGTGGGCCTCATACCTGGCCGCAGGCTTGCCGACGGTCATATCGGAGATGGTCAGGGTGGCCAACCCGGAGACAAACATATTCTCCTTGAAGGCGCGGGCCTTGAAGGTCATGTTGCCCGAGGGTGTGATCGCCCCTTCGTAGAGGGTGCTCGCAGCTGTCGGTTCGCTACCGTCCACAGTATAACGGATGGAGGCTCCCGCTGTCGCGCACTCCATCACCACGCGGCCGTCGGAGGCACGGCTGATACGCGGCATATCGACAAGGTGCTCATTGACATTGAACTCCAGACTCTCCTCATCCGAATCCCTCCATCCGTCGCGCACGGTCACGGCGCGTACCATGAGCGACTGCTGCGGCAGGTCGAAGGGGCCAACGTAGAGCGTGGCGCGGGTGCGGTCACGCGGATCGGTATTGTCAAGAGTGTAATAGATCGAATCGTTGGCGCGGTCGGTGGCCATCACTAAGCGGTAGCCCTGAAGATCGAATCGGGGACGCGGGGCCTTGAAGGAACTGATCTCGGCACGGGCGATCCCGCTCGGTTCGAAATCCTCGGTGAAGGCGCGGGCCTGCACGGTGAGGTTGCGCTCCACATCGAAGGGTGACTCATAGCGCGTGGCGGCGTCCCGCTCGGGCGCGGAACCGTCGAGCGTGTACCATATCTCCGCCGCCGGATTGGTGCAGGAGATCTCCACACGGGCACTCGAATCCGTGGCCGACACATTGATTTTCGGTGTCGGGGTCATGTTGCCGGGAGTGTCGTTGAGGCGCAGCTCGATACCGCTGTCGGGATTAGTACCGTTGACCGGCACGTTGACCATCACGCCAAACCAGCGGCCCGGCGTCAGGTCGAGCTGAATACCGTCACGCAATTCGGCGGGAGTGAACCAGCGCCCCGGAGCCTCGGCCCCCTCCCTGACCACGTAGACATCCGCATCCTGCGAACCGCGCAACCAGTAGGTGGCCTCCTGCGTCATCTCGATACGGAAGGCGGTCTGCGAATCGGCAGCCGGTTTTTCGAGCGCGAGGGTGGAGAACGGGCGCAGCTCGGCGGCCTCGGCCACGGGGGCCTCGCGGCGCACCGTCTCCTCTATCGGGGCCAGCCAACGGCCATCCTGCGTGTGCAGCTGCACCATCACCTCGGCCTCGGAAGCGCAATCCATAGTCACCGCCGTCTCCTCAAATGAGAGCGACGCCGCGATCTCGGCGAGCGACGGTAGCTTCCACTCGGGCGACGGCAACACGTAGGCCTGCTGCTCCGCAGTGTTGGGAGGGGTAATTTCCCGGTAGCTGTTATTGTCGTTAATGGCAAAACGGTAGCCCGCTATCCCTTTGGAAAGCGTTGTGTTTATCAATACCAACGATTGGCTTAACGGACCAGGAGTGCCATTTGTGCTGTAAGCTCGCAGATTGAGAATATGCAAGCCGCTTTTTAGATTTTCTATCGGGATATTGAAAATCTGCACTGATTCCTTTGCGGTAATCCTTGTCTTGTTCTCGCGGTCATTGTCAAACCAGTATTCGTATGCTCCGAGAGCGTTTGTCTTTCCGGTGATGATGAAACATTGCTGCATGAGGGGTCCGAAATTTCCTTTGTCATCGGCACATCGCATACTGAACGTATGCAGTCCCGGTCGGAGTGCCTCCACCGGGAGATTAAGCGTAAGTTCTGCGGATGAGCCGTGACCCTTCACGGCAGAAGCGCGGTCATTGTCAAACCAGTATTCGTATGCTCCGAGGGCGTTTGTCTTTCCCGTAATGATAAAGTTCTGCTGCATTAACGGGCCCTTTTTGCCATCCCGGATTACACGTATTGAGAGAGTGTGAAGTCCCGGACGAATCCCTGTAAGCGGAACAGTGAACTCCGTATCAGCAGACGATACAGAAGACTTAACGGACGCATCATAGTCGCTGTCTATCCAGTACTCGTATGACGTTCCTGCCACATCGGCACTCCGGGCCAGAGGGGAAAATCCGCAAAGCCCGGCAACGACTAAAAGGAATGTAATGAGGAATCTACTTCTCATGTGAATAAGTGTTACAAGACGGAACCTTCCTCTATGCCTCCTAACGTGACATTCACCTTAAGTTCGCCGCCGTTTTCATCCAATGTGATCTGTTTTTCCTTTATATAGGGGAGAGTAGGCTCAAGACTGAAGCCTATTCTGCCGCCCCAGTGACCGATAACGGTGCCGTCCGTGCCGAGATAACCTTTTTGAAGCAAATTCTCCTTGGTCACTTCTCCGAAAGAGTCACGGTCTGCTGCGGTGGTGTTCTTGACATATCCATCCGCGTAGAGAGTGTCGCCACTGTGCAGAATGAGACAATTTTCCAGATATGATTCAGTAGGGAAGTCGAAAATGTCTCCATACTCGTTCCTAATTATGGAATTGATAGCATAGAACTTGTAGTATCCCCTATTTTGACCTTTGATGGTGCAATTTAAGAACCTGATGTTGTTAAATTCAAAATCCCCCGTAACCTCTCCTTCAATCACACAATTTATTATTTGACAATTTTTTGCCCGGTAAGAGAAATATAGACGATTTTTGATATGGCAGTTTTCAAGCAGTGTGTTATTTAAATCAGTAGAATACCCATTTTGGAAGTTCCTACATGTTGTACGCCGGATATGTAGCCCGTCCGTAGGTTTATCACAGTCAATATCGCCTTGCACTGTTATACCGTCAAGCAGCACGTTTTTCCAGGGTGTGGTATTCTCCGGAGAGATAGTTATGTTTCCGAGAATTATCGTGTTTTCACCTGATCCCATGATAGTGAAGTCTTTCGTTACTGTAAATCCGGGCATGGGAGTGTCGGGAAGAAAGATGGTGTCGTTGGGTGCGGCAGCTTTCAGCACTTCGTCCATCTCGGTCACATCGAAGAAACGGGCCGTCCCCTCATGAGAGAGTATGATATTTTCAGATGATGCCGTCAGGGAGCCGCAGAGGATTATAAAGAGGTAGAGGAGTCGGGAGACTGTTGGTTTCATGATTCACGAAATGTTTTATTGTTATTTTTGCAGAAGTTTATTCTTCTTCAGTTTTGATACCCCCTATGACAAGGTGCACTTTAAGTTCACCGGTGCCGTTGTCTGCTTTCAGTTCTTTCTCCTTTATAAAAGGAAGGGATGGCTCAAGAGAAAATCCGAAGCCACCAAGATGACCCATAACTGTTCCATCATTTCCGAAACAGTTGTGTTCTGTGAGAATTTCTTTTGTAAAGACTCCAAATTCGTGGTCTTTAAAGAACTCCTCGTCATCATCAAACAGGCAATCGGTGTAATGTCCCTTTCCAAGGGGATTCACACCCCCTCTGCGCAGAATAAGGCAATTCTGAAAGACGGAATCATCGCTATGATCGAATGACTGACTCCCATTAGGATCATAAAAAATTGAATTAATCGCGCAAAGATTGTGTAGAGACGAATTCGCGTAGCTCGTGATAGTGCAATTTATTAATATGACTTCTCCGGGTTGCCATACCACATTACTTATTCCCCCCTTTACAGTGCTTAATATGCAGTTTAAGAAGGTCACATTTTTAGTTTCATCCAAAAAATAAACCGGTTTATTGAACTGGCAACTTTCAAACATTATGTTTTTGATGTCGCGCGAAACATCTTTATGATCCGGTTGATATGCACCATCAATCCACGAATTACGCAAGTGAAGACCATTCGTCGGCTTGGTTGAATACATATCTCCTGTAATCCGTACACCGTCCAACAACACGTTTTGCCATTGTGTTTCATCTTCCGGAGCGATGATGACGTTGCCATTAATTACCGATTTTTCTCCGCAACCCATAATCGTCACATCTTTCGTGACGGTGAAGTTTCCCGGAATGATCGTTTCGGGTAGAAATATGGTGTCATTGGCAACAGACTTTTCAAGAGCAAGAGGCATGTCCCCTTTTTCAAAGAAAGTCATCTCTCCATCGTGTTGAAGCACTATCTTCTGCGCTGATACAGGTATCGCGGCGCATAAAATCAGCATGAGGAGGAGTTGTGTGATTCTTGATTTCATGATTGTGTTTGTTGATTAGTAGTTCTTTTTCGAGGGGTCATCGAGGGAGTATTACCGTGGGGTTATCGTCCTCGCCGGGGCGCAAGCCGGCGGTGGTGAAGCGGAGCAGGTCGGGAGCAAGGTGGAGCTCGCCGTCGATGATGGCGTAGGCCCAGACGTCATACTGCGTCATGCCTTCGAGTCCGGTCAGCTCCACGCGCAGCAGACCGCCGGTCAGTGTGCCGGCCACGCGGGTCTCCGCGCCGCCGTCCGTGCGCCGTATGATCGCGCCACATTCCGTTGGCATCGCCGACACATGCACGCTCAGCGAGGACATGAAGAGAGCCGCGGTCTGCGTCCACCCGGCCTCGAGCCAGGGACGGCTGAAGGTCACGGCCTCCCCCGGCACCGCCGGGGCGGCGGCATCCTGCGTGATGCGCACCGGTATCTCGGTGTTGTCGCGGTCACGCACGCGGAACCGCACCACGGCCTCGCGGGTGTTGTATTCCGCGCTCGGGGCCACGGTCAGCGTCACGGCGGTGCCCTGCGTCGGGCCGCCGGAGGTCATATCGGCCGTCAGCCAGGGGGCGGCGACGGGCATCAGCAGTTCCCAGTCGTTGGCGGGGGAGAAGACCTCGAAGGTGAGCGTCCCCCCGTCGGAGGAGAGGGTACGCTCCGTGGAGGGGGTGACATCGAAGGCATCCTCCGCAGCGGACTGCGTCAGCTCGATATGGATGGGGGTGAAGCTGGAGGTGGGACTGGCGATGGTCACGAGTCCGCGGCGGCGCGATAGGGTGAGATTGCGTGAGATAGCCACGGCGATGCTGACCTTGCGGGTCGTTCCGGCCACGGCGGGACGGTAAAGGAGCGCACCCTGCGCATCACGCTCCACGGCCTCGTCGGAGCAGGAGAGGGTCATCCAGTCGGGCATGTTGACGGAGGCGGTCCAGGGTTGGTCGGAGATGATCTCGAAGACCTCGGATCCCCCGGCAGCCACGAGTTCGGCACGTGTGGCGTCGGGCACCTCCACGTTCTGGAGGTCCTGCTCCACGCGGATCTCGAAGGAGGTGTCGGGCACGCGCTCGTGGTTGATGTCAACGGCGTAGATCACCACCGTGCACTTGCGCGTCAGCGTGGTGTTCTGGTTGGCCGCTATCTGGAGGGTGAACTCGCCGTCGCCGACCGTCACCTCGCGGCCATCTGGAAACGCCACGGAGCACCACGCGCCGCTGCAGTCCTTGACCTCCACAGACCAGCGGGTGTTGCTCTCCACGTCGATGGTGACGGGGGTGCTCGTCGAGCCGATGGGGAGGAGATGGTCCGTGGCCAGCTCCGGAGCCGAGTGCGTGGAGGGAGTTATGTAGAGGCGCGTGCCGTTGGAGGGCATGAGCGTCTCGTTGAGATTGTCGCTGCAGGAGACTCCGGCCAGCACGATGAAAAGCACCGCCACGGCCCGGAGAATCCGGCCGGAAAAATGATCTGGAATCATTTTTATAAGATTTATAAGATTTTTTATATGACTTATATGACTTATAAGACTTATAAGACTTATATGACTTATATGACTTATAAGACTTATATGACTTATATGACTTATATGACTTATATGACTTATATGACTTATATGACTTATAAGACTTATAAGATTTATAGATTCACCGTGATGCCGAGGGAGGCGCGGAAGCCGCCGCGCGTCAGGGAGGCCTGCTTGCAGACCTCCGTGATCTGGTTCTTGTCGGCGCAGGGGATGGCGTAGCCGGCGAGGACGTAGAGGCCGAAGTGAGGCACGGGCTTGTAGAGGAGGCGCAGCTCGACGGGGATATTGTTTACGGTGTAGCCGTTGCCGGGGGCACCTTTGGCGAAGAGTATCTGCTGCATGAAGCCGACACGGGGCGTGAGACCGAATCGCTCGGCGAAGCGGAGCTGATAACCGGCCATGACGCTCCATTCGTCCATGCGGTATTGCACGGCCTGTGCGAAGATGTTGTCTTCGATGTTCTGCCAGTCCACGGCTTTCGTCTTCCCGAGGCCGAGCATGTAGCTTGCGGAGAGGTCAACGTTGGCGATGATGCCGCCGAGTGTGAAGCTGACGACGGGGCGCGAGGCGTAGGCGAAGCCCACGGCGGCATACCCGGTATTCGAGGGGACGTACTGTATCTTCTCGAGCACCACGGAGTCACGGTAAGTCTGGCCGCGCCCGATATGGAAACGGCGCGTCTGCGGGTAGTAGCCCCGCTTGCGGTAGGTAAGCTCGTAGTCCCTGACGGGGAGCTGCATATATCTGTCGGTGGTGAACAGGGTGT
>CAMWLC010000028.1 GCA_947174995.1 uncultured Porphyromonadaceae bacterium
CCCCCAAGGAGACCCCGCAGAACGACTCCCTCACGCTTGCCGTCAACGAGGCCGTGATTGCCGCAGTGCCCCCGCAGTCCAATCCCGGGGGGCTCCGCGTCAACGCCGTGAAGCCCGACCTCAAGAACCGCGTGGCCAACGTCGCGCTCAACGAGAACTTCACCTACCTCCCCGTCACCACGGATCTGATATTGGATCTCCAGCGCGCCACCACCTCGGCCCTTCCCGACTCCCTGAAACGGTTTCGCGTGGATCTCTCCGTGGGGCGTCATCCCCTGGCGTACTATATAATGAAAATAGATAAGATGGCGGAAGAGGCCCGCAAGCCCACACGTTTCGTAGTGGACCGCGACCCCCTGGCCAATCCCAGGAAAGGACTTGTCGGAGACATAATCGCTCTCTGGCACAGCCACGGCCGCTATTACAAACCCTCCTCCGGAGCCTGGCAATGGCAGCGTCCCCTCCTTTTCCAGAGCATCGAGGACACCTACACCATGAGCTATATACTCCCCTACGTGGTGCCGATGCTTGAAAATGCGGGTGCATACGTCATGCTACCGCGCGAGCGCGACACCTCGCGCCACGAGGTGATAGTGGACAACGACATCAACCCCGAGGGGGAGATCTACTCGCAGACCACATATCTGGAGACCGACGGTTCGAAAAAGTGGACCGACGGCGAGGAGGAGGGATTCATCTACGACCTCGAGGACTTCCGCGACACCGAGAATCCCTTCGAGAACGGCACCTACCGCCAGGCCGAGACCGTGCGCAATGCCTCCCATGCCTCCGAGGCCCGGTGGTATGCCGACATACCTGAGGATGGCGAGTACGCCCTCTACGTCAGTTACCATTCCCTTCCTGAATCGGCCCCCGACGCCCGCTACACGGTCAACTATTCCGGCGGCAAGAAGGAATTCAGCGTCAATCAGACAATGGGAGGCTCCACATGGATCTATCTCGGCACCTTCCCCTTCGAGGAAGGGTATGACGCCGAGACGCCGGTCGTCTCCCTCTCCAACGTCAGCGACCACGGGGGCACCATCGTCACCGCCGACGCTATCAAGATAGGCGGCGGCATGGGCAACATCGCCCGTTCCCCGCGTCGCTCCGACATCTACTGGGGCCAGGAAACCCCCGCCGCCCCCCTCTCCGACGGGAGCGACCGCGCGGACGCCGCCGAAACGCCGGATGACGCCGAGGCTGCGGACGGCCAGCCCGGCGACGGCCACCCTGAACCGGGCGACAACCCCTTCCGCGCCGAGACGCCCGCCCAGAGCGCCCCGGCGGGGCGCGCCCCGCAGTTCCGCACCTCCGGACTGCCCCGTTATCTCGAGGGAGCGCGTTACTGGCTCCAATGGGCCGGTATGCCGGAAGAGGTGTATTCCCCCTACAACGGTACCGACGACTATAAGGATGACTACACCTCACGCGGCCGTTGGGTCAACCGGCTTGCAGGAGGATCACGCGTGCTCCCCGACGAGGAGGGTCTCGGCATACCGGTGGATGTGGCCATGGCCCTGCACAGTGATGCAGGAAAGAGGGCCGACGACAGCTACGTAGGCACTCTCGGCATCTACTTCACCAACGGCGGCGACAGCTACGAGGACGGCACGCGCCGCATCAACTCGCGTATGCTCACCGACCTGCTCATGCGCCAGATCACCGGCGACATCCGCCAGCTGTATGACCCCGCGTGGACGCGCCGCTCCATGTGGGACAAGAGCTACGTCGAGGCCCGCGTACCCGAAGTACCCACGGCCCTCATCGAGCTCCTCTCGCATCAGAACTTCGCCGACATGCGCCTCGGCCTCGACCCGACGTTTCGCTTCACCGTCGGACGCGCCATCTACAAGGCCCTGGCACGCTTTGTGGCTGCCCGCAAAGGGCGCGAAGTGGTGATACAGCCCCTCCCCGTCAAGGACTTCGCCATCACGCGCTCCAAGCGTGGACATTACCGCCTCACATGGGACTGGACCCCCGATCCCCTCGAACCTACTGCCGCCCCCAACCGCTACATCATCATGGAGAGAGCGCAGGACGAATTAGGATGGCACAAGATAGGGGAGACCCGCGACCGTCATTTCGACGTGCGCACCGACGACCGCGAGCTCCACTCCCTGCAGGTGATAGCCGTCAACGACGGCGGCCTCTCCTTCCCCTCCGAGACACTTGCCTTCCGCGAGGGGGAGCGCGACGAAGCCCCGGTGATGGTCGTCAACGGCTTCACGCGCCTCAGCGGCCCGGCCTGGTTCAGCGAGGATGGACGCGCCGGCTTCCGCAGCGACGAGGACTTCGGCGTCCCCTATATCCGCGACATCTCCTTCACCGGACCGCAGACCGAATTTCGGCGCTCCGCCGGAGAATCCTTCGGACGCAGCAGCGGTTCGGACATCGACATGATAATCGCAGGAAACACCTTTGACTATCCCGCCCTTCACGGCAGCGCCCTGCAGGGGGCCGGACGCGGTTTCGTGTCGGCCTCCGTGGGGGCCGTAATGGCCGGGGACGTCAAACTCTCCGACTACAAGGCCGTGGACCTGATACTCGGCAAACAGAAAACCACCCTCGTCGGGCGAGACACCACAGCCCGCTACGAAGCCTTCCCGCCGAAATTGCGCGACGCCCTGGAGCGCTACCTTGACAAAGGAGGGCGCCTGATGGTCAGCGGAGCCTACGTCGCCAGCGACCTTCTCGACCCCCGCGCCTCCGCCGGCGGGGAGCGGTTTGCCGAGAAAGTGCTCGGCGTATTGCCCGACACCTTGGGCGTGAGCCGCAGCGGCAGGATCGACGGCTTGGCCGGAGCCATGAAATCGGGATTGCAGGAGCGCAGCTACCGATACAGCAACACCCTCAATGAGCAGCAGTATATAGTCGAGCGGCCCGACGCATTGCGCGCGGCCCCGGGCGCGAAAGCCGAGGAGATGCTGTCGTTCAGCGACACCGACGGAGGAGCGGGGTATTTGGTGAAGAGAGGCAAAGGAAAAGTAGCCGTCATGAGCGTCCCCTTCGAGAGCCTCACCGACCCCAACCAGCGCGAGCACCTGATGCGCGAGACCATCGATTGGCTCCTCTTGTAGGGACATGGCGTGCCATGTCCGCTTGATTTTTTTGTGTTAATAATTTGGTAATATGAAAAATAATAGCTAATTTTGCCGCATCGGAACGGGATGTGCACGTGCGAAAACGGTAATGCAACAATCCGCTTCCCGTAATGCTAACAGGCTAACTAATAAACTAATAATAACAACAACAAAACTTTGACTTACATGAAGAAAAGTTTACTTGCGCTCGCGGCCTGCCTCGCCATGACGGCCGCCCCGGCGTGGGGATTCTACATCGTCGGAGACGCAGTGGGTTTGAATTGGGACCCTGCTGAAGGTACCGAGATGCCTTCAACGGGTTCAGGTGTGTATACTTATGAGGGCTTATTGACGAATGGTAAATACTTCTCATTCGTAAAGCAACTGTATCCAAACGACTGGAACAGTTTTAATGCCTCCAGCAATCGTTATAAGTCCAACGGAAGCGCTCAGGTTTCGGGTAACGGTACATATTCTGCACAAGGAGGAGAAGGATCTTGGGAGTTTTCGGGTGATACCGGAAACTATAAGATAGTTTTCAATACTTCATCCAATTCTTTTACTGTAGAATACCAGGGAGAGTATATTGTTGATCCCTCTACCGCACGCTACGGAATCAAAGGTAATTATGGTGGTGGCAATACTTGGACCATCGAGCACATGGAGAATTCTGATGGAGTATGGACTCTGACAACAGAATTGACTAATGGTGAGTTCATGTTTGGTGTTATCCAAATGCCTTCTGATAGTGAGACAGAAGATTTTTGGTGGAATGCCTCAAAGGGTGTTACGGTAACTGCTGGCAGTTCCATATCCGTGGTTGCAAGTGATAGTAATTATAAGATTACCAAAGGACCGGGTGTATATAAATTCATATGGGTTCCTGAGACAAAAACACTCACGGTCAAGAAGCAGATCAACAATATAGACTGGGCCATCAAGATCGGTGATGAGTACATCGATCTGACCGACACCAATAACAATGGTGTTTACAACATCACGACCAACGCTCGCAAGGATCAGCCTTTTGAGCTGATTTGCTATGAGGAGGGTACCGAGATGTCTGACCCGAACAATCAGATCGAGTTCGACTCCGCTTCACTCACCACGAATACCAACGTCACGATCGATGGTGAAGAATATAACCTCGACAATGGCAAGTTCCCGGTTGACGCTCAGTACTACATAGCATACAACTCCAACAATAATACGCTCATCATCAACTATGGCGGAGTGTATCAGTATGCATATGTCCTCAAAACCGGCAGCAACTACATCGAACTGGCCAATAACTACGGCAACTGGGAGGTATTCTATCAACAGATGAACGCCGGAAGCAGCTTCCAGATCATCCCCTACTATCCCGGCACAGACTACAAGCAGGCAGCTAACTGTCAGCCTGCCATTGGCGCCCCCCTTACTGATGGAGCCAATGCAACCAAAACCGGCACCACATACTCCGTCAGCACTGCCGGCAAATACACCGTGATCTACAATCCGATTATGAACACACTTGATGTTCATACATCCACAGCAAGATGGTGGATAGCCTACGATATGGGGTCCGGTTGGAAATTCGATACTCCTATGGAGCAGGATCCCGCTGATGACAATGTTTGGAAGGCTTTTGTGGATTTCAATCAGAGCACAAATGATATAGCCTATTTTACTCTTTTCTACGGAGAGCGTCCGACCGGATGGTCGACCACTGGTGTGACCCGCTATTATCTCACGGATGGTGAGGTTACGGTTGATACCAATGGTAGTTATGGAATTACCACCTCTGGTAATAGCACCGTTGCGAAGATTAAAAAGGGCGAGTGGACAGTTGAGCTTAATTCCTCAGACATGAAGATCACATTCACGCTCGGTGACTCAATGGGTGCTGCTAATATCATCATCACACGAGGAGATGATGCCACCTCATACAGCATGAATGAGATCGAGCCCAATGTGTTCACCTCCACGCAGTCTATCGCACAGGGTGACAAGCTCCTTTTCAACATCGAGAACGTGAACTACATCTTCAAGCGCGAAAGCCAGTCAACGGAGGTGGAGTACACACCCGACAACAGCGAGGTAATATATACTTACGAACTTGAGGAGTGCCCTGCTGACAATACCGAGGGTGTTGAGTTCTGGTATGCCACGGAGGTTGACTTCACTATCAATATCACCACGAAGAAGGCCAGGATTTCCGTTCCGACCGAGGGCGTAACAATGGGTCTGTATGACAACACTATCGTGCCCATGCAGGATATGGGTGGAGGTATATTCACCTGGACAGGCACTATCACCGAAGCTACTCCCATCCGCATCAATATCAGGGGTACACGCTACACTATCGACACCAACATGGTAGGCGTGGCTGATGAACCTGATGAAAACGGCGACTATACCTACACATATCCTCTCGTACCTCTTGCGCTTGACGGTGAGGACAACCGCGACAACATCAGCGCGTCCGATGGAGAGTGCACAATCACTGTGGATACCAACAACAACAACCTTATCCTTGTGGACAACCGCCGTCCCTCCGAAGATGAAGTATCCACCAAGATAGTGCTCTCCGAGGAGGGAACAGCCGATAGCAGCTGGGAGGCTCTTACAAAGATTTCTGACGGTGTTTACACCTGGACCGGCACCGTGACTAAGACTCAGATGGTGGCCTTCACCTACAAGGGTGTAAGCTATGGTCTCGAACTTCAGGCTTCCGATGCTAACCGCGTAGCGGCCATCGCAGAAACCGCCAACACCAAGACCTACAACTACACTCTGGTGGAAAATACCGTGGCTCCCCTTGGCATCGAAGGTAACACTACGTTCACCGTTGACTTCGCAAACAAGACCGCCAAGGCCGAAGTAGAGGAAGCCGTGCCCGCTGCAAAGATCATCATCACTCCGGCTGAATACAACCGCGAGTCCGATCAGATCGTATATGGCGAGCCTACCGAAATGGAGATGACTTACAGCAACGGTGAGTATTCGGTGACCTGCCAGAATCTGAGTGATACCGACTGCATACTCTTCATGTATGGCGATGAGAAGTACACCTTCAACCCCGTCTCAAACCCGCAGGCGTCCGAGGAACTTGGCGGTGATCGTTTCAAGCACTACTTCTCCATCGTGCCCGCTACGGATGCATACGGCCATACTCTCACAGTGGATTCCGAGTCCTGCACTTTCACTGCAGATTTCAGCACCATGATTCTGGCGGTCGAGAATGAGATTCAGACTTCCGTGAAGGGTCTCGAGGCCGAGGCCGGCGAGGCTGTCTACTTCAACTTGCAGGGACAGCGCGTGACCAACCCCTCCGAGGGTATCTTCATCCGCGTTCTTGGCGGCAAAGCCGAGAAGGTGCTCGTGAAATAATGAAGTAGAGGAGGCTTCCGGCCTCCTCAGGGAAGCAAAGTAGAGGAGGCTTCCGGTCTACTCAATATCGTCGAAATCCAAAGATGGTATTGAGGAGGCCGGAAGCCTCCTCTACATTACGTCGGATGGGATTGGCGGACATGCGTGGGGGAGGGCGGGAAAATTTGCGCGGATGCGAAAATTTGTTTAATTTTGCAAAAATTCGTGTTAACTCCCAATAATCCCAATAATTCTCAATCATCCCAATAACCCCTCCTCCCAAATCCCAATATGTCAAACGTCTTTTACAGCATGAAGCAGGTGATGCGGCATTTCGCCAATGCCGGCAATCTGCTCATCGTGGCCACGGTGCTCGCGTTGCTCGTGGTCAATCTGCCGTTTCTTCATGATTTCTACGAGTCTCTGTGGACTCATGAGATGGCGCTCCAGATCGGCAGTTTCAATCTCTTCAGCCATCATGGCGAACCGATGTCGGTGATGGCTTTCATCAACGACGCGCTGATGGCCCTCTTCTTCTTCCAGGTGGGTCTGGAGATCAAGCGGGAGGTGCTCGTGGGTGAGCTCTCCTCGTTCCGGCAGGCCCTGCTCCCCATCATCGCGGCCTGCGGCGGCATGATAGTGCCGGTGTGTCTCTTCTTCGCCTTGGGCCACGGTACGGACTACGCCGACGGCTGCGCCATCCCCATGGCCACGGACATTGCCTTCTCCCTCGGCGTGCTCACGATGCTCGGCAAGCGTGTGCCCATCGGCCTGAAGGTGTTTCTCACCACTCTCGCCGTGGTGGACGACATCGGAGGTATCCTCGTCATCGCCATTTTCTACTCCTCGCATATCGACTATGCCATGCTTATCGGCGCAGCGGTGGTGCTCCTGGTGCTCGCTCTGGGAGGAAAGGCCGGAATACAGACCAAGCTCTTCTACTTCATACTCGGCGCGGCGGTATGGTTCATGTTCCTACAGGCCGGCATCCATCCCACGATAGCGGGAGTATTGGTGGCCTTCACCGTGCCGGCCAAGCCGGTGTATGCGCCGATGCGTTTCATCAAGATGATACGCGAGAACATAGCGCACTTCGCCAGCGAGGATGACGCGAAGCTCAACTCGCGCACTATCCTGAACCATCAGCAGATCGACTGGCTCAAGCAGATAGAATCCGCCTCCGACAAGGTGATCTCCCCTCTGCAGGATCTCGAGGACCAGTTCGCCCCGCTGGTGAACTATATCATCGTGCCCCTCTTCGCCTTCGCCAACGCCGGCATCTTCTTCGGCGACATGCACCCGGCGGATGTGGTGAGCGGTGTCTCGCTGGCAATCATCGTCGGTCTGGTGGCAGGAAAATTCCTGGGTATCTTCACCTTCTCCTGGGCCTGCATCAAGCTCGGGTGGGCCCCGATGCCCTCGGGTGGCAACTGGAAGCGGATGGCCTCCGTGGCTGTGGTGGGAGGTATCGGCTTCACCGTCTCCCTCTTCATCGCCAACCTCTCCTTCGGCACGGGTGATCCCTATATGTCGCTGGTGCTCAACGAGGCCAAACTCGGTATCCTGGTGGGTTCGCTACTCGCCGGCATCTTAGGCTATCTCTGCCTGAACGCGACGCTCCCCAAGGAGCCTATTGAGGAGGAATGAGGAGGCAATGACAGGCAAACAGCGGAATATTCGATAAAAAAATAAAAAAAATGTTTGCAACTGTCAAATAATATCCCTAACTTTGCGCTTAGTTAGGGCAGAAGGCCATGAAACTCCCCCGCGCCCGAACAGAGAGTCCGGACGCGGGGACAACAATATCGGCTGAAAAGCGAACACAACAATATTTTTCACTTAACTAAATTCTTAAGGAATGAAGAAACTTTTACTTGCAGCTGCCATGGTGGCAGGCGCCATGTCGATGAGCGCACAGGATGTAGACATCTACATCATCGGTTCCAACGTCAACAACGGCGACAGCTGGGGTCTCGCTCAGGAGAGCGGCAAAATGACCTACGTGGGCGAGGGTAAGTATGAATGGGACGGCGCCGTGCTCGGCACCGGCTTCAAGTTCAACGACGGCACCTGGGGCGAGTATGACTTCGGTTCGGGCGACACCTGCGTGCTCGGCGAGACCCTCTACCTCAGCAAGGGTGGCAGCGACATCGGCTTCGGTGAGGACTTCTCCCGCGTGGAGAACGCCCACGTGGTGTTTGACCTCGACAACCTCACCTGCGTGGTGACCGGTACTCCCGCCGGCAAGACGGAGTGGTACATCACCGGCGACTTCTGCGACTACACCCTCGGCGCCGACCAGCTCTTCACCGAGGTGAGCGACAAGGTGTACGAGAAGAAGGACCTCCAGCTCGACAACGTGGGCTACTTCAAGGTGTCCTCCACCGGCTGGGCCAAGAAGTACGGCACGTATGACGAGGAGCTCGTCTTCGGATTCGACATCTTCGAGCATGAGCTCGAAGAGGTGTTCGGCGACAGCGGCAACGTGGCATACTACATGACCGGCACCTTCGACGTGAAGTGGGACGGCAACACCCACGTGATTTCCTTCACCGAGGCCGGCGAGGACTTCGTGGAGAGCATCGCCGCAGCAGAGGGCGAGGCAGTCTACTTCAACATGCAGGGTGTGCGCGTAGCCAACCCCGAGAAGGGAATGTTCATCTCCGTGAAGAACGGCAAGGCCACCAAGGTAGCCATCCGCTAAAAATATCCCGATCCGCCGCATGGCGGAATGAATATGCAAGAGGCTCCGGGCGATCCCCGGGGCCTCTTTTTCGGCGTTTTTTGCGCACACCGAAATTTTTCACTAATTTTGCGGCATGAAAAATATCAGGAACTTCTGCATCATCGCACATATCGACCACGGCAAGTCGACACTCGCCGACAGGCTGCTGGAGCGCACCGGCACTGTGGCCGGCAAGGATATGGAGGCGCAGGTGCTTGACGACATGGAGCTGGAGCGCGAGCGAGGCATCACCATCAAGAGCCACGCCATACAGATGGATTATCCGCTCGACGGCACCGACTATACCCTCAACCTCATCGACACTCCGGGACACGTGGATTTCTCCTACGAGGTGTCGCGCTCCATCGCCGCCTGCGAGGGGGCGCTCCTCATCGTGGACGCCACACAGGGTATCCAGGCCCAGACGATCTCGAATCTCTATATGGCCATCGACAATGACCTCGAGATAATTCCGGTGATCAACAAGTGTGACCTGGAGAGCGCGAATCCCGACGAAGTGGAGGACCAGATAGTGGATCTCCTGGGGTGTGACCGCGCCGACATAATCCGCGCCTCGGGAAAGACCGGGCAGGGTGTTGACGACATACTCCGCGCCATCGTGGAGCGCGTGCCGGCTCCCCAGGGAGACCCGGAGGCGCCGCTTCAGGCCCTGATATTCGACTCGGTGTTCAATCCCTTCCGGGGTATCATAGCCTATTTCAAGATAATTAACGGCACGCTGCGCAGCCAGGATTTCGTGAAATTCGTCTCCACGGGAAAGGAGTATCATGCCGACGAGATCGGGGTGCTTCATCTCGACATGGACCCGCGCAAGGAGCTGAGCGCCGGCAACGTGGGGTATATCATCTCGGGTATCAAGTCGAGCAAGGAGGTGAAGGTGGGCGACACCATCACCCACGTGAGCCGTCCCTGCGACAAGGCGATAGCCGGGTTCGAGGAGGTGAAGCCGATGGTGTTCGCCGGTGTGTATCCCATCGAGGCGGAGGATTTCGAGAATCTCCGCGCATCGCTGGAGAAGTTGCAGCTCAACGATGCCTCGCTGACGTTCCAGCCCGAATCGTCGGCGGCACTCGGGTTCGGTTTCAGGTGCGGTTTCTTGGGATTGCTTCACATGGAGATAATACAGGAGAGGCTCAGCAGGGAGTTCAACATGGAGGTGATCACCACGGTGCCCAACGTCTCGTACATGGTCTACGACAAGCACGGCAAGGCCACGGAGGTGCATAATCCCTCGGGGCTACCGGAGCCGACGCTCATCGACCATATCGAGGAGCCCTATATCCGCGCCACCATCATCACGCAGGCCGACTATATCGGCCCCATCATGACGCTCTGCCTGGGGAAGCGCGGCGAACTGGTGAAGCAGGAGTATATTTCGGGCAACCGCATGGAGCTCACCTTCGATATGCCCTTGGGGGAGATAGTGATAGACTTCTATGACAAGCTTAAGTCGATCTCGAAGGGTTATGCCTCTTTCGATTACCATATCCATGATTTCCGGGAGTCGAAGCTGGTGAAGCTCGACATCCTGCTCAACGGCGAGAGCGTGGATGCCCTCTCGACGCTCACTCACGCCGACAATGCCGTGAAGTTCGGACGGCGGATGTGCGAGAAGCTCAAGGAGCTGATACCGCGCCAGCAGTTTGACATCGCCATCCAGGCGGCCATCGGGGCGAAGATCATCGCCAGGGAGACCATCAAGGCGGTGCGCAAGGATGTGACGGCGAAGTGTTACGGCGGCGATATCTCGCGCAAGCGCAAGCTGCTGGAGAAGCAGAAGGCGGGTAAGAAGAGGATGAAGCAGATAGGCAGTGTGGAGGTGCCGCAGAAGGCCTTCCTGGCCGTGCTGAAGCTGGATTGAAAAAGAACGGGCGCCGATTCGGCGCCCGTTCTTTTTCCGGGGTATGGGCCCCGGGGCGGAAACGGCTTCGCGCGGGTATTTTCTCTTTAATCCGGAGAAGGATCAGACTTTTTTCAGGTCGGGGTAGGGGGTGCGCAAGGTGCGGGCGAAGAGGAGAAGGAGGATGAGGGAGGCGGCCACTCCTATCCCTACGGCGGCTTCGTAGGAGAGGGTGAGGCCGAGGAGGGGATCCGTGATGAGTCCTATGCCCTCGGGGGCGAAGCAGATGTAGGTGACCGTGACCTGCGTCATGAAGAGGGCCGGGATGAGGGTGATGATGTATAGGCGATCGTGGCGTGCGAGCCAGACTGTGAGGGCCCAGAGGGTGAAGACGGCGAGCACCTGGTTGCACCATGCGAAGTATCTCCACAGGGAGGCGTAGGGGAGGAGCATCACCAGGAAGGCGGCTCCGAAGATGGGGAGGGAGACGGCAAGGCGGTTTTTGATTTTGGCCTGCTTGATGCCGATGAAGTCGGCGGCGATGAGGCGGGCGCTGCGCAGGGCGGTGTCGCCGCTGGTGATGGGGGCGGCGACTACTCCCAGAATGGCGAGTATGCCTCCGACAGGGCCGAGCCAAGAGCGCGACAGACGGTCGACGAGGATGGCGGGTGAGCCGTCGCCGAGAAATTTCTGAAGTCCGTCGTAGCCGCCGGTGAATGTGATTGCGGCGGCGGCCCAGATGAGGGCCACGATTCCCTCGGTGACCATGGCGCCGTAGAATACGGGGCGGGCGTGGGCCTCCTTACCCAGGCAGCGGGCCATCATGGGGGACTGCGTGGCGTGGAAGCCGGAGATGGCGCCGCAGGCTATGGAGACGAACATCATGGGGAAGATGGGTGTGGCCTCGGGGTTCGGGGTGTGGTTGTAGAACTGCTGCCACATTTCGGGCATCTCGGGGGCGTGGACGTAGAGCATGACGAGGATGCCGACGGCCATGAAGAGGAGGGCCACTCCGAAGAGGGGGTAGAGGCGGCCGATGAGTTTGTCGACGGGGAGGAGGGTGGCCAGCATATAGTATGCGAAGATGATGACTATCCAGAAGAGGCGATCGAGGGAGGCGGGGGTGAGCATGGCCATCAGGTCGGCGGGGTTATAGACGAAGACGGCGCCGACGAGTATCATGAGCAACAGGGTGAAGACGCGCATGGCGTTTTTGACTCCGCCGCCGAGTTCGTGGCCGATGATCTCGGGGAGTGAGGCGCCGTCGCGGCGCAGGGAGAGCATACCGGAGAGATAGTCATGTACGGCTCCGGCGAAGATGGTGCCGAATACGATCCAGAGGAAGGCGGCGGGGCCGAACATGACGCCCATGATGGCGCCGAAGATGGGGCCGAGGCCTGCGATGTTGAGAAACTGGATGAGGAATACCTTCCACGAGGGGAGGCGGACGTAGTCCACGCCGTCGGCGAGAGTGTGGACGGGGGTGGGACGTGCCGGGTCTTCGCCGAAGACGCGGGCCACGAAGCGGCCATAGGTGAAATAGCCGGCTATCAGGAGTATGAGGGCGATGGTAAAGGAAATCATTTGTCAGGGCTTTTGGGGATTTTCGGCGCGGATGATGTCGGAGCGGAGGGTGAGGAGGGAGCGGCGGTGGGCGGCGATGGAGGCTTCGTAGGGGAGGATTGCGTCGCCCAGGGCGCGGCGGGCCGCGTCGGTCTTGGCAGCACGGTATTTCTGACGCAGTTCGGCGAGTTTGGCTTCATCGGCCTCCATGCGCTGCTGCGTCAGGAGGTAGGTGTTCATGAGGCGGCGCGCCGAGTCATGGCGGAAGTCGGAGAGGGAATGGGCCACTTTGCCTCCGGGGAGGGGGAAGATGAAGTCCGGGTCATCGTCCGGCTCCGGGGCCTCGGGTGTGGCCGCGAGGGTCTCGCGCTGCCGCTCCAGTTCCTGCGTCTCCTCGGAGGGGGCATCCTTCGGGGCCGTGGCTCTCCAGTCGTCGATGCGCGCCAGGGAGATGAGGTCGGGATCCTCGGGATCGAGGTTGCGCCGCGCCTCGTTGAGGCGGTAGACGTAGAGCGTCACCTTGTCGGCGAGCTGGTTGCGGTCCGTGGCCCACCAGCCGATGCCGTTGAGTTCGTCAATGGCGAGCATGAAATCGTCGTAAGGGGAATTGTAGGGCATACCGACGTTGCCGGGACGGAGGTATTCCCCCGTCGCGGCATCGCGCGAAGCCACGAATATGTCGAGCCCGCCCATTGAGCCCTCGCCGTCGGAAGCGAAGTAGAGGGTGAGGCCGTCGGGCATCATGAAGGGGAAATCGGCGTCACCGCCGCCGTTGAGGAAATCTGGGGCGGGGACCGGCTCGTGCCATGAACCGTCGGTGAGACGTATCGACTCCACGATGCGGGTATAGCCGACGGAATCCGGCTCGGCCCACATCATGAAATCGCCGCGCTCGTTGGCGAAAGCCGTCGTGGCGAAGCGGCGTCCCTGCTCGAAGGGTATCTTGTCGGGGGAGAGGATGCGTCCCGACTGCGGGGAGAGGCGGTAAAACTTGTAGAAATCGTAGGCCGGGACGGCGAGGGAATCGATCACGGTGATGCGCTCCACGGCGGAGAGGGCCTTGTTGGCAGTGGCCAGCTCGCGGCGGAAATCCTCCAGCTCGGGGGCCGTGGTGCCCTTGCGGGCGGCGTATCGGCCGTAGAGGCTGCCGGCCTTCCCGAAATCGTAGTCGAGGAAGGCGAGGCGTCCGAGGTAGAGGTCGGCGTCGGCATACCCCTTGTCGGCGGCCTCGTCGAGCCATGCGCGTGCGTTCTCGTAGCGCCCCGACTCATACTCGCAGACCCCGAGGAGATAGCAGGCGCGCGGGGCGCGGCGTGCCTTGGGGATGGTGGAAATGAAATTCTCGAGCACACGGCGCGCCGCGTCGTAGTCGCCGTCGGCCATGAGGGCCGATGCATCGGTCATGACCTTGTCCGCGGCCGGGGCCCCCTGGGGCGCCGCCGAGGCTCCGGAAAGGGGGGCGGAGAGGAGGGCGAGGGCGCACCCCGCCGCCAAAGTCAGGGAATAGAGAGTCTTCATGCCACAAAATTAGGGAAAAAGGATGAGATTTACCAAAAAATTATTAACTTTGTGTCGCAAACAACAAATACAACGACTTATGAGCTTAAATATCATTGTGCTTGCAAAGCAGGTGCCTGATACTCGCAACGTCGGGAAGGATGCCATGAAGGCTGACGGCACGGTCAACCGCGCCGCGCTGCCGGCTATCTTCAACCCTGAGGACCTCAACGCCCTCGAGCAGGCCCTGAGGCTGAAGGAGATGTATCCCGGCACGAAAGTAACTCTTCTCACGATGGGTCCGGCGCGTGCGGCCGAGGTGATCCGCGAGGGTCTTTACCGCGGAGCCGACAACGGGGTCGTGCTTTCAGACCGCGCTTTCGCCGGCGCCGACACACTGGCCACATCATACGCCCTGAGCGCAGCCGTGCGCAAGATGGGGCATGTAGATCTCATCATCGGCGGCCGTCAGGCCATCGACGGCGACACCGCCCAGGTGGGACCGCAGATAGCCGAGAAGCTCGGCTGGCCGCAGGTGACGTATGCCGAGGAGATAGAGAAGGTGGCCGACGGCCGCGTGGTGGTGAAGCGCCGCATCGAGGGTGGCGTGGAGACGGTGAGCTGTCCCGTGCCCTGCGTGGTGACCGTCAACGGATCGGCTGCCCCCTGCCGCCCGCGCAACGCCAAGGCCCTTCAGAAATACAAGTATGCCGCCGTCCCCTCCGAGGCCGACGAGGCACGCAAGGCCCTTCTCGAGGCCCGTCCCTGGCTTGAGATAGGGGAGTGGAACGCCGCTACGGTGGACGCCGACCTGGAGCAGTGCGGCCTGGCGGGCTCTCCGACGAAAGTGAAGGGTATCGTCAACGTGGTCTTCACGGCCAAGGAGGCACGCCGCCTCGACAATGACGATGCCCAGATCGAGGAGTTTGTGAAGGAACTTATCGCTAACCACACCATCGGCTAAGGAGGCCCTGAGACAATACAATGGCAGACAAGAACAATCTCATAGTATATCTGGAGTTTGAGGACGGCAAGGTGGCCGACGTGAGTCTCGAGCTCCTCACCAAGGGTCGCGAACTGGCTGACAAGCTCGGCATCAAGCTGGAGGCCGTGGTGGCCGGTGACAATCTCAAGGATGTGGAGAAGCAGGTGTTCCCCTACGGCGTGGACACGCTCTACAAGGTGGAGGACAAGCGTCTCTATCCCTATACCTCCCTCCCCCACAGCTCGCTGCTCATCAATCTCTTCAAGGAGCTGGAGCCCCGCATCGCCTTCATGGGTGCCACTTCGATAGGACGTGACCTCGGGCCGCGCGTGTCATCGGCTCTCCACAGCGGACTGACGGCAGACTGCACGCAGCTTGAGATCGGCGACTACACCGACCCCAAGACCGGCAAGGAATACAAAGACCTGCTCTATCAGATCCGCCCCGCATTCGGCGGCAACATCGTGGCCACGATCGTCAATCCCGACCATCGCCCGCAGATGGCCACCGTGCGCGAGGGAGTGATGAAGCGCGAGGAGCGCGACCCGAACCACACCGGCACCGTGGTGAACCTCAAGGCTGAGGATTACATCAAGGACGAGGACTACGTGGTGGAGATTCTCGACCGTCACGTCGAGAAATCCAAGGTGAACCTCAAGGGTTCTCCCATCATCGTGGCCGGCGGCTACGGCGTGGGAAGCAAGGAGAATTTCGACCTGCTCCAGCAGCTCGCCGACACCCTCGGAGCCGAGGTGGGCGCAAGCCGCGCCGCCGTTGACGCCGGGTGGGTGGATCATGACCGCCAGATAGGCCAGACGGGCGTGACCGTGCGCCCGAAGCTCTACATAGCCTGCGGCATCTCGGGCCAGATACAGCACATCGCCGGTATGCAGGACTCCGGCATCATCATCAGCATCAACTCCGATCCCGACGCCCCCATCAACAAGATCGCCGACTACGTGATCACGGGCAAGATGGAAGAGGTGGTGCCGAAACTCATCAAGTATTACAAAAAGAACTCGAAATAAACGATGGCTAATTTCTATACCGACAATCCGTCGCTCAAGCTGCATCTCAATCATCCGCTGATGCAGAAGATAGTCGAACTGAAGGAACGCAACTTCGCCGACGCCGACAAGTATGACTATGCTCCCCGCGATTTCGAGGACGCCATGGACAGCTATGACAAGGTGCTGGAAGTGGTGGGCGAGATCTGCGGCGACATCATCGCGGAGAATGCCGAGGATGTCGACCACCAGGGTCCGCGTGTGGAGAACAGCCGCGTCATATATGCCGACGGTACGCAGCGCAATCTCGATGCCTGCCGCAAGGCCGGTCTGATGGGTATGTCAATGCCCCGCCGCCTGGGCGGTCTGAACTTCCCTATCACACCTTATATAATGGCCGCCGACATCGTGAGCCGTGCCGATGCGGGCTTCGAGAACCTCTGGGGCCTCCAGGACTGCGCCGAGACCATATATGAGTTCGGCAACGAGGAGCAGCTTCAGAAGTATATCCCGAGAGTGTGTCAGGGAGAGACCATGTCAATGGACCTCACCGAGCCGGACGCCGGCTCCGACCTCCAGAGCGTGATGCTCAAGGCCACGCAGAAGGAGGATGGCTCCTGGGTGCTTAACGGCGTGAAGCGCTTCATTACCAACGGCGACAGCGATATCCACCTCGTGCTTGCACGCAGCGAGGAGGGCTCGAAGGATGGGCGCGGTCTGTCGATGTTTATCTATGACAAGAAGAACGGCGGCGTGAACGTGCGCCGCATCGAGAACAAGATGGGCATCAAGGGTTCCCCGACGTGCGAGCTGGTCTACAAGGATGCTCCCGCCGAGCTGGTGGGAAGCCGCCGCCTGGGTCTGATCAAGTATGTGATGGCGCTGATGAACGGCGCCCGCCTGGGCATAGCAGCCCAGAGCGTGGGCCTCTGCGAGGCCGCATACCGCGAGGCCCTGCAGTATGCCAAGGAGCGCGAGCAGTTTGGCAAGGCCATCATCACCTTCCCGGCAGTGGCCGAGATCCTCTCGCTGATGAAGGCGAAGCTCGACGCCGGACGCGCCCTGCTCTACGCTTGCGCCCGCTATGTGGACATCTATAAGATCTACGACGACATCGCCAAGGAGCGCAAGCTCACTCCCGAGGAGAAGCAGGAGGCGAAGATGTACAGCCGTCTGGCCGACGCCTTCACTCCGCTGGCCAAGGGGCTGACGAGCGAGTTCGCCAACCAGAACACCTACGACGCCATCCAGATACACGGCGGTAGCGGTTTCATGAAGGACTACCGCTGCGAGCGACTCTACCGCGATGCCCGCATCACGAGCATCTACGAGGGCACCACGCAGCTTCAGGTCGTGGCTGCCATCCGTCACGTCACCACCGGCACTTATCTTGACCGCATCCGCGAAATGGAGCAGGAGCAGGTTATGCCCGAGGACGAGGCCGTGAAGAATACGCTGGTCTTCATGACGCAGCAGTATGCCGACGCCGTGCAGGCCGTGCTGGGCGTGAAAGACAGCCGGTTCCAGGACTTTATGGCGCGCCGCCTCGTGGAAATGGCCGGCCACATCATCATGGGCTATCTGCTGCTTGAGGACACTCAGCGCGACGCTTCCGTGCGCAAGAGCCTGCACGTGTATGTGAAATACGGCCAGGCCGAAGTGGCCAAGCACGCCGACTTCATCGGCAACTTCCGCCCCGAGCAGATCGAGGACTATCTCTACTGATTGCTTGCATAGGCATCTGCTTGCAGGCTTGAAAAAAATCCTGTCCGGAAATTTGGCCGGATGGGATTTTTTTTGTAATTTTGCGCCGCAAATGCGCCCTTGCGGGCGGATTTCGCATGAAAATCTAAATTTACAATCAACCCAAACGTATGAATCGTTACGAAACCGTTTTCATTTTAACTCCCGTTTTGTCTGACGAACAGATGAAGGAAGCGGTAGAGAAATTCAAGGGCGTGCTGGCCGAGAATGGCGCCACCGTCGTGAATGAGGAGGAGTGGGGTCTGCGCAAGCTGGCTTATCCCATCCAGAAGAAATCGACCGGCTTCTACTGCCTGCTCGAGTTTGAGGGCGAGCCCACCATCGTGAAGAAGCTCGACGTGGCTTTCCGCCGCGATGAGCGCGTAATCCGCTTCCTGACCTTCCGCCTTGACAAGTATGCAGCGGAGTATGCCGAGAAGCGCCGCAGACTGAGAGCAAACAAAGCAAACGAGAACCCCGCCGAGGCACAGGCCGAGGCCACTGAAACCAAGGAGGCTTAAGACATGGCAGCAAACAGCGACATCCGTTATCTCACTCCCCTGACCGTAGACGTCAAGAAGAAGAAATACTGCCGTTTCAAGCGCAGCGGCATCAAGTATATTGACTACAAGGATCCCGAGTTCCTCAAGAAGTTTCTCAACGAGCAGGGAAAAATCCTTCCCCGCCGCATCACCGGCACTTCGCTGAAGTTCCAGCGCCGCGTGGCCCAGGCCGTGAAGCGTGCCCGCCACCTGGCTCTGCTCCCCTACGTGACCGACCTGATGAAGTGATCCGAAACCATACCCGTAACTAAAAGAATCAACAGCAATGATCATCATACTTAAGGAAAACGTAACCGACCTTGGCTACAAGGACGACGTTGTCGAAGTGAAGGACGGTTATGGCCGCAACTATCTCATCCCGCAGGGCAAGGCGGTGATCGCCACCAAGTCCGCTCTGAAGCAGCTTGAGGAGGACAAGAAGCAGCGCGCCCACAAGCTCGCTCAGATCCTGGCCGACGCCCAGGAGGCGGCCAAGGCCATCGAGGGCGTGAAGCTCACCATCCCCGCCAAGGCAAGCGCCACGGGTTCGATCTACGGCAGCGTAGGCGCCGTGCAGATCGCCGAGGCCCTCGCCAAGCTCGGCCATGACATCGACCGCAAGATCATCTCGGTGAAGAATCCCGTCAAGGAAGTGGGCACTTACGTGGCTGCCGTGCGCTTCCACAAGGACGTGGTGAGCGAGATCGAGTTCGAGGTCATCTCCGAAGAGCCGGAGGCCTGAGACATCCGCAAAGAATATTCCCGCAGGGACGCGTCACGGTCGTGATGCGTCCCCGCTTGTTTTTTTTGGCCGGGGGTTTGGATATGGAGCGATTTTTGATTAATTTTGTGGATAAAATTTTAGCGAAATGAAATTTAACGTTCCGGGCAAGGCCTTCTACCAGCAGCTCACTGCCGTAAGCAAGGTGCTTAATGCCAAAAACGCACTCAGTATACTTGATAATTTCCTCCTCAGCGTAGAGGGCAATACGCTCACCATCACCGGCTCCGATGCCGAAAACGTTATGTCGGCCTCCCTGGAGGTGATGGATTCCGACGCGGACGGACGCGTGGCCCTGCCGGCCAAGCGTCTGCTCGAGGTGGTAAAGGAAATTTCCAACCAGCCGCTGACGCTGACGGTGGACGAGAAGTCGTTTAAGGTGGATATCAACTACCTTAGCGGCGAGTTCACGTTCATGGGCGTGGACCCGGCGGAGTTTCCCGTGACGCCCCCGCAGGCAGCTGACACGACGCTCAATGTGCCGGCGGCGGTCGTGACTGCCGGACTTGAGAACACCCTCTTCGCCGTGAGCACGGAGCAGATACGCCCCATCATGACCGGCATCTGCTGGGACGTGCATCCGGAGGACATCACTTTCGTCAGCTCGGACACGCACAAGCTCGTGCGCTACGTCAATTCCACTTTCAAGCCCGGAAGCGAGGTGAAATTCATACTCCCCTCCAAGCCGGCAGCCATCCTCAAGGGGCTCATCGACAAGGAGGAGGGTGACATCAGCGTGCGCATGGACTCGAAGAGCGCGGAGTTCGCTTTCGGTCCCTACACGCTCAACTGCCGCTTCATCAAGGGTAACTATCCGAATTACAATCGCGTGATCCCGCAGGACAATCCCTTCACGGTGACCGTAGACCGCCAGGGTCTTCTCTCGGCCGTGAGGCGCGTGTCGCTCTTCGCCTCGAAGGCTTCGAGCCTGGTGCGCTTCAATATCGGCGACGAGGGGATAGGTCTTGCAAGCCAGGACCTCGATTACTCGACGCAGGCGAGCGAGCGCGTGATGTGCGGATATGAAGGAAATCCGATGACCATAGGATTCAACGCGCAGTACATGATGGAGGTGCTGGGCAATCTGAAGGGTGACACCATCATCATCCGTCTTAGCGATCCGGCTCGTCCGGGACTCTTCGTCCCTGCCGAGCAGAACGAGGGCGAGGATGTGGTGATGCTCCAGATGCCAATGCAGGTGATAGAATAAAAGGCTATGGATCTCAACCTCACAAGACCGATAATCTTCTTCGACCTGGAGACCACAGGCACCAACATCTCCAAGGACCGCATCGTGGAGTTCTCATACGTTAAGGTGCTTCCGGACGGGACGGAGGAGAGCAAGAGCCGCCGTCTCAATCCGGAGATGCACATTCCGGAAGCGAGCACGGCCGTGCACCATATCACGGATGAAGATGTGGCGAATGAGCCTACTTTCAAGCAGGTGGCGCGGTCGCTTCTCGATATTTTCGAGGGGTGTGACATCGCGGGATTCAATTCCAACCGGTTTGATGTGCCGGTGCTGATGGAGGAGTTCGCCCGCGCCGGGCTGAATTTCAACATCGCCGGGCGGCGGTTTATCGACGTGCAGAATATCTTCCACAAGATGGAGCAGCGTACGCTCGTGGCGGCCTACCGCTTCTATTGCGGCAAGGAGCTGGACGGGGCGCACAGTGCGGAGGCCGACACGCGGGCCACGTATGAGGTGCTGAAGGCGCAGCTCGACCGCTATCCGGATCTTCAGAACGATATGGACTATCTGGCGGAGTTTTCGCGGATGGGCAATAATATCGATCTTGCGGGGCGGATAGTCTACAATGACGAGAAGGTGCCGGTGTTTAATTTCGGCAAGCACAAGGGGAAGCCTCTGCGGGAGGTGTGGGAGCGCGAGCGGGGATTTTTCGACTGGATCCTCCAGGGAGATTTTCCTAAGAACACCAAGGACGTTGTGCTGAGGTATAAATGGCAGTTCATGAGAGGCGAGGGGTGATGATTGAGAGGCCGGGGCTTGCCTTGGGGAGGCGGGGGATTTTGCCTTGGGGAGATGGGGCTTTGCTATTTTTTTGAGGGGAGGGAGGTCAGATTATGAAAGGTAAGCATATTGTGCTGGGGATTTCGGGAGGGATCGCGGCTTACAAGGCCGCTTATCTGCTGCGGCTGTTCATGAAGGCCGGGGCTGAGGTGCAGGTGGTGATGACTCCCAACGGACGCGAGTTCATCACGCCGGCGACTTTAGCGGCGCTGAGCGGTCGCCCGGTGGTGAGCGAGTTTTTCGCGGCCAATACCGGGGAGTGGCACAGTCATGTGGATCTGGGCCTCTGGGCCGATGTGATGGTGGTGGCTCCGGCTACGGCCTGCACCATCGGCAAGATGGTCACGGGTGTGGCCGACAATATGCTCGTTACCACCTATCTGAGCGCGAAGGAGAAGGTGATGGTGGCCCCGGCCATGGATCTGGATATGTGGGCGCACCCCTCAACGCAGCGCAATGTGGCCATACTCCGTGCCGACGGTGTGGAAATCATCGAGCCGGGAAGCGGAGAACTGGCGAGTCATCTTGTGGGCAAGGGGCGCATGGCGGAGCCGGAAGAGATCTTCCGGGCCGTGAAGAAATATTTCGACCGCAGCCGCGACCTGGAGGGGAAGAGTGTGCTCGTGACGGCAGGGCCTACCTACGAGAATATCGATCCGGTGCGGTTTGTGGGCAACTGGTCGAGCGGGAAGATGGGGCTTGCGCTTGCGGAGGCCTTAGCTGCCCGGGGGGCGGAGGTGAAGCTCGTGGCAGGGCCGATGGCGAAGAGCGAAGCGATTCCGGGTGTGGAGCGCATAGATGTGGTGAGTGCCCGCGAGATGCTCGACGCCTGTCTGAATGTGTGGAATGGGTGTGACGCCGGGATCATGGCGGCCGCCGTGGCTGACTATGCACCAGTGAACGCGGCGCAGAGCAAGATAAAGCGCGAGGGAGTGGATGAAATCACTCTCACGCTGCGCCGCAATCCCGACATCGCAGCCACGTTAGGATGCATAAAAGGTGACAGGATGCTTGTCGGCTTCGCCCTGGAGACGGAGAATGGCGTGGAGAATGCCTCGGGCAAGCTGGAGCGCAAGAATCTCGACATGATAGTGCTCAACTCCCTGAGCGATCCTGAGGCGGGATTCTGCAAGGATACCAACAAAATCACCATCATCACCCGCGAGGAGGCTCCGCGCTGTTATCCGGCGAAGAGCAAGCGGGAGGTGGCGGACGACATCGTAGATGCAATGACAGCCCTTTGGGAAGGAAAATAAAGCATACGCCTTTACCAAGAGGAAAAGGCTTAAGCATCTGAATAAGAAAAAGGGGCTTAAGCATCTGAATAAGAAATGCAGAAGCATCTGAAAAAAGGGGCTGTGGCATCCGAAAGAAAAAAGGAAATACAATGACATACGGATTCGCAAAATACAGGATGATAGTGGCCGGGGCGGCGGTCTGCGCGGCTTTGGCCGGCACGGAGAGCGCCTCCGGACAGGAGTTCGTGTGCCAGGTGGAGGTCAATTCGCAGGCTATCGAGGGAACGAGCAAGAGTGTGTTCGAGACGCTCCAGGAGTCAATCACGGACTATATGAACGAGACCAAGTTCTCGAACGCGACTTTCGCCAACAACGAGAAGATAGACTGCCGGATGATGTTCACCATCAAGGAGTATGCTGACGACAGGATGAAGGGGGACCTTCAGGTGCAGTTATCCCGGCCGGTGTACAACAGCAGCTACACCACGACCCTGCTCAACTTCAGGGACACGCGTATCGAGTTTGACTACAAGGAAGGGGATCCGTTGGTTTTCAGCGAGAGCAGCATCAACTCCAATCTCGAGGCCATACTGAATTTCTACGCCTATCTGTTCCTGGCGCTTGACTTCGACAGTTTCTCGCCCAAGGGTGGACAGCCTTACTACGAGAGGGCGGCCTCCGTGGTACAGGCGGCGCAGTCGTTGGGCTCGATAGGCTGGAGGGCCTTCGAAGACCCCAAGAACAGGAGCGGTATCTTGAGCTCGTTTACCGACGGCAACATGGAGGGTATCCGCGAGATGCTCTACACCTACCATCGCCGTGGGCTCGACGAGATGGCCACGAGTCCCGACAAGGGGAGGGCGGCCATCACCGGGGCCGTGGAGTCTGCCGTGAAGGCCATCAACAACGCCCCCATGTCGGCGGCAAGCTCACTCTTCCGCGACGCCAAGCTCGACGAGCTTGTGAACGTATACAGCAAGGCTCCCGAGGCGGAGCGCATGAAAGTGTATGACCTTCTGCAGCCCCTCTATCCGGCTGACCGCGACCGCATGGAGGAAATCAAGAATCCACCCACGCGATAAGAATATGCTCGAAAGACTATCCATCACCAACTACGCCCTCATAGAGCGGCTCGACATCAATTTCCGCAACGGACTTTCGATCATCACCGGAGAGACCGGTGCGGGAAAGTCGGTTATGATGGGTGCGCTCTCCCTGCTGATGGGAGAGCGCGTGGACTCCAAGATATTGGCCAACCGGGAGACGAAGGCCACGATCGAGGCACAGTTTGACAGGGTGGCTCCCGAGGTGCAGGCTCTCTTCTCGCATTACGACCTGGACTGGAACGGGGGGCAGGTGATAGTGCGCCGCGAGATTTCCGTGTCCGGACGCTCGCGCGCCTTCGTCAATGACACTCCGGTGACGCTCCCGGTGCTGGCCGATGTGGCGCAGCATCTGGTGGACGTCCATTCCCAGAACAGCAATCGTCTCCTCTCGCTGCCGGCCCATCAGCTCTGGATAATAGACGCCATGGCCGGAGATGCGGAGTTGCTGGAGACCTACAAGAGGGATTTCAGACAGTATGTGGAACTGCGCTCCAGAATACGCAAGGCCCGCGAGGCCATGGGGCGCACGCGCGAGAACCGGGAGTTTATCACCTTCCAGCTCGAACAGCTTGACAAAATCAATCCCAAACGCGGGGAGCTGGCCGAAATCGAGCGTCAGTTTGACATTCTCAGCGATGCCGACGACCTGCGGGAAAGGATATACGGCGCATACTCGGCGCTCGACGGGGGAGAGGGTGGAGCCTTAGGGGGAGTATCCACGGCCAGAGAGTTGCTCGACGGAGTGAACATGAGTCTCTTCGGCGAGGATAGCGACGAAGGGCCGGATATAATGACGCGTCTCGAATCGCTCTATATCGAGACGAAAGATCTCGCCCAGACCCTGGAGACGGTGGCCTCCGGCATCGAGGCCGACCCGCTGCTGTTGGCGAAAGTGTCGTCGAGAATGAACGAGCTTTACGAGGCGCAGAAGCGTTTCAAGGTGTCGGGCGATGACGCGCTGGTGGATCTGCGCGAGAGTCTTCGCGAGCAGCTTGAGGGTATAGCCGGGGGAGACGTGGATTTGGCCGGCATCGAGAGGGACGCCAAGATCGTGGCACGGCGGCTGAAGGCCGAGGCAGAGCAGTTGAGTGAGACGCGCGAGCGCACGGCCCGCGAATTTGCCGAAAGGCTCACCGAGGAGGCACGCCCCTTAGGATTGAAAAACCTCCATTTTGAAGTGCGCAACACCCGGGGAAAGCTCACCTCCGACGGCCAGGACACGATAGAGTTCTGGTGTGCCTTCAACAAGAACCAAGAGCCCCTCCCGCTGGTGAGAGTGGCCTCGGGAGGCGAGATGTCGCGCCTGACGCTCTGCATCAAGGGGATGATAGCGGGGATGATGAAATTGCCCACGGTGATATTCGACGAGATCGACACCGGGGTTTCGGGCGAGATAGCCGACAGGATGGGGAGCATGATGGCCGACATTGCGGCCGATATGCAGGTGATAGCCATCACCCACCTGCCGCAGGTGGCCGCCCGGGGAAAGAATCATTATAAAGTGTTTAAGACGGATCTCGCCGACAAGACCGTGACGCGCGTCACGGCCCTTGACGAGAAGGAGAGGGTGGAGGAGATCGCCCGCATGCTCTCCGGAAGCGAGGTCAACAAAGCGGCCCTGGACAATGCCCGGGCCCTGCTCCGCGCCGCGAAGAAGCAGTGAGCAGGCAGCAGTCTGAGACGCAAACAGCAAATCGACATGAACAAAGAGGATTTCATATTCGGCCATCGTGCCATCATAGAGGCCATTGAGGCGGGAAAGGATATCGACAAGGTGCTCCTGCGCAAGGATCTCGGAGGTGAACTTGCCAAAGATCTGACGGTCAAGATAAAGGAATATGGCATTGTGAGCCAGAAAGTACCGGTGGAGAAGCTGAACCGCATCACGCGCAAGAACCATCAGGGAGCGATAGCCCTGATGAGCGCCGTGGGTTACGACTCGCTGGAGAATCTCGTGCCCCGGCTGTATGAGGAGGGGCGCAACCCCTTTTTGGTGGTGCTTGACGGCGTGACGGACACGCGCAACTTCGGAGCCATAGCCCGCACGGCTCTCTGCGCCGGCGCCGACGCCGTGGTCATCCCCCGTCGCGGAAGCGCCGGAGCCACTCCCGACGCCATGAAGACCTCCGCCGGGGCGCTGGTGCATCTTCCGGTGTGCAGGGAGCGCGACATACTCTCCGCCGTGAGATTTCTGCACGACAACGGCTACCGCGTAGTGGCCGCCACGGAGAAGGGTGCGAAGGACTATACCAAAGTCGACTTCACCGTGCCCGTGGCTATCGTCATGGGCGCCGAGGAGACGGGTATCTCGCAGGAGGTGCTCAGGGTGTGTGACGACCTGGCCGCCATCCCCATAGCCGGACAGGTGGGATCGCTCAACGTCTCCGTGGCCGCCGGGGTGATGATGTATGAGGTCGTGAAGCAGCGGAGCGGACTCTGAGGAGGAAAAAGGGGGGCGGACATCCTTTTTTACTTGCATAATCGGGATGTAATCGCTAATTTTGCAAAACCACAAATTTAATCATAAAGAGTTATGATAAACCGCGTGTTGATACGCATCAAGGTCGTGCAGTTGCTTTACAGCTATCTGCTGGCCGACGACACCTTCTCCCTGGAATCGCAGCCCACGGCACCGACCAAGGAGAAGCGGTTTGCATACGCGCTCTACCTGGACCTTATGGTGCTGATGGCGCGTATAGCCGAAAACATCCGCAAGCGCGGAGGTGAGCAGCCTCTGGCCGACACCCGTTTCATCCGCCGCCTCATGGCTGATGACAAGATCAAGTCGCTCATGGAGCGTTACCGCCGCGAGGGCTTCCCTCTCGAGTCAGTGGTGGACACCCTCACGGAGGCGGTGAAGGAATCGGGTATCTACAAGAACTTCCTGAAGGCCGAGCGGCGCAACGAGGGTGTGTGGGAGGAGATATTCAACATCATCATCGCTCCCGACCCCGCCTTAGGGGCGCTTGTCTCGCAGCGTCTCAACCACACGCTCAGGGGTGTGGACAGGATGCGCGAGATGATGGCCACCACATTCACTAACTTCTTCGCCGCGCAGGACAGCGTGGCCATGGCGCTCAAGACCCTCTCGCGCAGTCTCGATCAGGCGCGGGAACTCTATTTCAGGATGCTCGTGCTCCCCGTGGAGCTCACGATGCTCCGCGAGCGTCAGCTTGAGGAGAGAAGGGAGAAGTATATCGTAAGCGAGGAGGATCTGAATCCGAACATGCGGTTTGTGGACAACGACCTCGTGAGGCGCATAGCCGACAACGAGCGCGTGCGCAAATATTGCGAGGACCACAAGATCTCCTGGCTCAACGAAGACCCGCATCTGCTGCGCGAGCTGCTCAAGGAGATAATGGCCTCGGAGGTCTACAAGGACTACATGGAGGCCCCGGCCACGGATATGCGCATGGACTGCGAGCTGTGGCGCAACCTCTTCAGATATGTGATCTTCGACTCCCCGACGTTTCTCGAGAGTCTGGAGGACAAATCGGTGTTCTGGAACGATGATGTGGACATCATAGGCACTTTCCTGCTCAAGACCCTGAAGCGCTTCGCCTCGGAGGAGGGTGGAGAGCCGGTGATGGAGATGTACAAGGATGATGAGGACGCGCGGTTTGGCGCGGAGCTCTTCACGGCTGTGGTGCGCAACCGCGAGTATTACCGGGGACTGATAGACGCGAGCCTCGACAACCGCAAGTGGGAGGCCGAGCGCCTGGCCTACATGGATGTCGTGGTGGTGATGACGGCCCTGGCCGAGATAATGAACTTCCCCAAGATTCCGCTCAACGTCTCGGTAAACGAATATGTGGAGATGGCCAAGGCATACAGCACGCCGCGCAGCGGCAGCTTCGTGCACGGTCTGATAGCCACCATCACCCGCAATCTCTGCGAGGAGGGTAAACTTCTGAAATGAAATAATCAAACTACTTGAAATATGACGACTCTCAACACAATTCTCCTTCAGTCGCAGGGCGGCGGATGGAGCGGTATGCTGATGATTGTGGCCATGATCGTGATTTTCTATTTCTTCATGATCCGTCCGCAGTCGCAGAAGCAGAAACAGATAAAGAAATCGCGCGAGGCCATGCAGGCCGGCGACAAGGTGGTCTCTGCCGGAGGTATCCACGGCAAGATCAAGAGCATCGACCACGCTGCGGGCACGCTCGTGGTGGAGATCGCTCCCGGCGTGCAGATCACCATGGACATCGCCTCCATCTATCCCGCCGGACAGCAGGAGAACGCCGAGAAGAAGTAAGACCCACTCACTGAGCCGCGGGGGCGTGACGCATGAAGAAACGATTTGACCGCATCATCGCAGCGTGGCGGACGTTCCGTGAATCGGGACGTCTGCACAACGTACTGGTGTTCCTGGGATTCCTCGGGATAGCTACGGTGTTCTGGTTTTTCATGGCCATGAACGACAACGTGCAGCGCGGCGTGGGGGTGAACATCAACATCGTCGGCGTGCCCGACTCGGTGAAGTTCGTGAGCGACCCGCCGAAGAGGATGCACGTGGTGGTGCGCGACAAGGGGACGACTCTGATACGTACCGGCGGCTTCCGCACGCCCGGGCTCACGGTCAATTTCAAGGACTTCGCGCGCGACGGGGCGCTGGTGTTCAACCACGCCGACCTCATGGCGGCGCTGAAATCTACCTTCGGTGGCACAGCCCTTATTCTGAGCACCTCCATTGACTCCATCCGTGCCCCCTACGTCTCGAGCAGGGGGCGGGCGGTGCCGGTGGATGTGGTCTTCACCGGCACTCCGGCGGCCGGAAGCGTAATAGCAGGTGAGCCTACGTGCACTCCGACTCGTGTGATGGCTTACGGCCCGAAGAATGTGCTTGACACGCTTAGGCGCGTGTTCACGCAGCATCTGGAGAGGCGCAATCTCCATGAGCCCACGGAGGTGACGGTGAAGCTGCATCCCGTGGCGGGAGTGCGTCTGGAGCCTCAGAGCGTCACGGTGCGCATACCGGTGGAGCCGCTGGTGGCCAAGGAGTTCACGGTGCCCGTGAGCATCATCAACCTTCCGGAGGGTAACGAGCTGCTCCTCTTCCCCTCCACGGTGAGGGTGACGGCATTCGTGCCGATGAGCAGGTTCTCGGACACCGCCGTGCCTGTGGAGGCATGGGTGGACTACCGGGATGTGGCGCTCCCTACGGACAAGGTGCCGGTGAACGTCAGGAGTGTTTCCGGACTTTCGTATCAGGCTTCCACCCCTACGGACAGTCTTGAATATGCAGTGGTGAGATGAAGATAAGGGTCACAGGTATAGCGGGGGGCCTCGGGTCGGGCAAGAGCATGGTGTCGCGCATACTGCGTCTGCAAGGGCATGACGTGTATGACTGCGACCACGAGGCGCGCCTCCTCATGGAGGATGCCGGGCACGGGGTGAGGGCCGTTCTGATCGAGCGTTTCGGTACGGATATATTTCCCGGCGGGGGAGGGCTTGACCGCGGACGGCTGGCCGGGCTGATGTTTTCGGATGCCGAAATTCTTGCTTGGGTCAACGCCACGGTGCATGGCGCCGTTAGGGAGGATGTACGTGCGTGGATCGGCGATGCCGCCTCACATGGAGTGAAGCGCGTATGGATAGAATCCGCTATACTCGCCGGGAGCGGACTGACGGAGGTATGCGATGACGTATGGCTCGTCACGGCACCGGAGGAGGTGAGGCTCGACAGGGCCGAAGGCCGCGGCATGTCGCGCACGGACGCTGCGCGGCGCATAGCCTCGCAGAGGGAGGAGACACGTCTGCTCATGGACGCGGGGCTTCCGGTGGCGGAGATAGCCAACGGCCCGGATGACACGCTGCTCGACCGCCTGGCGCAGTTGACCCGGTAGATGCGGGAGGGGGAGAAAACAGAGAACTTTCACTGATTCCGCTGATTAATCAAAACAAAACAATACACCATGAACTTAAGAGAGATAATTTCAATCACCGGCAAGCCCGGTCTTTACAAGATACTTTCACAGGGCACGCGTATGCTCCTCGTGGAGGAGCTATCAGGCAAGAAGCGCCAGCCCGTGGGCCCGAGAGAGAAGGTGGTATCGCTCGGCGACATCGCCATGTATACCGACTCCGAGGATCTTCCCTTAGGCATCATCCTGGACCGCCTGTATGAGAAGCATGGCGGCGAGAAGATCGATGTGAAGGGGTTGATAGCCGCCGGAGGTCTACGCGACGCCTTCGCGGAAGTTGTGGCCGACTTCGACCGCGACCGCGTATATGACTCGGACATCAAGAAGCTCTTCACCTGGTATAACATCCTGACCGAGGCCGGATACAGCGACTTCTCCGAGGCTCTCCGCGCGGCGGAAGAGGCCGAAGAAGCCGAGGCAGCCGAGGCGGAATAAAATCCGACTTCCATCCATTACGCCGGGAGAACATGCTCCCGCGTCCTGACCCCTTCGTATCCACGGATATGGAGGGGTTTTAACATTATTTTGGTGAAAAAGTGGTCAAAACGGGAAATGCCGGTTGTTGTAAATATGGCACGGTATTTGATATAGCCAAGACAGAATATAACCAAATTCAAAAATACAGAACAGATACAGAATCATGGCAAAAGGAAAAATCGGAGTTACGACCGAGAATATATTTCCGGTCATCAAGAAGTTTCTTTACAGCGACAATGAGATCTTCCTGCGTGAGCTGGTGTCTAACGCCATCGACGCCACGCAGAAGCTGAAGACCCTCGCCGCCTTCGGCGACTACAAGGGTGAGCTCGGAGAGATGGACGTGCGTGTCAAGGTCGACAAGGAGGCCGGCACGATCACCGTCTCCGACCACGGTATCGGTATGGACGCCGACGACATAGAGAAGTATATCAACCAGATAGCTTTCTCCGGTGCGGAGGAGTTCCTGGCCAAGTACAAGGATGACGCCAACAGCATAATCGGCCATTTCGGCCTCGGATTTTACAGTGCCTTCATGGTGAGCAAGAAGGTTGAGATCCGTTCGCTCTCATACAAGGATGGAGCCAAGGCCGTGGAATGGGTGTGCGACGGCTCTCCCGAATATGAGATGCACGAGATAGAGAAGGATCGCCGCGGCACGGATATCATCCTCTATATCGATGAGGAGAGCAAGGAGTATCTCGAGCAGGCGCGAATCGATGCCCTGCTGAAGAAGTACTGCCGCTTCCTCCCCGTGCCTGTCATCAGCGGCAAGGTGCAGGAGTGGAAGGATGGCAAGATGGTGGATACCGACAAGGACAATGTGGTCAATGCCTCCGAACCCCTCTGGACACGCAAACCGTCTGACCTTACCGACAAGGATTACCTGGAGTTCTATCACGAACTGATGCCGGGTCAGGAGGATCCGATGTTCTGGATACACCTCAACGTGGACTTCCCCTTCACGCTGACCGGTATCCTCTACTTCCCGAAGGTGAAGAGCAACATTGACCTGCAGCGCAACCGCATACTGCTTTACAGCAACCAGGTGTTCGTCACCGACCAGGTGGAGGGTGTCGTGCCCGAGTTCATGACCCTCATGCAGGGTGTGATCGACTCTCCGGACATCCCGCTTAACGTCAGCCGCAGTTATCTTCAGGCAGACCGCGAGGTGAAGAAGATTTCGGGCTACATCACCAAGAAAGTGGCCGAGAAGCTCGACAGGATGTTTAAGGACAACCGCGCCGATTTCGAGAAGAAGTGGGATGACATCCGTATCTTCATCGAATACGGTATGCTCACGGATGAAAAGTTCTATGACGCCGCCAAGTCATTCTTCCTGCTGCGTGACGTGCAGGGCAAGTATTTCACTCTTGAGGAATACCGCACGCTCGTGGAGGCCACTCAGACCGACAAGCAGGGTGAGGTGATCTATCTCTACGCCACCGACAAGGATGCGCAGTATAGCTACATCCGCGCCGCCGAGGAGAAGGGCTACAATGTCCTGCTTATGGACGGTCAGCTTGAGAGCCATGTGGTGCAGATGTTTGAGAGCAAGCTCGACAAGGTGCGCTTCGTGCGTGTGGACAGCGACATACCGGAGCGTCTGATCGCCAAGGAGGATAACGCCTCCACAGGTCTGGACGCCATGCAGACGGAGATCGTCACCACGCTTTTCCGCAGCCAGCTGCCGCAGATGGAAAATGCCAATTTCGTGGTAGGTGTGCAGGCCCTTCCCGGCAGTGATGCTCCCGCTACGGTGACTCAGAACGAATTTATGCGCCGCATGAAGGAGATGGCCGCCATGCAGCCAGGGGCCGGTTTCTATGGTCAGTTGCCTGACAGCTACGAGCTGATAGTCAATGTGGACCAGTCCGCCGTCAAGTCTCTCGTGGCCGAGGCCACCGAGGCCCTCAAGCCCACTGTGGAACCGCTTCGCAACGAGACGGCCGAACTTGAGGCCCGCATAGCCGCCGCCCGCAAGAAAGCGGAGGAGGATAAGACCACGGCCGACACTGCGGCAGACGAGAAGAGAGTGGCCGAACTGCGCGAGGAGCAGGAGAAGGCCGTCAGCGGATATGCCGCCGGCAAACCCGTCATCAAGCAGATAATCGACCTTGCCCTCCTGCAGAGCAACCTGCTGAAGGGAGCGGCGCTCACCGACTTCATCCGCCGCAGCGTATCGCTGCTCTAAAGTAGAGGAGGCTTCCGGCCTCCTCTATACGGGGCACAAGCCGCATTTCCAGTGTACAATTATCCTTGGTATATTCAGACGTGACACGCCACGTCCCTACCGGAGACGGAAGCGGGCTTCGGATTTTCAGAATCCGAAGCCCGCTTTATTATTTTTGGCTTTTCAAGGAAATTTTCTTTTGTCCGATTGGCCCCGGAGGGGTGGAGAGTCCGATAGGCCCCGGATGGTAGGGGTCAGATGGCGTAGCCGGAGAGCTGCTCGCGCAGACGCT
>CAMWLC010000029.1 GCA_947174995.1 uncultured Porphyromonadaceae bacterium
CGTCCTCCTTTTTTTTTTCACACCCCCCCCCAAATACCCTCTTCATTCACCCCCCCCCGGGGCCCCCCCCCCCCCCCCCCCCCCCCCACCCCACAAACCCCCCCCCCCCCCCCCCCCCCCCCCCCCCCCCCCCCCCACGCCTCATGATATGCAATCTTGATTATTCAAAACCGCGGAGGCGTAGCAGGGCGTGCGCGTCGGGCTTGTGGCCGCGGAAGCGCTGGAAGAGCACCATGGCATCTTCGGTGTCGCCGGACTGGAGAATGTTTTTCTTGAAGCTCTCGGCGGTCTTCTTGTCAAAGACGCCCTTCTTCTCGAAGAGTTCCCAGCCGTCGGCTTCGAGCACCTGGGCCCAGAGGTAGGTGTAGTATCCGGAGGCGTAGCCGTCATCGCCGAAGATGTGCTTGAAGTAGGGTGAGCGGTAGCGGAAGGTGATTTCCTCGGGCATTCCGATTTCCACGGCCACGGCCTTCTCAAACTCGGGGACATTGACGTTCTCGCCGTTGTTCTCGCCCCATTTCATGTCGAGCAGGGCAGCTCCGGCCAGCTCGGTGGCCACGAAGCCCTGGTTGAACTTCCCTGCGGCGTTGAGTTTTTTGATAAGCTCATCAGGCATGGTCTCGCCGGTCTTATAGTGCTTTGCGTACATCTTGAGTACCTCGGGGGCAGTGGCCCAATGCTCGTTGATCTGCGAGCAGAGTTCCACGTAGTCGCGGTCCACGTTGGTGCCGGCCAGGGAGCGGTAGGGGGCGGTGGAGAGCATCCCCTGGAGGGCATGGCCGAACTCATGGAAGGCGGTCTCGACCTCATCGAGTGTCAGAAGCGCGGGAGTGTCGCCGGTGGGACGGGAGAAGTTGCCGACATTGTAGACGATGGGACGGCGCACGTCACCCTCGCCGTAGTATCCGGCGCTCTGCATCTGCTCCATCCATGCGCCCTGGCGCTTGGTGGCGCGGGGGAAGTAGTCTGTCATGAAGACGGAGATGTGCTCGCCGGTCTTGGCGTCCTTCACCTCGTAGACGGTGACCTCATCCATGTATTTGGGGGCGTCGGGGAGTTCCTCGATCTTGAGGCCGTAGAGCTTCTCGGCGGCTCGGAACATACCGTCGACTACGTTTTCGAGAGCGAAATATTCGCGCACCTCGTTTTCGTCGAGATCGTACTTCTCCTTCTTCACCTTGTCGGCGTAATAGTAATAGTCCCAGGGGGCGATCTTGAAATTGCCTCCTTCGCGGTCCACGATGGCCTGCATATCGGCCACCTCCTCACGTGAACGCTTCACGGCCGGCTCGAACACCTGGAGCAGGAGTTCCTCGGCTGCGCCCGGGGTCTTGGCCATGACGCGCGACGTCATCATCTGTGCGAAGTTGTCGAAGCCCATGATTTTGGCCTTTTCGGCACGGAGCTTGATGATTTTCTCGATGACGGGATAGTTGGAGTTGTCGCCGTAGGATGCGAGATTGGTGTATCCCTTGTATATGGCCTCGCGCAGGCCTCTGTTTTGGGCATACTGTAGCACGGGAAGGCGGCTGGGGGCATGGAGGGTAAAGACCCAGAGGCCGTCGAGACCGCGAGCCTTGGCGTCGTCGGCGGCCTGGCTTACGGAGGAGGCGGGGAGACCCGCGAGGTCAGCCTCGTCATAGACCGTCACGAAGAATGAGTTGGTGGCGTTGAGCAGGTTCTTGTTGAACTGTATGAAGAGCTTGGCCAGCTCGTCATTGACCTTGATGAGCTCGGCCTTCTTCTCGGGAGAGAGGGCTGCGCCCTGCTCCGCGAACTGGCGGTAGTATTTCTCCACCAGGCGCTTCTGGACGGCGTTGAGGCCCATCTTGTTGCGGTTGTCATACACCTGCTTGATGCGCGAGAAGAGCTGCTCGTCGAGGTTTACCATATTGGCTGCCTCGTTGAGCAGGGGGATTGCTTCTTCGGCCATTGTGGCGAACTCATCGGTGCTCATGGCGCCGTCGTAGTGGTAGAAGACCCCTGCCACGCGGTCGAGGATGGGGGAGAGGTTCTCCAGGGGGAGGATGGTGTTGTCGAAGTCAGGGACGGCGCGGTTCATGGTGATGGCGCGCAGATTCTGCTTCTGCTCCTCGAGTCCGGCCTTGATGGCGGGGATGAAATCGGAGGTCTTGATCTGCTCGAAGGGGGGGATTTTGTAGACTGTGGTGTAGTCTTGCAGGAAGGGATTCTGGGCCATGCCTGTGAATGTCGGTGCGGCCAGCAGCATTGCTGCCGCGAGGGTTAGGAGGTTTCTTTTCATTTCAATCAGTTTTAGGTCAACGGGCTGTTTGGTTCAGCCCGGGGTGTATGTCAATAGTCCATTAGATCGTCGGGTAGGAACGCGAACTCCGCGATGAGGGGGTAGTGGTCCGAGGTGTTGAGCGAGAGGCGCTTAACGCTCAGGGCCTCCAGCGGGCCGCGGTAGAATATCTGGTCGATGTGGAAGAGCATAAGATGCTGGTTGAAGGTGTGGCGCGGGCCGAACACCGTCTCTGAAAACGCGTCGTGGAATCCGGCCTCGCGCATCTTGCGGTAAGACCATGAGCCCGCCACATCGTTGAAGTCGCCGCACACTATCACCGGAGCGGCCGAGCCGCGGGTCAGCTCGATTATGTCGTCGATATTGTCGCTGCGGTTGCGGAAAGATTGCTTGAGCTTGCCGAATATGGAGCCCTTGAACTCGCTCATGCTCTCCTTTATACCCTTCACGGAAGTCATCTCGGTCATCACCTCGCGCTCGTCGCTGGTGAGGTTGTAGGAGGCAAGGTGCATATTGATGAGGTTGAGCTTGCGCCCCCTTATCTTGAGCACGAAGCGTGCGAACTTCCGCTGATACGCGTCCACGCGGCGTCCGTTGGTGGCGAAGGGTATCATCTCCAGGGGATATTTGGAGTAGACCTTGAGATCCATCTTCCGGTCTCCGGCACGGTAGGGGTATGCCGCGTAGAGGCTGTCTCTGAGGGATTCGGGAAGATTGGCTACCTCCACGGGGTCCTCTATGTTGATGAGTTCCTGGAGGCAGATGATGTCGGCCCCGGAGTGGAGCAGGAATCTCACTGCACGGTTGTCGCTCAGGTCGGTGGGGTTCTTGAGGTCGTTGAGGTGGAGGCAGTTGAATGTCAGCAGCGTGAACGTCTGGGCCCCGTCCGGCACTGACTTGGGAAAGCTCAGGGGGGCGGCGTCACCGAGCGTGCCCCACGAGGCCACGAGGGTGAAGGCGCCTGCTATGCCGGTGATCCAGTTGCGCGTGAAGAGCCATATCAGCGTCACGAAGAAAGTGGCCATTCCCAGCCAGGGGAGCATCAGGGTGAATACCGACGGGAGGGCGAAATACTCCGGATTGCAGTATCCTCCGAAAGCCGCCACGAGGGTGCAGAGATAGAGGATGAAGGAGAGTATCTTACATACGAGCCGTATTATGGGACTTATAATTATCATCTTTTCGGGTTTTTACAGTTTTCGGGAGAGTTCCTTGAGTTCGGCCTGTTCGCGGGAGGAGAGGGAGTCGTAGCCGGAATCGGAGATTTTGTCGAGGAGCCGGTCGAGGCGGTGGCGGTCGTCGCGGTGAGCGTCAAGGGCGCGTGCCACTGCCGCGGCCTCGCGGCGTATCGGAGCCGGGCGTTTGCGGCGTGCGTATCCCAGGCAGAGTCCCAGCAGTGCGCCCGCCAGATGGGCCGCGAGTGCCCCGGCACCTCCCGCACCCCCGCCGATGCCGAGGAAAGTGAGGGCTACCGCCGCTCCGGCCACCCATTTAAGCCTGACCGCCCCTACGAGCAGAAACTGAATATGGCGGTCGGGCATACGGATGGCGGCGGCCGTCATCACTGCCATCACGGCGGCCGAGGCTCCGGTGAGCATCCCGTGGGCTCCCGTGGCCGTCTCCGTGATCACGAAAGCGGCGGCTCCGGCCAGGGCACCGCCGCCATATATCAGCAGCAGGCGCCTCTGCGGCATCACCATGAGGAGGATTTTGCCAAACCAGAAGAGCCAGAGCAGGTTGAAGATCAGATGCAGGGGATGAAACTGCGTGAACATGTATGTGAGCAGCGTCCATGGGTGGCGTGCAAGCCCGGCGGGACTTCCGGGAAGTGTCAGCCACTCCTCCATCCAGGCCGAGGGGACATCCGCGAGGGCGCATATCACCCACACCGCCATCACCGTCAGGCTCACGCCCGCGTTTGCAGCCAGCAGGGCGAGGAGCACTGCCGAGTCGTCACACAGCCTCAGGAGGCGGGCGTATATGTCGCGGGGGTTGCGGGTCATGGCTTCATCCGGTTTCGTAAACAGCTATATCAATAGAAATTGCCTCCGCGCAGGGTGCCCTTCTTTCGCCACCACAGCAGCATTATCAGTCCGAAGAGCATACCGCCGAGATGGGCGAAATGCGCCACCGTGCCCGCGCTCCCTCCGATGCCGAGGAAGAACTCCAGCACGCCGTATCCGATGACCATGTATTTGGCCTTGATGGGCACGGGGATGAAGAAGAGATACATCGGCATGTCGGGAAATATGAAGGCGAATCCGAGCAGGAGGCCGAAGACGGCACCGGAGGCTCCGATGGTGACGAACATATTCTTGAACTCGGCCACGGCCGAAAGAAACTGCGTGTCGCCCGAAACGAGGGCCTGATCCACGATGCGCTTCATGGAGTCGTAGGTCATGCCGTTCAGGGGGGCGATGCCGGAGATGTAGTCGTGCATCCACGTCATGGCCCATACGGCCTCCTGCACCAGCGCGGCCCCTATGCCGCAGACCATATAGAACACGAAATAGCGCCGGCTACCCCACACCTGCTCGAGTATGCGGCCGAACATCCACAGGGTGAACATATTGAAGAGTATGTGCAGGGGGTTGGAGGGGGCGTGCACAAACATATACGTCACGAGTTGCACCGGATTGAAATCCGCTGCCCCGAAGAAATGGAGGCCCAGGATGTCGACGATGCGGTCGCCGAAGCCGCGTACCAGCGACTCGGCCAGCCAGACGATGATGTTGATGATTATGAGGTTTCTTGTGACGGGAGGGATACTGCTCAGGAATCCTCCGCGGCTTTGATTAAACATTCGGGAGTGTTTACGGGTTAAGAAAGTGAAACCGCCGCCGGACCGCAAGGGGCCGGAGGGCTTACGGAGTGCAAATTTAACAAATTCTCCCCGAATCCGAGGCGAAAAGCACACTATTTTGTGGAAAATGACCCACCGGGATTCATTTTTAGGCGAAAAAAGTTTGTAAATGCTGAGCAATGAGTTAAATTTGTGGTCACAAAAGACAGAGATAACCAAAAATTCAAATCATAAAAATATAAAATTATGAATAAAACAGATCTCGTTAATGAAATCGCCGCAAAGGCAGGTCTCAACAAGGTAGCGGCCAAGGCGGCCCTCGACGCGTGTCTGGAGTCGATAGAGCAGGCTCTGGCCAACGACGACAAGGTGCAGCTCATCGGCTTCGGCACATTCTCCGTGCAGGAGAAGGAGGCCCGCACGGGCATCAATCCCCGCACCAAGGAGAAGATCGAGATTCCGGCCCGCAAGGTCGTGAAGTTCAAGCCCGCCGCCGAGCTTGGCAAGTAAGCAAAGCCTCCCTTCCTCTGATGGCCGGCACCTGCGGGCCATCTCCCTTATCCGCCTGTCGATGCCAGCAGAAGCGCCCTCTCCCGCGCCTTTGCCGGCATTTTCGCGCATATCATCTCCCGCACAAAGCGCAGATCAACCATATCAAAATGAAGATAGAAAACATCATCTCCAACGGCGTTTCCCAGGCAGTGAAACAACTCTACGGCCTGGACTTTCCCGCCGTCAAAATCGTGCCCCAGGCCACCCGCAAGGAGTTTGAGGGCAATCTGACAGTAATGGTATTCCCCTTCGTGAAGGCCGCACGCAAGAGCCCCGAGGCCGTGGGCGCTGAAATCGGCGCGTGGCTCACGGAAAATGTCGAGGCCGTCTCGGGATGGAATGCTGTCAAGGGATTCCTCAACCTCTCGGTGGATCCCCGATTCTGGCTCACCCGTCTGCATGACATCGCCGCCGACCCGGACTTCGGCCTGAAACCCGTCACCGACGAGAGCCCTCTGGTGATGGTGGAATACTCCTCTCCCAACACCAACAAACCCCTGCACCTTGGCCATGTGCGCAACAATCTCCTCGGCTACTCCCTGGCCTGCATCCTCAAGGCCAACGGCTGCCGGGTGGTGAAGACCAACATCGTCAACGACCGCGGAATCCACATCTGCAAGTCGATGCTCGCATGGAAGAAATGGGGCGACGGCGCCACTCCCGAGTCCACAGGCAAGAAGGGGGACCATCTCATCGGCGACTTCTATGTGGCTTTCGACCGCCACTACAAGCAGGAGGTGAAGGAAATGATGGAGCGCGAGGGGATGAGCGAGGATGAGGCAAAGGAGAAGTCTCCCCTGATGGCCGAGGCCCGCGAGATGCTCCGCAAGTGGGAGGCCGGCGACCCGGAGGTGCGTGAACTCTGGAAGATGATGAACTCCTGGGTGTATGCCGGGTTTGACGAGACCTACCGCCGCCTCGGAGTGGACTTCGACAAGATTTATTACGAGTCCGACACCTATCTCGAGGGAAAGGATCTCGTGCTCGGAGGTCTTGAGAAGGGTATGATGTACCGCAAGGAGGATGGTTCCGTGTGGGCCGACCTCACCGGCGACGGACTCGACCACAAGCTCCTTCTCCGCGCCGACGGCACATCGGTCTACATGACCCAGGATATCGGCACGGCCAAGCTCCGCTATCAGGACTATCCCATCGACAAGATGATATACGTCGTGGGCAACGAGCAGAACTACCATTTCCAGGTGCTCGCCCTCCTGCTTGACCGTCTCGGCTTCAGGTGGGGCAAGGACCTGACCCATTTCTCCTACGGTATGGTGGAGCTTCCCGAGGGCAAGATGAAAAGCCGCGAGGGCACAGTGGTGGATGCCGACGATCTAATCGACAAGATGATAGCCGACGCCACGGAGGCCTCCGCCGACCGTTTCAAGGACATGGAGCCCGGAGAGGCGGCCGAAGTGGCACGCATGGTGGGCATGGGTGCGCTGAAGTATTTCCTACTCAAGGTGGACCCGCGCAAGAACATGCTCTTCAATCCCAAGGAGTCTATCGACTTCAACGGCAACACGGGGCCCTTCCTGCAATACACCTACGCACGCATACGCTCCGTGATACGCCGCGCCGGAGAGGGCTTCGATCCGCAGGCTACCCCCTCGGCCGTGCCCAACGAGAAGGAATCGACCCTCATCCAGAAAGTGGCCGACTTCCCCGCCGTCGTGGCCGAAGCCGGACGCACGTATTCCCCGGCCCTGATCGCCAATTACGCCTACGATCTGGCCAAGGAATACAATCAGTTCTACCATGACTATCCCATCCTGAAGGAGGAGGATAAGGAGGTGAGGGATCTGCGTCTGCTCCTATCCTGGACAGTGGCGCGGACACTGCGCACTGCCGTCTCCCTTCTCGGCATGGAGATGCCCGAGAGAATGTAAACAAGCAACAAACAGAATAAGAAAATGAACAACAACAATTACGGGTCCGATCCCTACGGACTGAATAATTCCCGGAATACCTACGGAGGCTATCCCGAGAAATCGCAGGTCATCGCTCAGACCTCCAACGTCATGAAGCGCGTGTATGTGCGCATGACCGTCGGTCTGCTGATTTCCGCTTTCTGCGCCATGGGCGTGGCTTCATCACCCGCGGCCTTCCACTTCCTGTTCGGCAACACTATTGTCTACTGGGGTATGTTGATCGCCATGTTCGCCATGGCTTTCGTGATGCCCATGCGCATGATGAAGATGAGCAGCGCCACGGTGCTCCTGCTCTTCTGCCTCTTCTCGGCCCTGATGGGGGCGTGGATTTCTCCGATATTCCTGGCCTATAAATTAGGCACCATCACCTACACCTTCTTCATCACCGCCGGCACATTCGGCGCGATGTCGGTCTACGGATATTTCACCAAGACCGATCTGACGAAGATGGGCTCGTTCATGATGATGGCGCTTTTCGGCATCATCATAGCGATGATCGTCAATATCTTCCTGAAGAGCAGCACCCTGGAGTGGATTGTCTCCATCATCGGCGTGCTGGTGTTCGTGGGCCTCACAGCCTGGGACACGCAGCAGATGAAGCGCATCGCCGCTGCCAATCTTGACCCGGCTCTGGCCGACAAACTGGCCACGATGGGGGCGATGAACCTCTACCTCGACTTCATCAACCTCTTCCTTTTCCTGCTCCGCATCTTCGGCGGCAGCCGCGACTGAAGCAATTGATTCGGTTGCCTTCCGAAAGGCAAGAAATGCAGCTCCCCTGGCAGCATCGCTGTCAGGGGAGTTGTGTTTTCTTTTTGGAAAGTCTCGGCCCGAAGAGGGGTGGCCATTCGCCGGTAACCTTCCGGTATATCGCGCTACCTAAAGCTCCCTCCAGTACGAAGCCTACTACAAGTCCGAATATGAAAGTCACGATGTCGAACACTGTCGGATTGATCGGCAGGTTCAGAAAATCAGATAGTGCCATTACGAGTTTTGCGGTTTGTTACGGTGCAACTTACGTTTTATGACGACATATACCCATTGCAGGGAGTATATCAGCGCCCATGCAATGGCCCATCCGGCTATTTGCATCAAAAAGGTGCAGAGCATCCCATAAATGGTATATGCGTGCGGATCCAACGGAAGCATGATAAGTTAAATTAATCATCAAAGACTGGTATGTGATCAGCAGTAAAGCGATTCGTAGGCAAAGATACGAAATTTCGTTCAGTCTTCGATAGATAAAGATTTCTTTAACATTTATTAATGATATACTGAACGAATCAGGCAGGGGTTTGGCTTAACTTTGCAGTCGAAAACATTCACCTGTCACTGCCGTCAGGACAAAAGGCATCCCGCCGGTGTGAAGGACATTCAACACACTTAAACATTAATCATCAACGCCAAAACAAAGTTATGAAAAACAGATTTATCAACTATCTCTCGCGCGAGCTCCATGACGAACCCATGGCTGCATGGGCCATAGGAGCCGCCGCTGTCCTCCTGCTTCTATTCACCAGAGGACTCTGCTGATCAGCCGCGCTTGAATTTGGCGCATTTCGGGCTGTAAGCGAGCGTGACGACGCAGTCTTCGGAGATGTAGCTATACAGCTCCATCTCCTGCCTTTTCCCTGGCCCGGTGTCGGCTTCCATGTCCGGCGCCGGGTCTTTTGCACTCTCGCCGTCGGTGATGATGACGGCCCCATGGCCGATAGCTCCCGATAAGGGGTCCGGGAGGGACTTGATGATGAGGTCGCGGCGTATGTCGACAGCGGGATTGAGCCCGGCCTTGAGAAGAGCCTCCTTGCAGGTCCAGGCCAGCACGTTTGCCTCCACGTCTTCAGCGGGCACGAGCGCAAGTTCGCCGGGGGATAGAAATTTCTCCCTTACGCGGAGCACCTGGTCACGGTCTCGGCGCTCCACATCCGCTCCGAGGGCTGTGCGCAGGGAGAAGGTGTCGAGCGGAGCCTCGGGAGTGCGCGGGAGCGAGGCCACGACGAACAGTCCCTCCGTGTGGGCTATGGAGATGCGCGAATCGCTTCCTTCGAGGTAGGGGGCGCCGTTGTCGAAATGGTCTATGACGCGGTAAGCCTCGCGTCCGTTCTCGCAATACACCTGGCGGGCCATCATGAGCCATACGCGCCCCTTGCGGTCTTCGGCGCCGCATACTTCCTCCACCCGAATACCCACGGGGGTGTCATGGCGCCAGTAAATGAAATCGGTCTCCATCATTGCTGTTCTGTTTTTTCATCGGATGTGCGGTCTATCATCACACGCACCCGGGTGATGCGGTGGCGCTCTATGTTAAGCACCAGGAATCTGCACGGCCCTCTGCGCAGCGACTCCTTGCGTTCGGGGAAATCCCCTTTTATCTCAAGGAGCAGGCCGGCGAGTGTCTCGGCCTCGCCCACGGGTTCGAGCTCGTCGATCGGGACATCTATGTCGCGGCAGAAATCGCTGAGGGGCACCTTGGCGTCAAACACGTAGGTGTCCGGCGCGAGTTTGCGGTATAGCGACTTGCGGTCGTCATACTCATCGTCTATTTCGCCGACGATCTCCTCGATGATGTCTTCGAGGGTGACTATGCCCCGGGTGCCTCCGTATTCGTCCACCACTATTGCTATATGTATCTTCCGTTTGCGGAAATCCTCGAGCATATCGTCGAGGTTGCGCGATTCGGGCACGAAGTATGGCTCGCGGATGAGGGTCTGCCAGCGGAAATTGTTGTCTCGCTTTCCTATGTAGGGGAGGAGGTCCTTGGCGTAGAGGATGCCGCGGATGGTGTCTTGCGAGGTGTCATAGACGGGGATGCGGCTGTAGCCGGATTCGAGTATCACCTTCATGGCCTCGTCCCATTGGGCGTGATATTCGATGTCGGTCACATCCACGCGCGACACCATCACCTCGCTCACCTCCTTCTCGCCGAAGGAGAGTATCCCTTCGAGCATCTCCTTGTCCTTTCCCTCGGAGACGTCCGAGATCTCGAGGGCCTTTTCAAGCTCGTCGGTGGTGAGGACATCGTTTTTTTTCGTGACGATGCGGTTGACCACCATAGTCGAGAGCGTCATCACCTTGGCGAGGGGCTTGAAGAGTGAGCAAAGGAAGCTGATGCCGGGCGTGGCCATGCGCACCCATCTGAGCGTGCGTCCACGCGCCACGAGTTTCGGGAATATCTCTCCGAAGAGGAGGAGCAGGAATGTGAGGAGGACGGTCTGGAGGATGAAATTGACGACGGTGCTGTGGAATCTCACCACTTGGCCGATGGCGAAAGTGAGGAGCACCACCATGGTGATGTTGACCAGATTGTTGGTGATGAGGATAGTGGCCAGGAGGCGTTCGGAATCGTCGAGCATCGCGACGGCGCGTTGTGAAGCGGGGTCGTCGGAATCGCGCAGCTCGTCGATTTCCTGGGGGGTTAGGCCGAAGAAGGCTATTTCGCTGCCGGACACGAAAGCCGATACGAGGAGGCAGAGGAAAGCGAGCAACACCAAAGCGGCCCAGGCTCCCCAGGAGCCGGGTGCGATCAGTTCGACGGCACGTTCAAGAAGAATTATAAGATAGATGGCCAGAGGAGAGGCCGGTAAAGGATCTGTGTCCAAATCAAAGCGGGTATTGGTTTCTACGGCACAAAGTTAGTGCATAAAGTGCAGATATGCAAATTTGCCATCCTCTTTTGCCATTATCTCGCCGGTGGGGTGTACGGTTGCGGGGCGGGGTGTACGGATTTGGACAGGGTGTGTGTGGGACAGTGGGTTGATAATAAGGATTTTGTGATTCGGGCGCGGCTTTTGCAAAAGTGTTTTGGCATTATATGCGATAATTGCAGATGGACATAGACATACATACGATAATTGCAGATGGATATAGATATACCTCGGAGTGAACGGAAAAGGGCCCGCGTCAGGAAGATATTGCTGTGGAGCGCGGGGGTGGCGGTGGTTGCGCTGCTTGCCTTAGTGGGCATTATGCTCGCCACGCCCCGTGTGTCGAGGGATCAGCTGGTGATAGGGAAGGCTGAGCGCGGCGATGTGGAGAGCGCGGTGGCGGCTACCGGTCACCTTGTGCCCGCCACGGAAGTGATAGTCTCCTCTCCGGTTGCTTCGGGCATCCGGGAGATATACAGCCGCGAGGGTGACGAGGTGGAGCCGGGCACTCCCTTGCTAAAGCTCGATCTGCGCAGCGCGGAGGATGAATACCGCCGTATCGGCGATGAACTTGCGATGAGCCGCAATGAGATGGAACAGGGGCGCCTCAACAGCGAGACACACCTCACTGACCTCGAGATGAAAATACGCACCAAGGAGATGGCCGCCGACCAGCTCCGGGCGCAGGCGGACAACGAGCGGCGCCTGGACAGCATAGGGAGCGGCACAGGCGACCGTGTGCGCCAGGCCGAACTCGCATGGCACACCGCCTGTCTGGAGCTTGACCAGATGCGCCGCCAGCTTGCCAACGAGCGCCGCGTGGAGGCAGCCGGGGAACGCACCCGCGAGTTGCGCGCCTCCATCACTGCCCGCACCCTGCGGGAGGCGGAGCGCACGCTCGACGACGCGAGGATCTCGGCCCCCATCAGGGGAACCGTGACATACATCAACACTTCCGTGGGAGCGAGCGTGGGAGCCGGAGAGAGAATGGCCGTCATTTCCGACCTCTCGCACTTCCGTGTGGAGGCCGAGGTCTCCGAAGGTCACAGCGACAGGATAGCCGTCGGCGCCCCGGTGCGGCTCCGCATAGGGAGGATTACGCTCACCGGGCGCGTCAGCAGCCTGACGGCCAAATCCACGTCGGGCATAGTGAGATTCTACATATCCCTGGACGATGACTCGCAGCCCGGACTCAGACCGGGACTCAACGTCAGGGCCGACGTGGGATATGACATCAAGGAGAATGTGGTGAGGATACCCTACGGCGGTTTCTATTCCGGTCCGGGGGAGTATGACCTCTTCGTGTCTGACGGCGGCTCCGTCATGGAGCGGCGCCGCGTCACTCTCGGCGACGCCTCCTCGGAATGGATAGAGGTGAAGCGGGGGATACTCCCCGGCGAGGAGGTGGCCCTGTCCGGCACGGAGAGCTGGAAACACCGCAAGACCATACGTCTCAAACAATGATCATGAAAAAATACGGAAATCGAAAATATGGAAATCATACGTCTTGAGGATGTGCGCAAGACATACCGCACAGCCGAAATCGAGACAATAGCTCTCGATGACATCAACATCAGCATCGACCGAGGGGAGTTCGTCAGCATCATGGGTCCCTCGGGGTGCGGGAAGTCTACCCTGCTCAACCTGATAGGGCTGCTTGACACCCCGACGCGCGGAAGTGTGATACTGGAGCGTGAAACCACGGGGGGACGCGGCGACAAGTGGCTCTCCGAGTTCCGCAACCGCAACATCGGATTCGTGTTTCAGAGTTTCCACCTCATTCCCTCGCTCAACGTGATGGACAACGTGGCCCTTCCGCTCGGCTACCGCAAGGGGGAGGATGCCCGTGAGGGGCGGAAGCGCGTCAGGGAGGTGCTGGAGTATCTTGGCCTGGGCAACCGCCTGCGTCATTTCCCGGCGCAGCTTTCGGGCGGACAGTGCCAGCGGGTGGCCATAGCGAGGGCCATTGTCGGAAATCCCGACATCATCCTCGCCGACGAGCCCACGGGCAATCTTGACTCCAGGATGGGCACGGAGGTGATGGACTTCCTGATGCGTCTCAACCGCGAGGAGGGGAAAACGATAGTGATGGTGACCCACAACGAGGAGCAGGCGCGCCTGACAGACCGTATTCTCCGTCTCTTCGACGGCCGTCAGGTGCAGTGACCCGCACTCCGATTCATCAAACAGTGCAATCTACAAGGAAATGAGAATATTACACCAAGTGATCTACGACATCCGGCATCAGCCGCTCGTGAGCTGGATATCGATTGGGGCCACGGCCCTTGCCATATTCCTCATAATGGTGATATATATGGTCAACGGATTGGGAACGGTGGAGGCCGAGCCGGAGCTCCAGCGCTCGCGTCTATTCTACGGCACGGGAATGCACCTCACAGGGGGGAGCGGAGAGGCGTCGTCGAGCCTGAGTCGTGAATATGCCGAGGAGATATACGGCAACCTGGAGGGTGTGGAGAGCGTATCCTACACCTCCTCCTGGCCCGATGAGCGCGATGCCCAGGTCGGCGGCGGCGAGGCCGTCGAAGCGCGGATAATGGCGACAGACGCCGCCTTCTGGGACATATATGATTTCAGATTCAGCGATGGCCGCCCCTTCGATGCCGAAGACTGCGGAGCCGGAGCGAGAAGGGCCGTGATAAGCTCCTCCCTCGCGGACAGGCTGTTCGGAAAGGGGGCGCAGGCCGCAGGGCAGGAGATACTGCTTGACCTGGTGCCGTATACCGTGACGGGAGTGGTGAGCAACGTCAATCTCCTCATGTCGCAGTCATACTCGGACATCTTCATACCCTTCTCCCCGACCGACGGCACCGCCAACGGAATAGACGGGTATCCAGGATGTTTCGGCAACACGAAGGTGCATCTCCTCGCGAGTCCCGGCGTGACGGCGGAGTCGCTGCGCAGTCAGGTGAGCCGCAGGTATGATGCCATTCAGGCCCGGGAGATGAAAGACACGGGATACAAGATCATATATCACAGCCAGCCATACGACGCCGCGGTCATGTCAGCCTGCAATTTCGGCACCAACAATACTCCCGACCTTGAGGGAGACGCGATGCGTGAATGGCTGTCGTATCTCGTGCTGCTCCTTCTGCCCGCCATCAATCTCAGCACCATGACGCGGGCGCGTATGCGCCGGAGAGTGGCTGAAATCGGAGTGCGCAGGGCCTTCGGGGCGACACGGCGTTCCATTGTCGCCCAACTCCTCACGGAGAATCTTCTGCTCACGCTTGCCGGCGGCCTCGCAGGGCTGGCGCTCAGCGTGGTCTTCGCCTTGAACTTCAGCGCGTATGTCGTCATGATGGTCAACAGCTGGACCGTCACGGCAGAGCAGATCACGGCTTCTCCGCAATTCGACATGATATTCCGATGGCACACCTTCCCGGTGGCCTTGCTCTTCTGCGTGCTGCTGAATTTGATCAGTGCCGGAGTGCCCGCATGGCGTGCCTCGCGCATGAATCCCGCTGAAGCCCTGGGAGGGCAGGGGAAATGATGACTTATCAAAGAGAATGACATGAAAAGATACTTGCTGACCCAGATGAGGAATGAATGGAAGGGAAACTTCTGGCTTTGTCTGGAACTGATTATAGTGAGTGTGGCCGTGTGGGTGCTGACTCTCATGATGTGCGCGCCGATGACGGGCCTTTTCGAGCCGTGCGGCTTCGAGTATGATAATGTGTATGTGGCCGATCTCAAGAGAGTGAGCGAGGAGAGTCCGGAGTTTGCCATGCCTTCCGACACCTCGGCCCAAGGACGTCTGCGGGCTGCGGGCAACGAGATACGTCTCCTCATGCAGCGCATCGGCGATTACGACTGGGTGGAGGCCGTGGGCGTCGGCAATAACGCGCTTCCCTACAATTACAATTATTCAGGCAACAACTTCTATGCCTTGGGCAGCCGGGGGGACACGCTGCACTTCAACGGAAATATGCGTATCGTCACTCCCGGCATGGCCGAAGTGCTGAGGTATCAGTCCCTTACCGGGCAGACTCCGGCGCAGATGCGCGCTCTCCTTGGAAAGGGGGAGATTCTCCTTGCTGCCGTTCCTGATGAAGACAGCAGTTATCCGGCTCCCGGGGAGCTCCGCGGACTCATGCTCCGCAATGACGCCGGCAGCGGGGAATGGAAAGTGGGAAGTGTAATCAACGTGGTGAGACGCACCGATTACGAACCCGCCTACTCCGGTACATTCATAATTCCCATTGACCCCGACAACGACCGGAATATGTATTATTACGCCTCGAACATCGCCATACGTGTCAAGCCGGGAAACGGTGGAAAAATCATGGAGGAGCTGCGGTCAAATCCCGAGTTCTCGCGCCAGGGCAACACCCTGGTCCGCAACTTCCGCTCGCTTGAAGAGGTGAGGCGCCTCTGCCAGTGGAGCGTGGACATACAGTTGCGCCAGTGCGGCGCCGGAATACTCTGCCTGTTCGTCATCGTGTTTCTCGGACTCCTCGGCACATTCTGGTTCAGGGTGCAGCAGAGGGTAGGGGAGATAGCCATAAGGAAGGTGGCCGGAGCTACGGAGGGAGATATTTTCAGGCGCATGATCTCCGAATCGCTGTTTCTCGTGGCGGTGGCCACGCTCGTGGCGTGGCCAGTCTGCTGGGCGCTGCTCCATTTCGATGTCGTGGTGGTCTCCCGGGGCAACGCCTGGTTGCCCGTATGGTGTGCCCTGGCGGTGCTGGTTATGCTCGTGGTCGCAGTGCTGGGCGGAATTTACTTCCCCGCACGCAGGGCCATGAAGATCGAGCCTGCCGTAGCCCTGAAGTCGGAATGAGAGCCATATCCAAATATGCGGGAGCTGTGGCGATGGCGGTCGTCGCCCTTGTCGGGTGCTGTCCCGGTGCCGGGGCGGAGAGACTCGACCTGACTCTTGACGAGGCCATAACGCGTGCCCGCGTCAGCAGCGTGGAGGCGGCGGTGGCCCTTGACGAACTCAAGAGCGCATATTGGGAATACCGCACCTATCGCGCCGACCTCCTGCCGGAGCTCACCTTCCGGGGCACTGTGCCATCCTACCGCAAGCAGTACGGCACCTATATGGATGCCGGGGGAGCCTACACATTCGTGCCCAACGATTACCTTCAGCTGAGCGGCGAACTTGGCCTTACCCAGAATATATGGCTCACCGGGGGGCGAGTGTCGCTCATCACCTCGCTTGACTACATGCGCCAGCTCAGCGGAGAGAGCTACAACCGTTTTCTCACCATCCCCGTGGCCCTTGCCCTGGAACAGCCCCTCTTCGCCACCAATCGCGTGAAATGGAGCCGCCGCATAGAGCCGGTGAGATACCGCGAGGCCCGCGCCGCCTTCCTCAGCGCCACGGAGGATGTGGCCATCAAGGCCATTGACCTCTATTTCTCTCTCCTCATGGCGGGGGAGAACCTGCGCATAGCCCGGCAGAACCACGGCAACGCCACGCGCCTGTATGAAGTGGCGCAGGAGAAGCGCAAAATGGGCCGGATAAGCCGCAACGACCTGCTGCAGATGGAACTCAATGTGCTGGAGGCCGCCTCGGCTCTCACCGACTGCGAGTCGCAGTGGCGCAACGCCATGTTCGGCATGACAGCCTTCCTCGACCTTCCGCAGGACACGGAAGTGGTGCCGGAGATTCCTTCAATCCTCCCTTCGGCCGCGATACCATATCAGGCCGCGTATGAGAAGGCCCTGGAAAACAATCGGTTCGCACCCTCTCAGCTGCGTCGTCAGCTTGAGGCGGAGTATGCCGTGGCACAGGCCCGGGGAGACATGCGGCAGATCAACCTCTTCGCCCGCGTGGGCTTTACCGGCACATCCCACGGCATTGGGGGCGCATACCGCGACTTGCGTGACGACCGCGTGGTGGAGGTGGGGTTTGAGATTCCCCTCGTTGACTGGGGGAAGCGCTGCGGGAGGGTGAAGGTGGCCGAGAGCAATCGCAAAGTCACCGAGAGCCGTCTGCGCCAGGAGGCCGTCACCTTCTCGCAAGACATCTTCCTGCTCGTGGAGCGATACAGCAACCAGCAGAGCCAGCTGCACCTATCAGCCCGCGCCGACACCATCGCCTCCCGGCGCTACGACACCAACTATCAGACCTATCTGATAGGGGGAATCTCCACCCTCGACCTCAACGACTCGCAGGTGAAAAAGGATGAGGCACGGCGCAACTATGTCAGCGAACTTTACCGCTTCTGGCTTTATTATTATCAGCTCAGAAGCATCACCCTTTGGGATTTTGCAAAGGATGCCCCCATAGACGCCGATATTGACAGATTGGTGGGGGAGTAGCGGGTTGGGGTCTTAAGAAATTATTTGTAAATTTGCATTATGATTCTGGTAATTGACGACGACAAGACGGTGAGGCTCTCCATATCGCTGCTGCTCCGCAGGGCCGGATATGAGGTGGAGGTGGCCTCCGGACCGGAAGAGGCCCTGGCATTTTTCCGCAGCGGAACCCCGCGTGCCGTGATAATGGACATGAATTATTCGCGGGCCACCGACGGGGGCGAGGGGCTCCATCTGCTGCGACAGGCGAGGATTTTCCTCCCCGGTGTGCCGGTGATACTCCTCACCGGCTGGGGGAGCATCGGCCTTGCCGTGGAGGGAATGCGGGCCGGAGCTTTCGACTTCATGACCAAGCCCTGGGACAACCGTGTGCTTCTCGATCGCGTTGAGACGGCCCTGAAGCTCACCTCCGGAGATGCTGACCGGGAGGAAGGCGCCTCTTTCGACCGCAGCGGCATAATAGGCCGCAGTCCCGGACTGGAGGATGTGCTTCAGAAGGCGGCGAGGGTGGCCGCCACGGATGCTCCGGTGCTCATACTCGGCGAGAACGGCACGGGAAAGGAACTCATAGCGCAGGCCATACACCGCAACAGCCGCCGCCGCTCCAAGCCCTTCGTGATGGTAAATCTCGGAGGCATACCGGAATCCCTGTTTGAAAGCGAGATGTTCGGACACGTCAGGGGGGCATTCACCGGAGCCGTGGCCGACCGCGCGGGCCGTTTCGAGATGGCCGACAAGGGGACGGTGTTTCTCGACGAGATAGGGGAACTGGGCGCCTCCTCTCAGGTGAAGCTGCTCCGTGTGCTGCAGCAGCACACCTTCGAGCGCCTCGGCGACAGCCGCCAGCGCAAGACTGACATGAGGGTGATATGCGCCACCAACGCCGACATCCCCGCGATGGTGGCCACGGGTAGTTTCCGCGAGGACCTCTTCTACCGCATCAATCTCGTGACCCTCCGCCTCCCTCCGCTCAGGGAGCGCCGCAGCGACATAGTCCCGCTTGCACGCCATTTCCTCAAGCAGGCCGAGAAAATATTTTCCCTGAAGGGCTCGCTCGCCGCCGATGCGGAAAAGTATCTCGAATCCCTCCCCTGGCCCGGCAACATACGCCAGCTGGGCAATGTGGTGGAGAAGACCCTGATAATGTCGGGGGGCGGAGTGCTTGACGCGGAGGCGTTCAGGCAGTCTGCCGCGGCCGGTGATATGCCGCCGCACCCCGGCGCGGGAGACCGCGGCGTCTCCCTGGCCGGAATGACACTGGAGGATATCGAGCGCCGCGCCATCGAGGAGGCCATGACAAGGTGTGCGGGCAACCTGAGCCGAGTGGCTACCGAACTCGGCATCACGCGCCAGACCCTCTACCGCCGTCTCGAAAAGCACGGCATATCCGCGGGAGGCGCTTCACCCGAAGACAGTTGATGCTCCGGCCTATGGAAACACGCACTATATGGATGGCGGTCTGCCTCGCGGCGATGGCGGTTGTGGCCCTGTGGGCCTTCATAAGATGGAAATACGTGGTGCCCGTACGTATGATAAGGCGCGGCATGGAACTGCTCCACGCCCAGGAGACCAACAATCGTCTGCGCCTCACGGGCAACCCCGCCGCCGACCGTGTGGCGAGGCTCTTCAACGTCCTTATGGAGCGTCTCCAGGAGCAGACAGTGGTCAACCGTAGGCAGAATCACCTCATGAGCGAGCTGATAGCCGCCTCCCCCATGGGGGTGATGATGATGGATTTCGACGGCCGCATCACGGATGCTAACGCCGCCGCGCTGAAATTTCTCGACCTTGACGCCGCCTCCGTGACAGGCCGCTTCCTTGGGGATCTCCCCTCTGAGTTGGGAACCGCATTGGCGGCCATACCCGTGGGAAAGACCACCATCCGGCTCTCCGAAACGGAAATATACCTTTGCCGCAGACTGGAGTTTGTCGACAGCGGCTTCCACCGCCCCTTCATCCTCATCGACAATATGGCCGATGAATTGCGCCAGGTGGAGAAAGAGGCCTACGGTAAGGTGATACGCATCATGGCCCATGAGGTCAACAACACCTTAGGGGGGCTCAAATCCCTTCTCGAACTCATGGCAGACTCCGCGGCCTCCGACCCTCTGATGGGCGAGGCGCTGGAGAGCGGGGCTGAGAGTTGCACGAGACTGGGGGCGTTTGTTGACTCATACGCCGAAGTGGCCAGGGTGCCCGTGCCTGAGAAGCGCCCTGTGGAGCTTGACTCCTATCTTTCCGGGCTGCTTCCTTTCTTGCAAAGTGTCACCCTCGGACGCGCCGAAGTCGTGGTCGAGCCGATGGAGCGGGGTCTCACCGTGATGGCCGACGGCGCGTTGCTGGAGAGGGTATTGGTCAACATCGTGAAAAACGCCTCCGAGGCTATGTCTTCCGGCTCCAAGGGGCATATACGCATTTCCGTCGCGATATCACGGGGAGAGGTAACGCTCACCATATCCAACGACGGCGCCCCCATACCCGAAGGCACGCAGTATTCCCTCTTCAGCCCCTTCTACACCACCAAACCGGGAGGACACGGCACAGGTCTGGCGCTCGTGGCCGAGATTCTGGGGCGCCATGCCTGGAAATACTCCCTTTCCACGGGCCCCGACGGCCTGACTCGCTTCCGCATCCGTATCCCCTGAGGGGGATCAGGCGGGGGAGATCTCCTCGACGGTGCCGGCACGCACGTACCAGAGGCAGCCTCTGACGGAGGCGAAGCGGCCTGTGCGCATCAGCACGTCCATGTATCGGCGCACCTGGCGGCGGTAGCGGTTGTCGGTGTGCACCTCCCCGAATTTGTAGTCGATGACGATGGCGTGGCGTCCGTCTGGCGATATGAGCAGACGGTCCGGGCGGCTGTCTCCGCTCCGGGCCGAAATCACCGGACGCTCGTTGGCCACACTCCATCCCCCCTCGCCCGGAAGGGTGAACCATCCATAGGGCTCCACTGAAGTCAATGCCTCCTGAAGGAAGCGCATCATCTCCTCCATCCGGCGGTATGACAGCAGCCCCTGCACGTGCAGACGCCTCACCGCCCTCGGAATGTCGGCGGCGGTGCGGATTTCGGCCATGGCCGCGTGCAACAGGTTTCCCTCCGACCGAGGATCCTCATCCTCCTCACCGGAGGCGGCGGGAGTGTCGCTCTCGGTGTAGGTGAGGAACGACTGGCCGGAATTGACGAAATATTCCCTGATAAGCTCCCGCTGCCCTCCGGAAGCCGGCGAATCGCTCCTTGCGGCCCCCATATCGGCTCGGGAGCCGTAAGTGAAGCGCAATCCTTTGCTGTCCGACACCATTTCCCCGGCAGCGGGCATCTCCTCCTCCGGTCCTGCGGTCAGCTGGTCGACCTGCGAGCAGAGGGTGTGGAGCCAGGAGCCTGTGGAATCATCATCTTTCACCTCCCCGGTCTTCCTGTCGAGGTTCACCGGCGCGAAGACATACAGCTCGTCCACGGCGCGTGTGAAGGCCACATACACCGAATTGAGCTTGTCCATCCGGTAGAGGTAGCGGTATCGCGCCAGACTGTCGGCATGGGGCGTCCCTTCGAGGGAGGTATCCGTATCCACCGGGAGATAGGGTGGAACGGGATCCTGCGGCGAGCCGCCCCGCAGACCCGACTCCTCAGAGAAGGCCGGAGCCACCCAGGTCCATTCCGTCTCGCGTGCCAGCGGTGTGAATCTCTGTTTTGCGTAGGGCACCACCACACACTTGAACTCCAGACCCTTTGACTTGTGAATGGTCATCACCCTCACGGCGTCCGTCTCCTCCGGGAAGGAGATGGCCGAGTGGCGTCCTTTGCGCTCCCACCAGTCGAGAAACGATGCGATGTCAGCCGGCCATGCCTGGCAATAGTCGGCCACCGCATCCTGGAGGGCCGCAAGATATGGGGTGTCAGCATCGCGCAGGGGGGCGGGCACGAAATTCTCCACTATGGCCTCCACCAGGGCGGGAAGCGCCACGGCCTGCATCGACGACAGCATATCCGAGAGTGGATCCGCGCTTCCGGGCGACTCCAGGAAGAGCTCCAGTTGCCGGGCCGGCGGCAGGTCGGGATGACGCATTGCGAAGAAATTGAAACTGCACCGTATGCGCTGCCAGTCGGCCACGCCGCGCTTCCGGCGCTCCTTCCCGGTGCGTATCTCGGGGCGGGTGCCCTCGCACACTGTCTCAAGGGCTGAGATCACGAGCCTCACCGCCTCCGAAGCCCCGAGCGTCAGCGACTGCTCGCTTATGAAATCCACGGGAGGCTCTCCCGCGGGGAGGTTGTCGTTGTAGTCCATCAGGGCATCCATGATCTGCTGCTCGTGGCCGTGTGTGGCCACGAGAAAGGCGATGTCGCGCTGGCGGTAGCCGCGCCGGCGCATATCGGCCACCAGCGGCCCCATGTCATGGAAATGGGGCGGAATCTCATTGTCGTCGCCCTTGTCGGAGAAGAGGTTGATCTCCACATATCCCCTGGGTTCGCGGTGGCGGGAGAGCTGCACCGTGTTGGCATACAGGGCGCCCATCTCCTCATCCAGGCCGTCGGCCAGGTGACGGAAGAAATAATTGTTGAATCTGACAATACGCAGGGCGGAGCGCCAGTTGGTGTTGTCTGCCGCCGACATCCCGGCGGCCTCATGTCCCGGGAAGGCCTCCGGCACGACCGACGTGATGAGCGAGGGGTCGGCGTTACGGAAGCGGTAGATGCTCTGCTTGGCGTCGCCTATGATGAGGTTGTCGTGGCCCCGCGCCTCGCTTTCGGCCAGGAGAGGATAGAGGTTTTCCCATTGAAGGCGCGAGGTGTCCTGAAACTCGTCGATGAGGAAATGATTGAGGCGTGTGCCGAGACGCTCGTAGACGAAGGGGGTGTCGTCAGGCCCTATGATGCGGCGCAGCAGGGAGTTGGTCTCGCCCAGTTCAACGGTGTTGTTGTCTTCCAGAAACTCCCTGATATGTCTTCTCACGGAGCGGAGCAGCCCGAGATAGGGGAGAGTGCGGCGGTATATTATCCAGAGCCCCGTATCGCCTTGAGTAAGGAGGTCCATCCACCGCTGCCGGGCCTCGTACATGGACCCGACCTCACGGAGTAGCGACTCCTCGAGCGGGCTCCCCTTCAGGTGCGGATACTCGGTCTTCTTGACCTTCAGCAGTGAACTCTTCGTGATGTCGATGGGCTTGAAATCATACGCGCCTCCCTGCGGACCGTCCCAGGCCACGGCCAGGGTCTTGGAGACGTGTCCGGCCAGATACCTGTGGGCGTGGACTGTGATGTCGGCGCCATGTTCCGGGAAGAGGCGGGCCACGCTCCTCGCTGCCTCCTGCATCCGGGCGTGGGCTTCGCGCACGGGAGTCTCGAAGCGCTGCTCGAGATCGGCATATACCCTGCGGAAATCGGGGTGGGCGTCAAACCAGGCGTCAAGGGCCGCACGCTTTATCTTGAAGTCCTCCTTCTCCATGCGTTCCACCACGCTTACCAGCTGACGGTAGATCGATCCGGCGGCCTGGCGGCGCTGGAACACATTCCAGTTCTTACCCGCCTCCACGGCACGCGACATGATGAACTCTATCCAGTATGCCGTCTCCTCCGTCGGCTCCGGGCCGTCGATTTCATCAAGCATCGCATCCATACCCATGCGGGCCACATACTTGCTGTCGATTTCCACGGCGTAAGCGTCGTTGAGTTCCGTCTCGTAGGCGAAGGTGCGCAGCACCGTCTGGAAAAAAGAGTCTATGGTCGAGACATGGAAGTCGCCGTAGTCATTGAGCAGCGCGTTGAGGGCCGCCGAAGCCGCCTCTGACACCTGCTGAGGCGTAACGCCGAGTGTCTCGCAGAACTCCTTCATGTAGTCGGCCCTCAGCGGGTCCCGGTCCGGGGCGCAGGCTCCGGCAAGCGCGGCCAGTTTGTCGACAATGCGCTGCTTCATCTCGTTGGTGGCTTTGTTGGTGAAGGTCACGGCCAGGATGTGTGAGGCGGCGTCGGCCAGTTCGCGTCCGGAGCGGAGACGGCGTTTCTTACCCTCGGGCTTGACAGTCAGGAGAAACCAAAGGAATTTCTTGGCCAGCGTATATGTTTTTCCCGACCCTGCGGAAGCGCGTTGGAGGGTCAGCATGGCTTCACCCTGTATCCGAGGGAGCGGAGCATGGCGGCAGCCCCTTCGCGCCTGTCTCCCTGAAGAAGTATCTCTCCTCCCCTGGAGCTTCCCCCGGTGCCGAGATGAGCCCGGAGTTTGCGGGCCACCTCGGCCACCTCCGTGTCATCGCAGGTGAAACCCTCTATGATGGTGGCTGTCTTTCCGGCGCGCCCCTTGCGCTCCATTATGATGTGCAGGGGCTCTTTCTGTATGTCCGGGGCAGCCGGAGCTGACTCCGGAGCCGTGTCGGCGTCTCCTTGCGGGAGGGTGCCTCCCAAGGCGGCGAGTTTCGATTTCCAGTCTTCCATTTCTTTTCGGGAGGTCAGAAGATTATCTGGAGACGGGCCTGGAGGGCACCGAGGCGGTCGGGACCCTCGGCCGTGCGGTCGTGGATCCACGTGTAGCCGTAGCGCAGACGCGCCGTCATCCAGCGGTTGATGTAATAGTTGGCATTTACGGAGAGGTCGCTCAGGCGTCCGCCGTAGAGGGAGGCGGAGGCATCCGAGAGGCAGGTGTAGTTGTAGGAGGCCACCAGTTCGAGCGTCTTGGGCGCCGGAGTGGCTATCCCTCCTAAGGAGCGGGAATAGGTGTAGTCCTTGCCTATGGCGATGCCGCGCAGCGTGACGTAGGCGCCGTATGCGCGAAACGCCGGAAGACCGTCAAGACGGTTGACCTGCGAGAAATAATACTGCGACTCCAGCCCTGCGCGTCCGTAGGCGGCCATCAGCTCGGGCGTGAACTGCCAGCGTGTCCGGGCGCGGTCCACGGTCACGCCGATGGCCTTCACCTGGTCTACCTTCGTGGGGAAGTTGGCCGAATACGTGAATTTCTCGTGGGTTCCCTCCGAGCGGTCGTGCTGCGGGGTGGTGAAGTCTCCGCTCATGCCGATCTGGAGCATCTTTCCCTCCTCAGCCCAGGGATGCCAGGCCAGGCGTCCCCTAAGTCCGAATCCCATCTTCTTGAGCCCCCCCTCGCCTATCACCATGGCCGTGGCGTCCGGCTCCACGTATGCGCAGGCCGTGCCGTATATATGCTTATCGGTGTGGAAATACTGCACCCCGATGATGTGTGCGGAATTGAATACGGAATTGTTGACGGTCTCGATCATCGTGGTGCGGTTGCAGGCTGCCGTGGAGTTCATGTAGCCGAAATGGTGCACCTGCGCCCCGAGGCGGATCAGGTCGCTGTCGGAGAAATCATACTGGAAGTAGAGGTCGCGCAGGGCCACTTTGTTGTAGGCCGTGCCTATTTCGATTTTTGCCGACCATCGGTCATATTTCACTACGCTGCCTATGCGCACCTCGGGTATGGCCGCACCGTCGCCGAAATATTCTTTCTGTGGGGAGGCGTAGATGGCCCCGTCGAGGAGTAGAGTGCCTATGGGAGTGAACTCCAGGCCGTTGGCAAGGCGCAGGGCACCCTGCGAGGATAAGGCTGCGGCTGTCGTCATGGTGAGGAGCGCCGACAGGCGTGAGAATCTGTGGAATCGCATGGGGGAATGATGTGGAATTCTGAATCAGAGCTTGATGGAGGAGGCTGAGGAGTGGCGTGACTTGAGATTGCCCGCTGCGTCAAACACATAATAGGCCGGCGCGGCGGAGACGTTGTAGGCCGAGGCGGCTCTTGCCGACCCCTCGGTGTCATATACAGTCACCCACGGGAGATTCTTGGCCGCCTCACGCCAGGCATGGATGTCGGCATCCAGCCCCACCATGTAGATTTCTGCATTTCCCCTCAGGGTATTGAGCACGCGGTTCTCGTCAGGAGAGGCGGGATCCGAGAGGGCTGTGAAAGCCAAAATGACAGGGCGCCCCTTGGCGAGCAGGGAGGAGAGGGTCACGGATGCGCCCGTCTCGTCGGGGAGGGAGATTTCGATATGTCCTGTCTCGGGGGCCTCCACCACGCGGCGGCTCCCCTTGCCGGCATTGCGCTCCCGCAAGGCCTTCATGGCCGTCTCCTCGAGCATGGGGGTGCGGGGATCGGAGGGGCGGAACTCGCGGAAAGCCGTGGCCACGGCGGTGAAGTAGCCGTAGTCCGCACCGTCGGAGGGGTCGAAGAGGGGTTTCCCGTCGAGGGTCTTGGTCAGGATATAGTAAGACGTAACGCTTCCGCGTGCGTCATGGAGGTATCTGGCGAAGACGCGACGCTTGAACGCCGCAGCCGAATCGGGCTTCGCGGAGTGCGGGGCGAAGAGACTGAGCTCGCGCTCGAAAGAGGCGAGGGTCTCGGCCTCGGGAGAGCCGGAGAGGGTGTAGGATGAGCCGAAATTGGCCGCATCCGCCTTTACGGTGACGGTCTCCGTGGAATCCACGGGAAGGTAGATGTAGCGGCCATCCATCACCAGGCGGTAGATTTCCGGAGCCGCCGGGGCCTCCCCCGTGAAGGTGAAGGCTCCCCTCGAATCGGTGCGGGTGGAGTCGAGTGTGATCCACTCGCCGACATAATCGGCGCGTTCGAGGCGCACCGTGCGGTCGGCCCCGCCGGAGATTTCTCCGGAGATTCTGTATTGCGGCGAGCCGCAGGATGCCGCCAGGAAAATTACCGGACCGATAAGCGCTGCCGGACGCAGGTATGAAGCAAAGGATTTCATGAGTGTCGGGAGTTGTGAAATAGTTTCTGTAAAACCGGTGCGCAGGGGGTCTCGGACCCCTTGCAGGTGCGAAATTAGTAATTTTTTTTGATTTGCGGAGCCGTAGGGAGCAAAAGTGGCACGAAATTAGCTTAAAAAGGGGTGTGCCGATAGCCCGCAAGTGAAATAAATTTAGTAACTTTGCAACAATTTTGCACAGCGAACAACAAGCGAAGAAAAAACGATAAGGAAATTTTATGTTACATCCAATCAAAAAGACCATCGACCTCGGTGACGGACGCACCATCACCATCGAGACAGGCAAACTTGCCAAGCAGGCCGATGGCGCAGTGGAGGTGCGCATGGGCAACACCATGCTTCTCGCCACGGTATGCTCGGCCGCCGAGGCCAACGAGGGCGTGGACTTCATGCCCCTGACCGTGGAATACAAGGAAAAATACGCCTCCATCGGACGCTACCCCGGTGGCTTCCTGAAGCGCGAAGGCCGCGCGAGCGACTACGAGATTCTGACCTCGCGCCTGGTGGACCGTGTGCTGCGTCCCCTTTTCCCTGACAACTACCACGCAGAAACGTTTGTCAACGTCACCCTTTACTCAGCCGACGAGAACGATGCCCCCGACGCCCTGGCCGGCATCGCCGCTTCCGCCGCCCTCGCGGTGAGCGACATCCCCTTCAACGGTCCCATCTCCGAAGTGCGTGTGGCGCGTGTGGACGGAGAGTGGGTCATCAACCCCACATTTGACCAGATCGAGCGCAGCGACATAGAGCTGATGGTCGGAGCCACCTACGACAACATCATGATGGTGGAGGGCGAGATGAACGAGGTCTCCGAGGCCGAGCTTCTCGAGGCCCTGAAAGTGGCCCACGACGCCATCAAGGTGCACTGCCAGGTGCAGATGGAGCTCATGAAGGAGGCCGGCAAGGAGGTGAAGCGCGAATATTGCCACGAAGTCAATGACGAGGCTCTCCGCGCCGATGTCCGCGAGAAATGCTACGACAAGGCCTACGCCATAGCCAAGGCCGGAAGCGCCGACAAGCACTGGCGTGCCGAGAGCTTCAAGGCCATCCGCGATGAATATATCGACTCGCTCCCCGAAATGACCGAGGAGCAACTCGCCCTCTATAACGAAGACCAGCGCGTCGCCATGGTGAAGCGCTATTACCACGATGTGGAGAAGGAGGCCATGCGCCGCTGCGTGCTCGACGAGGGCATCCGCCTGGACGGCCGCAAGACCACCGAGATCCGTCCCATCTGGTGTGAAGTGGACTATCTGCCCGGCCCCCACGGCGCCGCCATCTTCACCCGTGGCGAGACCCAGGCCTTGGTGACCGCCACTCTCGGCACCACCCTCGACGAGAAAATCATCGATGACGTGCTCAACCAGAGCAAGGAGCGCTTCCTGCTTCACTACAACTTTCCCCCCTTCTCCACCGGCGAGGCCCGTCCGCAGCGCGGCGTGGGACGCCGCGAGATCGGCCACGGCAACCTGGCTCACCGCGCCCTGAAGCGCATGTTCCCCGACGGCTTCCCCTACACCTGCCGCATCGTCAGCGACATCCTGGAGTCAAACGGCTCCTCCTCCATGGCCACTGTCTGCGGCGGCACCCTCGCCCTGCTTGACGCCGGCGTGAAGATGAAGCGTCCCGTGGCCGGCGTGGCGATGGGTCTGATCTCCGACCCGGGCAACGTGAAATATGCCGTGCTCTCCGACATCCTCGGCGACGAGGACCATTTGGGCGACATGGACTTCAAGGTGACCGGCACCACCAAGGGCATCACCGCCACCCAGATGGACATCAAGTGTGACGGTCTGAGCTACGAGGTGCTCGAGCGCGCCCTCGACCAGGCCCGCGAGGGACGCCTCCATATCCTGGGCATCATCGACCGTACCATCCCCGAGGCCCGCGAGGACTACAAGCCCCACGTGCCGCGTCTGGTGACTATCGAGATACCCAAGGAGATGATCGGTGCCGTCATCGGCCCGCAGGGCAAGGTGATACAGGGCATCCAGGAGGAGACCGGCTCCGTGATCTCCATCGATGAGGATGAGAAGCTCGGCATCGGTCGCGTGGAGATCGCCTCCAAGGACAAGGCAAGCATCGACGCCGCCTTGGCCAAGATCAAGGCCATCGTGGCCCAGCCCGAGGAGGGTGAGGTGTATGAGGGCACTGTGCGCTCCATACTTGACTTCGGCGCGTTTGTGGAGTTCATGCCCGGACGCGACGGCCTGCTCCACATCAGCGAGATTTCATGGGAGCGTCTCGGCTCCATGGAGGAGAGCGGCCTCAAGGAGGGCGACAAACTGAAGGTGAAACTTATCGAGATCGACAAGAAGACCGGTAAATACCGTCTCTCCACACGTGTCCTGACCGAAAAGCCCGAAGGATATGTGGAGCGCGAGGAGCGTCCCCGCGGACCGCGTCCCGATCGTGGGCCGCGACCCGAGCGCGGCGACCGCGGACCGCGCCGTGACGGCGACCGTCCGCGCCGCGATGACCGCCCCCGCCGCGAAGGCGGCGACCGCGGACCCCGCCGCTGAAAAAACAAAAATGGAGCGCCCATCAGCATGGGCGCTCCATTTTTATGATTTCAGAATCCCGTCACGGCTCCCATGAACAGCACCGTGTCCGAAAGGTTATCGCGTATCACGTACATGAAGGGGGAATTGCATATCATCACGGGTGTCACGCCGTTTTCCATCCCCGCCGCGCTGGCGGCAGCCGCCTCGGTGCCCTTCTCGTCAACTATGATCTTGACGGCATGCTTGAAGAAGACCAGGGGATAGAGAGCATCGGATATGCTGTTGTATCCCGTGCTGGTTCCGTGGTGCAGCCCCATGCTCTCCAGCGCGTCAAGAAGCTCGATGCTCAGTTCTCCCTCGAAGCGGGGAAGTGCCAGATAAATATTCTGCATCGAGAGTTCCTCGTTGATTTTCGTGAAGGTCTCCGGCGTGAGGGAGTGAAGCATTGTCCGGAAATCGCTTCCCGCCGAGGGGAGCATCACCGTCATCGTGAAGCGATCCCCCTTGTACGGGAGTCGCACGGCGCGGATGTTTCCCACTTCGGCATAATCCATCACATCCTCCATAGACATGAAGTCAGCCTCGGAGGGGGAGCCGTCGAGATTGGTGAATGTGCCGGGAAGTGTGAAACGTTCGTCGAAGGGCTTTTCCCAACACCCCTTGAACCATACGGTGTTGAGGAGCGTCACCGAGCATTGCAGCGGTTGCTTCAGAAATTCGGGAATCAGCCCCGCCGTCTTTCCCCCCACGAAATCGTTGAGCGCTCTCATTCCTGACTCGGTGCGCAGGCTCACCGGAAAGACCGAAGCCGAATATGCGTCCGAGAGTATCCAGGAGAACGAGGGGTTGATCTGCACCTCCGGGTCATGCCAGAGGGAATTGGAGATGGTGAAGCCTGTGGCGTCTTGCGTGCGGGGCACTTCCGTCAGCAGCGCGTTGCAGTAGATGTTGAGGTCTTCGAGAGCCTCCTCGCCCGTGCCGTAGCCGAGCATACGTGTTATCTCGTCGCGTCCCTCCCCGCTGTCGCCATTGGCAAGCATGGCAAGGTTCATGAACACGCTCGCCGGGGAGATGCAGAGGTTGGAGCTGTTATCCTCGAAGAGGGTCTTGAAAAGATTTATGGCGAACCCGTTGGCCTTCCCGACATTGCGGGGAGCGACTTCACTGAGCGGGCGCCCCTTCCATTCGGGGCGGATCTCCGGCTTGACCGTGGGTTCGGGCACGGGGTTCTCCGGCGCGTCGCTGCTGCAACCGGTGGCGAACAAACTCATGAGGGCTATGCCCAGGCAGATACATTTTTTCATAATGGTCAGGTATTTTGTAAGATTTCTTTGAATGATTTCCAATACTGCACTCTAAATCCACGATAAGGTGAAACCTTGCATCATCTTGAAAAAAATCAGACATCTCCTCTCGGGGGACGAGGCACGGGATTATCTGGACAGGATGAAGCGGACACCGATTTTGAGGTTGAAGCCGAAAGGATGCTCGGAATAGAAGGTGCTGAGGTCTGAGCCGTCGCTGAAGCGATATTCGAGTCCCGGCTCGGCAAACAGGGCAATATGACGCCATGGCCGCAACTGGACGCCGCCGCTCAGACTCACTGTCCATTGAAATGGCTTCACGGTAAGTTCGGGCGAGAGCGTGCCCTCCCACCAAGGATAGGAAGAGGTCATGACGGTATGGTTGCATACGCATTTCTCGCCCATTGCCCCGGCTGAAAGATAAAGGTCGCAGAACTTCCAGCTCCAGGCCCTCCATTTCAGATTGAGCGGTATGCCGATATAGTGGAGGTCACGGTAAAAATCCACGGTGGAGAACAGCAATTTCTCGTGTCCTTCCGACCGAAGTTTTGTGTATGTCACCCCCGTTTCGATACTCAACCGGTCATTCAGCCTATACTCCGCCGTGATGCCGAACCGTATCGGTTGGCTGTGTGAGAGGCGCATCGGTGTTTCACGGTCCGGCTCCCCGGGATTCTCGAGACCATCGTCAATCGGAGGAATATGTGACTGGTAGGATTGTCCGGTGCCGTCTGACTTGCATGATGCAATGAATCCTATCGACACCTTGTCCTGCCCGGTTTGCTTCGCGGGAGTGAAGTATACCTTGCCTCCGGACACGGGATTACTGCGGGACGACAGGGAATCTGCCACGGCTGCCTCCGCAGCCGCTGCCACGACTGATTTTTCGGGTTGCCCTGAATTGGCAGGGAGTGAGTCGTCAAGGTCGTGTGCCTCCTCGGCCTCCCGTGGATTGTCGGCCTCCTGTTTTCCCGGAGTCGGCGGTGCGGGGTCGAGGGGGGAGCTGTCTCTTTATACACATCAGACGCTGCCGACGAATAGAGAGGTGT
>CAMWLC010000030.1 GCA_947174995.1 uncultured Porphyromonadaceae bacterium
CATCTCAACATCTTTATTCGTCGGATGCGTATTTTGGTTATATGTTATCCGCAGGGATGGGGGTGTCGGGTCGGGGATAGACGATGACTCCGAACTCCGAGGCTATTTCCCGGCCGCTGCGCCACGCCGCGAAGTCACGCCAGTTGTCGGCCCCTATTATTATCCTGAACGTACAGTCCGGGTATGCGTCTCGCAGTGCCCGCAGGGTATTGTAGGTGTATGAGGGGCGGGGGAGCGAGAACTCGAAGTCGGACACCTCCACGTTATCGAGGTCTGCCACGGCGAGTCTCGCCATTTCGAGGCGACGGGCTTCAGGAGCCATCCTGCGACCCTGTTTGAAGGGATTCTCCGGACTCACCATAAGCCACACTTCGTCCACACCCGGAAGTGAGGCCACTTGGGATGCTATCATGGTGTGGCCGGTGTGGACGGGGTCGAAACTGCCGCCGTAGACCGCTATGGTGCGCTGCGGGGAGGGCATCGGGGGCTTATGATTCTTTTATGAAATCGGTGATGAGGTCGGCGGTCTGCTGTGTGGCGGTCTCCAGGTCGCCGTTGACGACGCGGGTGTCGAACTGCGGGGCGAATCCGAGTTCGAAATCGGCCTTGGCGAGCCGCTTCAGGATTGTCTCCTCGGAGTCGGTGCCGCGGCCGCGCAGACGGCGTTCCAGCTCTTCGTGGGAGGGGGGGAGAATGAAGATGGAGAGGGCGCGGGGACCGAAGATTTTCTTCACGTTGAGTCCTCCCTTCACATCGATGTCCATGATAACGTTGGAACCCTGCGAGGTGATGCGTTCTATCTCGGAGCGGAGTGTGCCGTAGCGGGTGCCGGCGTATACCTCTTCCCACTCCACGAACTCTCCGGCCTCGACCTTGCGGCCAAACTCCTCGGGGGTGAGAAAATAGTATTCGCGTCCGTGCACCTCCTCTCCGCGGGGGGCGCGGGATGTGGCGGAGACGGAAAACTTGAGGCGCAGTTCGGGGCGCGTCATGAGTTTAGAGATGATAGTGGATTTTCCCGTGCCCGAGGGAGCCGACAGGATTATTATTTTGCCTTCAGACATTGGTGAGCAGTGGTCAGTTTTTTAGTGTTTAGAGTTCAGTGTTCAGTGTTCAGTGTTTAGTGTTCAGTGTTTAGTGTTCAGTGTTTAGTGGGCAGTGTTTAGTGTTTAGTGGGCAGTGGGTGATTTTTAGAGGACGTTGAGGACTTGCTCCTTGATCTGCTCGAGTTCATCTTTCATCATGACCACTATGCGCTGGATTTCGGCATGGTTGGCTTTGGAGCCGAGGGTGTTGATCTCGCGGCCCATTTCCTGGGCTATGAAGCCCAGTTTCTTTCCCTGGCCGGAGACGGGGATCTCATCTTCGGGTCCCATTGTCTCCATGAAATAGTTTAGATGGCTGCGGAGACGCAGTTTCTCTTCGGTGACATCGAGTTTTTCGATATAGAAGATGAGCTCCTGTTCGAGGCGTCCCCGGTCATATTCGATGGAGTCGAGGCGCGAGAGCTGTTCTTCGAGACGGACGCGCACTGCGGGCACGCGCTCCTCCTCGTATGGTTCGACGCTGTCGAGCAGGGTCGTGATAGCCTCGATTTTCTCGATGAAGAAGGCATAGAGGCGGCGTCCCTCCCTGAGGCGGGAGTCAGCCAGGGCGTCTGCGGCCTCTTTCACGGCGAGGCGCAGGGCCTCGAAATCGGTGTCGTCATATCCCGGCGTCTCGCAGCGGGTGGCCTCGGGCATCCGCAACAATACGTGATACCAGTCGGAGGGGAGGGGTATGCCCAGCTCGGCCGACATCTCCTCCACCTGCCCCTTGTAGTTGCGCAACGCCTCGAGATTTATGCGCGCCGGAGCCTCACCGACGAGAGATTCGACCGCCACGACGGCATCGGCCTTGCCGCGCTGCATGAGGAGGGCGAGGGTGTTGCGCACCTCTACTTCCATCTCACGCATGGCGGAGGGAATGCGCATCATCAGGTCGAACTGTTTGGAGTTGAGTGATTTCAGGTCCACCGTTATTTTCTTTCGGGCCGAGGAGGCCGTTCCGCGGCCGAAGCCGGTCATTGAGAGTATCATGATTCGGGGTATTAGGTCCGTCTGCGGGGCAGCGGGGAATATAGAGTGCAAAATTAGTAAAAATCCCGGAAAACCGGCTTTGAATCGGATAATTTTATTGGGAGGGGTGGGAGTTTTGAATATTTTTATTGCGGGTGGTCAATACTTTTTCGTTTGATTGGTGTTTTTATTATTAGGGGTGGAAATATATTATTTATAGAGTTGGAAATATATTGGGGGTGGGCGAAGACATCGCACGCGATGTCCCTACGTTTTTAACTGGAAATCAATCATACCAAGTTTAAGATATAATCAAAATACCAGATTTAAGATATTAATTATATACCAAATTTAAGATACAATCAAATGGAGACAAATCAGGAATTGCTCAATACCGTCAAGGCGCGTGCGGAGAAGTGGCTCGGCGCGGAGTATGACGAGGCCACCCGTAATGAAGTGAAGGCCCTTCTCGAGGCCGAAGATCCCACGGGCCTGATCGAGGCTTTCTACAAGGATCTGGAGTTTGGCACCGGCGGTCTGCGCGGCATCATGGGAGCCGGCACCAACCGCATGAACCGCTACACCGTGGGTATGGCCACGCAGGGTCTGGCCAACTACCTCAACACCGTGTTCAAGGGCGAGCCGCAGATCAGCGTGGCTATCGGCCATGACGTGCGCAATCATTCGCGCGAGTTTGCCGAGCTGGCGGCCGACATTTTCTCGGCCAACGGCATCAAGGTGTATCTCTTCGACGCCTGCCGCCCGACCCCCGAGGTGTCTTACGCCATCCGCAAGCTGGGATGCCAGAGCGGCGTCATGGTGACTGCAAGCCACAACCCCAAGGAATATAACGGCTACAAGGCTTACTGGAGCGACGGCGCACAGATGATCGCCCCACACGATGTGGAGACCATCGCATACGTGAACGCCATCACTTCCGTGGACCAGATCAAGTTCACACCCAACAAGGATCTCATCCAGATCATCGGCAAGGATATAGACGAGCAGTATCTCAACGACATTCACGGTCTCAGCCTCAGCCCGGAGGCCATCAAGGCGCAGGCCGACATGAAGATCGTCTACACCCCGATCCACGGCACGGGTTCGATGCTGATGTATGACTCGCTGGCCAAGTGGGGTTTCAAGAACATCATCCACGTCCCCGAGCAGGATGTGCAGAGCGGCGACTTCCCGACGGTGGTTTCTCCCAATCCCGAGAATCCCGAGGCCATGGCCATGGGTATCGCCAAGGCCAAGGAGGTGGGCGCCGACCTCGTGCTCGCTTCCGACCCGGATGCTGACCGCATCGGTCTGGTGGTTCGCGACAAGGAGGGCAACTATCAGCTCGTCAACGGCAACCAGATCGTGATGATCTTCCTCTACTACCTCATCACCCGCAACGTGGAGCTGGGCCGCATCAAGGGCAACGAGTATTGCGTGAAGACCATCGTGACCACCGAGACCATCAAGCGCATAGCCGACAAGAACAACATCAAGTGCTTCGACTGCTACACCGGCTTCAAGTGGATCGCCGACGTGATGCGCAACATGGAGGCCACGGGCCGCTATCTCGGCGGCGGCGAGGAGAGCTACGGCTTCCTGGCCGAGACCTTCTGCCGCGACAAGGATTCCGTATCGGCCATATCGCTGATGTGTGAGATAGCCGCATGGGCTGCCGAGAAGGGTATGAACCTCTACGAGCTGCTCATCGACATCTACGCCGAGTATGGTTTCTCGAGAGAGAGAGGCGTGAGCGTGGTGCGTCCGGGCAAGACCGGTGCCGAGGAGATCGTGGAGATGATGAAGAATTTCCGCGCCAATCCTCCCAAGTCTCTCGGAGGCAGCCCCCTGACCTGCGTGAAGGACTACGCCGACCTCAACTGCCGCGACCTGAAGGACGGCAGCGTGACGAAGCTGGAGTTCCCGACCACGAGCAACGTGCTTCAGTTCTTCACCGAGGCGGGCGACAAGGTGTCCATCCGTCCCTCCGGCACGGAGCCCAAGATCAAGTTCTATGTTGAGGTGCGCGAGGAGATGGGTGACAAGTCCGACTACGAGGCCACTGTCAAGAAGGCCGAGGCCCATATCGACGCCATCCTCAAGGATCTCGGCGTGGCCTGAGAGCCCGGCGAGAATTGACGCAGACACAGAATTGACATAAACACGGTGAAGGTCCGCATGCTCCGAGTATCCGGACCTTCACCGTGTTTTACCGTCTGAGATGCAGCGTAATTTGTGCGCCTCGCGATTTTTTTGTAACTTAGCGGATTGAATACACCATCCGTTGACAAAGGATTGTCCTTATGGAAGAAATAGAGAAACTGTCGTGGCCTGCGGGCACGATGATATATCCGCTGCCGGCCGTGCTGGTGAGTTGCGGAGCCTCGCCGGAGGAGTGGTCGATGCTCACCGTGGCGTGGACCGGAATCACCTGCACCGACCCGGCGATGTGCTACATATCCGTGCGGCCCGAGCGGGCGTGCTATCCTCTGATAGAGCGCAATATGGAGTTTACCATCAATCTGACCACGGCTGCCATGGCGCGTGCCACAGACTGGGCGGGCGTGCGCTCCACGCGTGACTACGACAAATGGAAGGAGACGGGGCTAACCCCTCTGCCGGGGGAAAAGGTGGCCTCGCCCACCATCGCCGAGTCCCCCCTCAGTCTGGAGTGCCGTGTCAAGACGGTCATTCCCCTGGGGAGCCACACCATGTTTCTGGCCGAGATACTTGGAGTGCGTGCCGACGCACGCTATCTCGACCCCGAGACCGGGTCGTTCTCTTTGGAGAAGGCGCGTCTGATGGCTTACAGCCACGGGTTCTATCATGAATTAGGGGCCGCCATAGGGAGGTTCGGCTTCTCGGTGCGAAAGCCCGAAACGAAGAGAAAGAAGGCAGCCGGGAAATAATGGGAGCGGGAAAGATGAGCCTTGGCGGAAAAGCGCTCCACGCCCTGTTCAGGGGAGTGGGGTCATTGCCGTTATGGATGCTCTATGGCCTGGCTGACATCCTGACCTTCATGGCCGGAAGAGTGATCGGGTATCGCCGCGGGGTGATACGCCGCAATATCGACAGCTCCTTCCCGGAAAAGAACCTTGCGGAGCGCAGAGGCATAGAGAGGCAGTTTTACCGCTTCCTCGGCGACTATTTCGTGGAGACGCTGCGCCTGGGGGGGATGAGCCGTAAAGTTCTCGGCAGGAGGATGCGGTTTGAGAATGTGGAGGAGGTGGACTCATGTCTGCGGCAGGGGCGCGACGTGGTGCTTTATCTGGGTCATTACTGCAACTGGGAGTGGATAAGCTCCATACCCTTGCACCACAGCCACACCTCGGATGCCGGAAAGAGCGTGCGTTTCGGGCAGATCTACCACCCTCTCGAAAACCGGGCCTTCGACGAGGCCTTCCTCGCCATCCGCGGAAGATGCGGCGCAGTGTCAATCCCGATGGCCGACACGTTGGGGGTGTTGAGAGGTTGGCGCCGTGCCGGGGAACCCTTCATCGTGGGTTTCATATCGGACCAAGCCCCCATACTGGAGGGGATTCATTATTTCGCGGATTTCCTCAACCATCCCGAAACCCCCACCTACACGGGGGCCGAGAGGATAGCGAGGATGTTTGACGCGGCGGTGTTCTACTGCGACATCCGCCGGGAGAAGCGCGGACATTATGTCTGCCGCTATGAGCGCATGACGGACGCTCCGAAGTCGATGCCGACCTTCGCACTGAGCCAGATGTATTATGACCTGCTGGCGCGGAGCATCCGGCGGCAGCCCCCGTACTGGCTCTGGAGCCACAACCGATGGAAGCGCACTCGCCGCGATTTCGAGGCCAAATACGGCGACGAGGCCCGGCGCAGACTGGAGCGCCTGTGAATCAGCCGAGTATTTATCAAAATTGATTGAAAAGCAATGGAAAACAGCGAATCAAGGGGCCGTATGCTGGCGGTGACGGCCCTCTGCACCCGATACTGCCAGGCCCTCGAAAGGGGAGCCGAATATGAACGGGAGGAGTTTGTGGCCGAGATGCTTGGCCTGCTGCCCAGGATCTACTGGGAATTCAGCGACATCCCCGCCGGCGCGGACGTGAGTCTCGGAGAGGAGGATGAGTATTATTCCGACTATGTGGACGAGGACCTGTATGAATCGGTGCGCCGCAGTGTGGAGAGACTTATGGGTGAGCATGACACCTATCTCGAAACCTTCGAGGAGGATATGAAATATTCCGACACCCCTATCGGAGCCTCCGTAGCCGAGGGCCTCGCCGATATTTTCCAGCCTCTCTATAACTTTATCTGCGTGGTGAAGGACACCGAAGGAGAGGGTATAGAAGGGGCGTTTCGCGTCTGCAAGGAGAACTTCGAGAACTATTGGGCGCAGACCCTCTGCAACGTCATGCGTCCCCTCAACGCCATAAGATATTCCTGAACCGCAATACCGACACCTTAGAACTATAAGAACCTGCATACTTACCATGAGCAAAGATAACATCAAGCGTCTGCTCGACTGGCTCGACGCTTCACCAAGCTGCTTCCAGGCAGTGGACACCATCAGCCGCGAACTTGAAAATGCCGGATTCGTCCGGCTGAACGAGGAGGAGAGCTGGCAGCTCACCCCCGGCGGAAAATATTACACCACCAAGAACTCCTCGGCCATAGCCGCCTTCATCTGCGGCACGGCCTCACCCGCCGAGGCGGGTTTCCGCATCATCACCTCTCACAGCGACAGCCCCTGCTTCAAGATAAAGCCTAACGCCGAGATCATCGGCGACGGGGGAGTGGTGAGCCTCAACGTCGAGAAATATGGCGGAGGCATACTCTACACATGGTTTGACCGCCCCCTGTCGGTGGCCGGACGCGTGATGCTGCGCACCGCAGATCCCTTCGCTCCGGAGGAGCGCCTCGTGGATGTGAAGCGCCCCGTCGCAACCATCCCTCATATAGCCTTTCACTTCAACCGCGCCGTCAACGAGGGGAATCCCCTGAGCGTGCAGAAGGACATGAAGCCGGTGGTAGGGTATTTCAGCGACGCGGAGCTTGAGGAGATGAAGCGGCACGGAGGCTTTGTGAAGAGCCTTATTGCCGATGAACTCTGCGTCGACCACTCCGACATCCTGGACTATGAACTTTGCCTCTATCCCTGCGAGAAAGCGGGTATTGTCGGAGCAGCCGGAGAGTATTTCCAGAGCGGGCGGATAGATGACCTTTCGATGGCCTTCGCCTCTCTCGAGGCCCTGCTCGGCATGAAGGATGCCGTCACGGAGTGCACGCGCATCATGGGCGTGTTTGACAACGAGGAGACGGGGAGCGGCACCAAGCAGGGGGCCCATTCCCCCTGGTTCCGCTCCGTCATGGAGCGCATCGGAGCCCCGGGCGAGGAGCTACACCGGGCAGTGGCGCGGAGTTTCATGATCTCCGCCGACGACGCCCACGCCTGGCATCCAAACTATAACGAGAAATACGACCCCACCAACCATCCCGTCATCGGCGGAGGACCCGTCATCAAGATCAACGCCAACTGCAAGTATATGACGGACGCGCAGAGCGCGGCCGTATTCCGCAGGCTCTGCGAGGAAGCCGGAGTGAAATGCCAGAGTTTCGTCAACCACTCCGACGTGGCGGGAGGAAGCACCTTAGGCAACATCCTGACGGGGCAGCTCCCCCTGCGCGGCGTCGATATGGGGTGTGCCATCTGGGCCATGCACTCGGCGCGTGAAACGGCCGGAGTCAGCGACCATCTCGACACGGTGAAGGTGTTCAGCCGCTTCTACGGAGCATAAAATCTTCCGATTTCTTGGCGGAACGGGATAAAATGACTAAATTTGCACAGTAAAAAGAAAAAATAGAAATGAACGTAAATTACGAAAAACTTGACGATGTGAATGGCCAGGTGGTCATCACCATCGATGAGAACGATTACGCGGACGAAGTGAAGAAGCAGCTCAAAGAGATCGGCAAGAAGCACGCCGAGCCCGGTTTCCGTCCCGGCCACGTGCCCGCCGGCCTTCTTCAGAAAAAATATGGCCAGGCCGTCAAATATGACGCCATCAACAATGTCGTGGCCAACGCACTCTCTGACTATATCAAGGAGCAGAACCTCCCCGTGCTCGGCAACCCCGTGGCCGTGAAGAACGAGGAGTTCGACATCAACGGCAAGGACTTCACGTTTACCTTCAAGCTGGGTCTCGCCCCCGAGTTTGACACGCATGTCAACAAGGAGATGCACATCCCCTACTATCAGATACAGATTTCCGACGAGATGGTTGACACCCAGGACAAGGCTCTGCGCCGCCGCTTCGGCAAGCAGGAACCGGGAGAGGAAGTGGATGCCACGGCTCTCGTGAAGGGTGTCATCACCGAACTTGACGCCGAGGGTCAGCCCAAAGCCGAGGGTATCGTGGTGGAGGACGGCATCGTCGCTCCCGAGTATTTCAAGAGCGAGGACCAGAAGAATGTCTTCATGGGCAAGAAGGTGGGCGACAGCTTCACTTTCAATCCCGCCGCCACCTGCGAGGGCAACGAGACCGAGCTTGCCTCCATGCTCCACATCGACAAGGCTGACACGGCCGCCCATCACGGCGACTTCCGCTTTGACGTGAAGGAGATCATCGTGCTCAAGCCCGCCGAGCATGGCGAGGAGTTCTACAATGCCGTATTCGGTCCCGATAAGGTACACGATGAGGAGGAGTATGACAAGGCTCTGCGCGACGTGATCCGCGAAGGCCTCACCCGCGACAGCAACTACCGCTTCAGCATCGATGCCAAGGATGCCATCCAAAAGGCCGTCGGCAAGCTCCAGCTCCCGGACGAGGTGCTCAAGGAGTATCTCAAGCAGCAGAACGAATCCCTCACCGACGAGAACATCGACGAGCAGTATGCCGCCATGCTTCCCCAGTTCGAGTGGGAGCTGGTGCGCGACGCCGTGGCCCGTCAGCTTGAGGTGAAGGTGACGGAGGAGGATCTCAGGAACCTCGCCGTAGCCCTGGCCCAGCAGCAGTTCGCGCAGTACGGCATGGCAAGCGTACCCACCGAGGTGCTCGAGAAATATGCCGGCGAGATCATGGCCGACAAGCGCTTCCACAACCAGCTCGTGAGCCAGGCAGTGGACATCAATCTCTATGACGCCATCCGCAACGCCGTCAGCACCGACGAGAAGGATGTCACCGTAGAGGAGTTCAACGCCCTCTTCGCCCCCGCCGCAGCCGAGTAATCCGGCCCGCGACAGACAAAAATATCCAGTGTTTGCCCGCAGCCGAGACCCGGCTGCGGGCAAACACGCATTTTTGGCACGCCGTTTGAACATTACGTGTCAAAGGAATATTATAAATATAATATGAAGAACGATTTTAGAAATTTTGCCGTAAATCATCTCGGGATGAGCGGCAATACCCTTGACGGGTATGCGAAATATACCGGCGCCCAGGCTGCCGCAAGCGGCATCGTGACCCCCGCCGCCGACTACATGAACCCCTATATCCTTGAGGAGCGCCAGCTCAACGTCACCCAGATGGACGTATTCTCGCGCCTCATGATGGACCGTATCATCTTCCTCGGCACCCAGGTGAGCGACCAGAGCGCCAACATCATCCAGGCGCAGCTGCTCTATCTTGACTCGGTGGATCCCGACAAGGACATCGCCCTCTACATCAACTCTCCCGGGGGTTCGGTGTATGCCGGCCTGGGGATATATGACACCATGCAGTATGTCAACTCCGACGTCTCGACCATCTGCACGGGCATGGCCGCCTCGATGGCCGCCGTGCTGCTCGTGGCCGGAGAGAAGGGGAAACGTTTCGCCCTGCCTCACAGCCGCGTGATGATACACCAGCCCATGGGTGGCATACAGGGTCAGGCGAGCGACATCGAGATCACTGCCCGCGAGATACTCAAGCTCAAGGAGGAGCTCTACCGTATTATTTCCGACCATTCCGGACAGCCCTTCGAGAAAGTCGAGGCCGATTCCGACCGCGACTACTGGATGATCGCTTCCGAGGCCAAGGAATACGGCATGATCGACCGCATCCTGGTCAACAGCAGAAAAGAGAGCAAGTAATGGCAAACAGACGTAACAACAACGGCAACTGCATGATGTGCGGGCGCCCCGATTCTCCCGAGACCCCGGTGGTCAAGGTGCTTGACGGGCTGACGCTCTGCACGGACTGCATCTCCTACATCGACCAGGCCCGCGACACGGAGATGGCCTCCCGTTCGCGTGGTCGCAAGGCAAGCAAGCACGAGATTCCCAAGCCGAAGGAAATCAAGGAATTCCTTGACAACTATATCATCGGCCAGGAGGAGGCCAAGAAGTATCTGTCGGTGGCTGTCTATAACCACTACAAGCGCATCGCCCGCATGGAGGAGGCCAAGGAGAAGGCGGCCCGTAGCGCATCGGCGTCAAAAAAGCCCGACGACATCCTTAAGGCCGACACCGATGATGTGGAGATAGAGAAGAGCAACATCATAATGGTGGGGCCCACCGGCACGGGCAAGACCCTGCTGGCCAAGACTATAGCCAAGTTGCTCGACGTGCCCTTCACCATCGTCGACGCCACGGTGCTGACCGAGGCGGGATATGTGGGCGAGGACATCGAGAGTCTGCTGACGCGACTGCTCCAGGCCTGCGACTACGACGTGGAGAAGGCCGAGAGAGGCATCGTCTTCATTGATGAGATCGACAAGATCGCACGCAAGAGCGACAATCCCTCCATCACGCGCGACGTCAGCGGCGAGGGAGTGCAGCAGGGTCTGCTCAAGCTTCTCGAAGGCTCCACGGTGCTCGTGCCCCCCAACGGAGGCCGCAAGCACCCGGAGCAGAAGCTCATCCCGGTGGACACCAAGAACATCCTCTTCATCTGCGGGGGAGCCTTCGACGGCATCGAGCGCAAGATAGCCTCGCGTCTCAACACCCACGTGGTGGGATACGGTCATGACTCCTCCACCAAGAAGGAGCAGCGCGAGAACCTGATGCGCTATGTCATGCCGCAGGACCTGAAGTCTTTCGGCCTGATTCCGGAGATTATCGGTCGTCTTCCGGTGCTCACGAGCCTGGAGCCTCTCGACCGCGACGCGTTACGGCGCATACTCACGGAGCCGCGCAACGCCATCACGCGCCAGTATAAGAAACTCTTCGACATCGACGGCGTGAAACTGGAGTTTTCCGACGACGCCCTTGACACGATAGTCGACAAGGCGATAGAGTACAAGCTCGGGGCCCGCGGACTCCGCTCCATTGTGGAGACCGTCATGGTCGACGCCATGTATGAAGTGCCCTCGAGCGGCGAGAAGGAATTTACCGTCACCGCCGACTACGTGAAATCCAAACTGCGCGACGCCCGTTTCGGCATGGTCGAGCTCAAAGACTGAATCAGCGGTCAAAAAAATAACTGAGGAGTAGAGGTACCTGACCTCTACTCCTCAGTTATTTTTTTGACTCTATATCTCTCTTATATCGGGGTGACGTCGTCGAGGCTTACCAGGTGGTTGATGATGGCATATATGGCCAGGCCGGCGGGGGAGTGGATGCCGAGTTTGGCGGCTATGTTGCGGCGGTGTGTGGCCACGGTGTGCACCGAGATGCAGAGCTCGTCGGCTATCTCCTTGTTGGCCTTGCCCCGCGCTATGCCGCACACTATGTCCTTCTCGCGCCCGCTGAGTGTGGCTCCGGCGGCAGCGCCCTCGCCGTCCGCCTCGTCCTGAGCCTCACACTGTCCGCGCCCGGCGCGCAGCGTGCGCTCAAGCCTCTCCACGGCCGGAATGAATAGCTTCGTCTCCACCTCGAAATGCGACATCATGTCCCTCTCGCACGTGATGATGTCGAACAGGGCAGCCGACAGACGGGCGTTCTCCCTCTGCTTGTAATGGTAGATGAAAATATCCTTCAGCTCGTTGAGCTTGGCGGCCATCGGCCCGTGGTTTACGGAGAAGCTGCCGATGGAGAAATCATCCCTTGTCTCTCCTTCGAGGAGCGACTCAACGTAGCGGAAGATCACCTCGTTCTCATGGTCCATGTGGCGCTTCACCTCCACCACGTAATCATCGAAAAAGCGTATCAGCAGCAGCGCCACCTCGTCGGTGTCGGAATAATTGATGGCCTCGATGAGGTGATGGCGTATGCGAGGGAGGGCCACGTCGAGAAACGAGGAATGGGCCCGCTTGAGATAACCCATCAGCGAGGGGAGGGAAATATCGGATGAGGTGTACTGATAGCCGCTCAGGAGGTTGCAGACACTCAGAAACGTATGGGTGTCCACACCGTTGTCGCGGCACACCGTCCCGATGGGATGGTCGCCGAACCCGAAAGCTATGTCGAAGCGGCTGATAGCCGGGAGGAGAAGCGCGTTGTCGCGTATGAGCTGGCGCATCGTGTGGGCCGGATGATAGCCCGAAGTCTTGTCGATCATTTCATTCTTCAGAATTGGGGAGACAATCATGGCCGCAAAGTTAGCCGAAAAAATCAATGCGGCCAATACTCAAAATCGGGTAAAGATGATGAGGGAGGGGCCGGGAGAGTGAAAAAACTGTTGTGGAGCATAAGAAATGTTTGAGGAATTGGAGAAAAATGCTTAATTTTGTGTAACATCTCACATCATCCCAACTATGGCGGACATTCAGCAGATACACGACGCCCTGAGGCGACATTTCGGATTTGAGAAATTCAAAGGCAACCAGCTTGCAGTGATAGAGGCGCTGCTCGACGGGCGCGATGTGTTCGTGCTCATGCCCACCGGCGGGGGCAAGTCGCTCTGCTATCAGCTCCCGGCCCTCATGGCCGAGGGGACGGCCGTCGTCATTTCTCCCCTCATCGCGCTGATGAAGAATCAGGTGGACGCCCTGCGCCAGCACTGCTGTGACAACAGCGTGGCCCATTTCCTCAACTCCTCGCTCACCCGCACTGCCGCCGACGAGGTGAAGAGGGATGTGATGGAGGGACGCACCAAACTGCTGTATGTGGCTCCCGAATCGCTCGCCAAGGAGGAGAACGTGCGTTTTCTCAAGAAGGTCAAGGTCAGCTTCTATGCCGTGGACGAAGCCCACTGCATCTCGGAGTGGGGGCATGACTTCCGGCCCGACTACCGCCACATCCGCCCGCGCATCCGCCAGATAGGGGTGAGGCCCGTGATAGCCCTCACCGCCACGGCCACGCCCAAGGTGCAGCACGACATCATGAAGAGTCTCGGAATACGGGGAGCGCAGCAGTTTCACAGCAGCTTCAACCGCCCCAATCTCTATTATGAGGTGCGTCCCAAGACGAAGCATGTCGACGCCGACATCATCCGCTTCATCAAGGCCAATCCCGGCAAATCGGGAATCGTCTACTGCCTCTCGCGCAAGAAAGTGGAGGAGATGGCCGAGCTGCTGAAAATCAACGGTATCAAGGCCCTGGCCTATCATGCCGGCATGGAGGGCCCGGTCAGGAGCGAGAACCAGGACGCCTTCCTTCACGAGAAGATAGACGTCATCGTGGCCACCATAGCCTTCGGCATGGGGATAGACAAGCCCGATGTGAGATACGTGATACATTACGACATACCCAAGAGTCTCGAGGGTTATTACCAGGAGACGGGGCGTGCCGGACGTGACGGCGGCGAGGGAAGGTGTATCACCTTCTTCACCCGCAAGGACCTGGTGAAGCTCGAAAAGCTCATCCAGACCAAGAAGCCGGAGGAGCAGGAGATTTCGCGCCAGCTCCTGGCCGAGGCGGCGAGCTACGCCGAGTCCTCGGTGTGCCGGCGCAGGATTCTGCTGAATTATTTCGGAGAAGATTATGACCGCGAGGAGTGCGGTAATTGTGACAATTGCTTAAATCCTAAGACAAAAGTGGAAGCAAAAGACCAACTTTGCGCCCTCATCGAAACGGTGATGGCTGTAAAAGAGAATTTCAAGCCGGAATACGTCATCCAGATCATGGTGGGCCGCAAGACCGACGAGATCAAGGCCAACCATCACGACAGGCTGGACGTGTTCGGCTCTACGCCCGATTGCGACGACCGGTTCCTGGCCTCCGTAGTGCGCCAGGCCGTCATCGCCGGCTATCTCAGCCGCGACATTGAAAACTACGGAATACTCCACGCCACAGCCAAGGGGCGCAAGTATCTGAACTCACCCGTATCCTTCAAGGTGACGGAAGACAATGACTTCAACGAGTTGGAAAATGAGCCGCAGGTGCGCGGCAGCGGCAGCGGGGCCGCCGACATGGAGCTCTTCAGCATCCTTAAGGACATGCGCCGCCAGCTGGCCCGCACCCTCGACCTGCCGCCGTATGTCATCTTCCAGGACCCCTCGCTCGAAGCCATGGCCACGACGTATCCCGTCACGGTGGAGGAGCTGTGTAACGTCCCGGGCGTGGGCAAGGGGAAAGCCGAGAGATACGGCAAGGAGTTCCTGGACGTGATACGCCGCCATGTGGAGGAGAACGAGATCGTGCGTCCCGAGGACTTCCGCGTGCGTACCCTCTCGACGAGCTACACCGTGAAGCTCGACCTGGTGCGCAGCATCGACCGCAAGATCGACCTCGAGGAGCTTGCCGACTCGAAGGGAATGGAGTTTTGCGACCTCCTTGACGAACTCGAATCGATCGTGGACGCGGGCCACAAAATCAACATCGACTATTACCTGCTGGACATCATGGAGCCCGACGACGTGGAGGAGGTGATGGACTATTTCCGCGACACCGAGGAGGATGACCTCGACGCCGCCATCGCCGAGCTGGGCGATGCCTACAGCGAGGAGGAGATACGCCTGGTGAGGATTAAATTCATGTCGGAACTCGGCAACTGACCCCTACGCGGATAATTTTTTGCGGAAATCCGCGTTTTTTCAGAAAACAACTACCAAAAGACACTCATGAAGAATAAAATCATGGCCGCGGCCGCCGTGTCGGCGTGTGCCCTGGCATGGGCCGCCAAAGACCCCGTCCTCATGACGGTGGGCGGCATTGACGTGCCCAAGTCGGAATTCGAGTATCTCTACCACAAGAATACTCAGCAGCAGGTCAGCGAGCAGCCCCTTGAGGAGTATGCCGAGATGTTCAAGGTCTACAAGCTCAAAGTGGCCGACGCCCTTGCGGCCGGCGTCGATACCACGGCCTCCTTCCGTCGGGAGATGGAGCAGTACCGCCGCGACCTGGCCGCTCCCTTCATGGCGGACTCGGCCTATCTGCTGAATTTCGTGCAGGAGGCCTACGACCGCTCGCGCCGGGAGGTGGAACTCTCCCATATCATGCTCATGAAGAGCCCTGACCGGATGGCCAACGCGGCCCAGCGGCAGCGCATCGACAGCATACGCGCCATCCTCGTGGGGGAGGGTCGTGATTTCGAGGAGATGGCCCGCGCCTTCTCCCAGGACCGCAGCGTGGCCATGAACGGGGGCAACCTCGGATTCGTCACCGCCGGCCGTCTCCCTTACTCCTTCGAGGTCGTGGGATTCTCTACGCCCGAGGGCGCGGTGTCGGAAGTGGTGGAGAGCCCCGCCGGATACCATATCATAAAGGGGGGACGCCGCCGTCCGGCACGCGGACAGGTGCTCACGCAGCATATCATGAAGATGGTGGCTCCCGGCGCCTCCGCAGCCGAGGATGCGGCTGCAAAGGCCTGGGCTGACAGCGTGTGCCGCGAGGCCCGCTCCAATCCTGCCCGTTTCGAGGATATGGCCCGCGCCCTGAGCGACGACAAGGGTAGCGCCCGTCAGGGGGGGCAGCTCCCCTGGTTTGGAGCCGGCATGATGGTGGCCCCCTTCGACTCGGCCGCCTTCGCTCTCGAAGTGGGAGAGATCTCGGAGCCTGTGCGCTCGCAGTACGGATGGCACATCATCCGCAAGCTCGACGCCAAGGCTGCCCCGACCCTCGCCGAACTCAAGCCCGAGGTGCTCCAGCGCCTCTCCAACCCGCAGGACGAGCGCTCCGGCATGGTGCAGAAGCACAACTGGGCGCGTCTCGCCAAGAAGCACAAGGGATCCGTCAGCAAGGCCGGCATCAAGAAACTCAACGACTGGGTCACTGCCGCCGGCGAGCTTGACAGCGCCTTCTACGACGCCTGCCGCGACGGCGAACTCGCCGGCGTGGAGATAGCCCGCATCGGCAAGCGTCCCCTCACGGCCTCGCAGATGGTGCAGGGCGTGCGTCAGCTCCACCTCCCCGCCGGAGAGGAGGCCCTGGAGAGAATCGAGGGCAACGCCGAGGCATACCTCAACCGTCAGCTCATGGAGACAGAATATGACTGGCTCGAGGCCAACGAACCCGACTATCGCAACCTCATGCGCGAGTATCGCGACGGCAGCCTCCTTTACGAGGTGAGCGTCGCCAAGGTGTGGGACAAGGCCTCGCGCGACACCGAGGGTCTCGACCGCTTCTTCAAGGCCCACCGCCAGGACTATCAGTGGAAGAAACCTCACGTGAAGGGGTATCTCGTCCAGGCCCTCAACGACTCCGTGGCCGAGGCGGCCCGTCTCAGGCTCCCCTCTCTCGGGGGTGACACTATCGTGAGCACCATGCGCAAGGAGTTCGGAAAGAACATCACAATCGACCGCGTGCTCGTGGAGGAGGGCCAGAACCCGATGGTGGACAACATCGTCTTCGGCGCGGCTCCCGTGAAGCCCGCCGCGGCATCCATGACCACCTATTTCCTCTACGATCCCAAGGTGCTCACCCTCCCCGAAGAGGTCAACGACGTTCGCGGCCTGGTGACCAGCGACTACCAGACCGAACTGGAAAACCTGTGGGTCGAGGAACTCAAGGCCCGCTATCCGGTGACGGTAGACAAAAAGGTGCTTAAGAAAGTGAAATGAACCCTCCCGGGCACACACCCAGACAGTATCACCCGAGGACGCGCCTGAGCGCGTCCTTGCGGTGTTTTTTGCATCTTGCCCTTTTCCTCTGCCCGGCGGCGGCTGCCGTCTCGTGCGTCGGCCATGCGGCAGAGGAGGCGCCTCAGGAGGGTGTGCTCGTGATTTTGGGCACGGACACCCTGCGCGACGACGATTTGGCGCGTATGGTGCCCGTCGGACTCACCGGCGACGACAGCATAGCCGCCCGCCGCGTGGCCATCAACGACTGGCTCACCGTGAGGCTCCTTGAGTCTCTGGCGGCCGACAATCTCCCCGAGGAGGATATGCGCCGCATCAACAGCCTCGCCGCCGACTACCGGCTCGGACTGCTCGTGGACACCTACCGGCGGCGCGCCGCCGACACCTACGGCGGAGGAGTGCCCGAGGACAGCGTCCGCGCCTGGTATGACTCACACCGCTCCGCCATGATAGCCGAGCGCCCCTTGGTGAAGGGTGTGGTGATAAGGCTCCCCTCATCATCCCCGAGGCTTGACAACGCCCGCCTATGGATGCGGGAGTGTAGCGAGGTGAGCATAGACCGTATCGAGTCCGAGCTGATGGGGGAGGCCGGAGGCTACGAGTATTTCGCCGACAGATGGGTGGATGTGCTCGACCTCTCGGAGAGCGTGGTGGGACTCGAGCCCGGGGCGGCCGTAGCCATGCAGAGCGTCCCGGCGGACATGGAGCTGACCTCCGGCTCATGGACTATCCTGCTCCACGTCAGCGACTATCTCGCCCCGGGCAACCCGCTGCCATACGAGTATGCCGCCCCGCGAATAGCCGCCCGTCTCGACCGCCGCACCCTCGCCCAGCACCGCCGCGACATGACCTTCGAGCAGGCCCGTCGCCGCGCCCGCGACGGCGAACTCAAGATATTTCCCGAGGCCGAGGAGGCCCTTCCCTTCAGGCTTGTGCCCCGCGAAGGAAGCTGACCTCCGACCTCTCACCCCTAACCCCTAACCCCTAATCCCCCCAACCCGTGAAGACCATCAGAAACATCATAATCGGCACTGCCGTGGCGGCCACCCTCTGCGCCGTGGCCGCTCCCAAGCGCAACGCCATCGACGAAGTGGTGTGGATCGTAGGAGATCAGCCAATATTCCGCTCCGATGTCGAGGAACTGTATCAGCAGATGCGCACCGAGGGCACACCCCTCGCCGGCGACCCTTACTGCACGCTCCCCGAGCAGATAGCCGTGGAGAAGCTCTTCCTCCACCAGGCGCGTCTCGACACCATCGAGGCCCCGGAAAACCAGGTGCAGAGCTCTGTCGACCGCCGTCTGGAGTTCTTTGTGTCGAATCTTGGCAGCCGAGAAAAGGTGGAGCAGTATTTCCGCAAGTCATTCCCGGCCCTGCGCGAGCAGCTCCTGGAGGTGATGCGCAACAATTACATCACCGAGCAGGTGCAGAGCAACATCACCAAGGGGGTGAAGGCCACCCCTAACGAGGTCAAGAAATATTTCTCGACCCTCCCCGAAGACAGCATCCCCTACGTCCCGATGCAGGTGGAGGCGCAGATCATCCAGCTCAACCCCACGGTGCCCAAGCAGGAGATAGAGGATGTCAAGGCCCGTCTGCGCGACTACGCCGACCGCGTCAACCGCGGCGAGATTCCCTTCTCCACACTCGCCATCATGTATTCCGAGGATGGCTCGGCCATGCAGGGGGGCGAACTCGGTTTTCACAGCCGTGCAGACTTCGTGCCCGAGTTCTCCAACGTAGCATTTAACCTCTCGGACCCCGACCGTGTGTCGCGCATAGTGGAGACCGAATATGGCTATCACATCATCCAGCTCATCGAGAAAAGGGGGGAACAGGTCAACGTGCGCCATATCCTTCTGCGTCCGAAAGTATCGTCAGCTGACCTTGACCTGGCCGTGCACCGTCTCGACTCCCTGCGCAAGGAGATCGTCGGGGGCACTTTCTCCTTTGACGAGGCCGCCCGGATAGTGTCGCAGGACAAGGATTCGCGCAACAACCGCGGCATCATGGTCAATCCCAAGACCGGCTCCAGCCGCTTCGAGATGCAGGACCTCCCCGCCGAGGTGGCCCGCCGCATCGAGACCATGAACGTGGGCGACCTCTCGCAGGCCTTCGTCATGAAGGACCAGACCAAGAACCGCGACGTGGCCGTGATCGTGCGTCTCACGGAGCGCATCCCCGGCCATCGCGCCACCCTGACGGAAGACTACAACATGATCAAGCAGATGTATGAGAATCATCGCCGCCAGGAGATGATCACCGAATGGATCGAGAAGAAGATCAAGGATACATACATCAAGATTGAAGAGGGGTGGGAGAACTGCGACTTCAAGTATGAGGGCTGGATCAAGAAGTGACCTCACAGGGAGGATGGTGGTGTGGCTCCTGGCTGTGGCGTTGCTCGTCGCGGGGGCCGACCTTGCCGTGCGTGCCCAGCAGCAGAAGCAGCGGCGTTCCGTAGCGAAGCGCGAGCAGGAATACACGCGCCCCAAGCCCACGGCTCCGGCCAAGCCCACGATTCCCTCCGCCAACCGTTACCGCCCCGACAAGGTCTTTCTGGAACAGGCCGATTCCCTCTACCGTCACGGCTCCGACACCGTGGAGCGCCAGATAGTGAAGGGTGACGTGAGATTTCGCCAGGGGGCCATGTGGATGTTCTGCGACTCGGCCTACTACTATCCCGAGCGCAACTCCATGGATGCCTTCGGCCATGTGCGCATGGTGCAGGGAGACACCCTCACCGTGCTTGCCGACAAGCTCTATTACGACGGTTCGCGCCGGTTCGCACGCCTCTTCCGGGGTCCCTCCTGTCAGAAGGTCACGCTGCGCGACTCACGCGGGGAGCTCGAGACCGACACCCTCTATTACGATGTAGCTACGGAGGTGGGAAACTACAACACCGGAGGTCTGCTCCGCGATGACGTCAACACCCTGAGCAGCATATACGGCGAATACTCCCCGCGCACGCATGACGCCTTCTTTGAATACGACGTTGCTCTTGTCAACCGTAAGGATGACTACCGTCTCTATTCCGAGCGTCTGCGCTACAACACCGACACCCACATAGCCCGCATCGAGACCCCCACGCGTATCTTCGGGCGAAATGACTCGATAGTCACCTCCTCGGGATGGTATAACACGGCCAACGACAGTCTGGAGCTGACCTCGCGCTCCACGGTGTTTCACCGCGACAGCCTCGGGCGCGTCACCACCCTGACGGGCGACTCGATAGTGTATGACCGGCGCACCCGCGTGAGCCGCGTATTCGGCTTTTCCGACCCCGCCCGGCGCGGACTGATGGAAATCAACGACACCGCACGCAAGGTCATCATCACCGGTTACGAGGGGTATTACAACGACTCCACGCGCGAGGCCTTCGCCACGGTGTATCCGCTGCTGACGGAATACAGCCGCCCCGAGCCCTTCTTCCTGCGTGCCGACACCATCTATTCCCGCATCCTCACGCTCCCCGACACGATCCGTCCCGGGAGGGTCATGCTCCCCGATTCCATCCCTGCGGAGGAGGAGCTTGACAGCGTGGTGATACGCGAGTGGCATTATGCCAAGGCCTACCCGAGGGCACGGTTCTTCAACACCGAGGCCCAGGGCGTGGCCGTCGATTCGATGGTGTATATGGAGCGTGACTCGATGGTGTGGCTGTATGGTCGCCCGGTGGTGTGGAGCGGGGAGAGGCAGGTCAACGGCCCCCTGATAGCCGTGCATCTCAACGACTCCACGGCTGACCGCGCCGACCTCCCGGAGGGGGGGATGATGGCCGAGCACATAGAGGAGGACTTTTTCAACCAGCTCACCGGAAAGAAGATGCAGGCGTGGCTTGCCGACAGGGCGTTGCGCCGCCTTGAGGTGAGCCGCAACGTGGAGACGGTATTCCTCCCCCAGGAGGAGGATTCCACCTTCAACCGCCTGGTCAATGCGCAGGGGGATTCCCTCATCATCACCATGGACGAGGGAGAGATAGAGCGCATCAAGCTCTGGCCCCAGGTGTCGGGCACGGTCACGCCCCTCTTCCTCGTGAAGAACGACCAGAAATTCCTCCGGAACTTCCAGTGGCTGGAGGCCATCCGTCCCCGCCGCGAGGAGGATGAGGAGGGGAAGCTGAAGTGGGGCGACGATTTCGGCGAGATATCCGATGAACTGGAGGAATATTTCATGGAAAACAGTGTAAACGATCAGTAACAGGATTTGAAGACGGACGTAATACGGCTGCTGCCGGATTCAGTGGCCAACCAGATAGCGGCGGGAGAGGTGATCCAGCGTCCCGCCTCGGTGCTGAAGGAGCTGGTGGAGAACGCCGTGGATGCCGGCGCCACGGAGATTCGCGTCTTTGTGAAGGATGCTGGGCGCACGCTTCTGCAGGTCACCGACAACGGCTGCGGCATGAGCGAGACGGATGCCCGCATGGCCTTCGAGCGCCATGCCACCTCCAAGATCTCCGATGCCGCCGATCTCTTCTCCCTCTCCACGATGGGTTTCCGGGGGGAGGCTCTCCCCTCGATATGCGCCATCTCCGAAGTGGAGGTGCTCACCGGCACGGGGGAGGAGGGGACGGCGGGCACGCGCCTGGTGATACGCGGCTCACGCGTGGAGACGCAGGAACCCTGCGCCCACATGCGCGGCACGAGCATGTCCGTACGTGACCTCTTCTTCAACGTCCCGGCCCGGCGCAAGTTTCTCAAGAGCGACAGCGTGGAGCTCTCCAACCTCATGCGCGAGTTCGAACGTCTGGCCCTGGTCAACAATCACATCCGGATGTCGATCGACACCGGCAGCCGGCGCATCGACCTGCGGGCCACCACTCTCAAGCAACGCATACACGACATCTGGAAAAACAACCTCAACATGCAGCTCGTGCCCGTCAATGTCGACACGTCGCTCATACGCATCGAAGGGTTCGTGTCGCGGCCCGAGTTCGCGCGGCGCCGCAATCCCCTCCAGTTTCTCATAGTCAACGGGCGCAACATGCGCCATCCCTACTTCCACAAGGCCGTGATGTCATGTTTCGAGGGCCTTATCGCCGCCGACACGCAGCCCTGCTATTTCCTGAAGTTCAGCGTGGACCCCTCCACCATCGACGTCAACATCCATCCCACGAAAAACGAGATCAAGTTTGAATACGAGCAGCAGATATGGCCCATCCTCGTGGCTGCCGTGAAGGCGGCCCTCGGGAAGTATGCCGCCGTCCCCTCGATAGATTTCGACACTGATGTGGTGCCGGTGGCCCCTCTTCATCCCGGGGAGTCGCCCGATGCCCCGGCTCTCGATATTTCCGCCGACTACAATCCCTTCACCCAGCCCGATGTCTTCGAGACCCCACGGGGGATGCCCGGGCAGGTGTATGAGCCGAGCCGACGCAAGGAGCGTCCTGCCGCACGCGGCTGGGAAAACCTCTACCGCGACTTCATGCAGCAGCAGTCAGAGGGCGCTCCCGCTCCTCCGGCTCCCGAGCCGCTCTTGCCCGAGGAAGATGCTTCCCTGCCGGCCCTGTGCCTGCAATCGGGCCTGAAATATATAATTACCGTCACACGGGAGGGGGTAGTGGTCATCGACCAGCACCGGGCGCATGTGAAAGTGCTTTATGAAAACTGTATGCGCGAGCTCTCGCGCCAGGAGGGTGTGTCGCAACGGGTGATGTTTCCCGAGAGCATAGAGCTTGATGCAGCGCGTCAGGCGGCCCTCGCCGCCGTCACCGCCGACCTCTCCCGTCTCGGGTTCGAGCTGGAGTATGACGAGGAGCGCCTGTGGCGCATCACGGCCGTGCCCGGGATGCTCAAGGGGGCCGACCCGAAGGATGTGGTGATGAGGATACTCGACTCGGTGTGCGAGTTCAGCGCCGACTACGGAGCCGATGGCGCCCCCGCCGAGTCAATGCTTTCCCGCGCCGCGCTGCTCATGGCCCGCGCCGCCGCCATCAAGGGGGGACGCCGCCTTGCCGAGGGCGAGATGGAGCACCTCGTGGGTGAACTCTTTTCCCTCCCCGATCCCTCGCTCACCCCCGACGGCCATCGTGTCTACGCCCTCCTCACCTCCGACGCTATCGCCGGTATGCTCCCCTGAGGTGGGCGGCCATTCATGATATAAAGCACCTGTATGAACTGAAACCATGGAAATGATGATGAAAAGATTTTTGACGATTATGTCGCTTGCATTTGTATGTGTATCAAGTTTGTTCGCCGCCTCCCCCGTGGATGGCGACTGGAGCGGCAAACTCAATGTAGGCGGTCACTCGCTGAAGCTCGTGCTCCACGTGGGGGAGGAGATCACTCTCGATTCTCCCGACCAGGGTGCCTTCGGAATCCCATGCGAGACCCTTTATAAAGACACTGATTCCATTTCGCTCAGCGTGCCCTCACTCTTCCTGAAATATGGCGGCAAGGTGACGGGCGACGAGATGCGCGGCATCTTCCGTCAGGGACTCCTCCCGATACCCCTAACCCTGACGCGTGGTGTCACTCCCCGCGTGCGTCCTCAGACTCCGCAGCCCCCCTTCCCATACACGGAGGAGGAGATAACGGTGGTCAACGAAGCCGGAGGCTCCGAACTCTCCGGCACGCTGACGCTGCCGGAAAATGCCGCCCCCGGGGTGCCGCTGGTGATACTCGTGAGCGGGAGCGGGCTGCAGAACCGTGACGAGGAGTTGTTCGAGCACCGTCCCTTCGCTGTCATCGCCGATCATCTGGCGCGTCACGGCATCGCCTCCTTCCGGTATGACGACCGCGGATTCGGAGCCTCGAAGGGGGAGGTGGAGACGGCCACGACCGAAGATTTCGCATCGGACGCCGGCGTGGTGCTCGAGCGTATGCGCCGTGACGGCCGGTTTGGCAAAATCGGTATCGTAGGCCACAGCGAGGGGGGACTGATAGCATATATGCTTGCCTCGGGAGCCACACCTCCCGACTTCATAGTCTCCATCGCGGGGCCCACCGTCGCGGGACGCGACATACTGCTGTGGCAGAACAAACTCGCCCTCATCAACAGCGGCGTGGAGCCGTATCTGGCCGAACAGATGGCCAGCAAGGCTCTTGAATCGCCCAAAGCCAACGAATGGCTGCTGTGGTTCATGTCCCATGATCCGGCGGATGACCTGAAAGGAATCAAATGCCCGGCCCTGCTGGTCTTCGGAGAGAAGGATATGCAGGTGCCCCCGGCCCTCAACGAAGTTCCGGCGAGGGCATGCGCCCCCGGGGCCGACGTGCGCGTCTATCCTGGCCTGAACCATCTCATGCAGAACGCCGGCACCGGTATGGTAGCCGAATACGCTGAAATTGAAGAGACCATCTCCCCTCGTTTCCTCGATGATCTCACCACCTTCATCTACACCCTGAAATAAAAGAATCTGATTTTATCGCTTGATGAGCCAGTCTTCGATGCGGCGTGTAGTTGACGAGAAGCGGACACCGATACGGAATATCCGGCGACCATCGGTCCGGAATTTCAGGTCATAATGCTTCTCTTCGATTTGCCTGAGCGCCTCTTCGGCGGACCGGTCATATTTCAATTCGATAATATATATGAAATCCTCGGTCTCTATCAGGAGATCGATGCGGCCGTCGGAAGTATGCGCCTCGGCCTTCGCCTCAAGTCCGATCAGGTCCAGAAGGATATAGAAAGCATTGTGAAAATTGTTCTCGTTATCCATCTTCAGATCGTAAGGGATACCGGCGAAATATGTCTGCACCTCCTGCATGGCCATGTCCGGTTCCCCGGACATGAAATACATCGCTATGTCTGACACCACTTGGTTGGGAGTAGTCCGTCCGGTCTTTACATAATATGGCAACAGCGTGTCAAGCAGCCCCGCCCGGACCTCCTTGTTCGGTATCCCGAGACGATAGCGTTTGAGGCGCGGTATATACTGCTTTATAGTGAGGTATCCCGTCTGATACAGCAGCGCGGCGGGATTGGGATTCAGGAGATCGAATCCCTTGAGATCCTTGTCCGAACAGAAAGTGTCAAGGGTCTTCTCGAGGTCGGCATTGACCCTCTTCAAAGATTCGGCGATTATCGTAGGGAGTCCCGTCTCGTTCCAATAGTAGGCCACAACGCTTTGTTTCAGACAGTTGAGCACGGACCAGGGATTGTATATGTCACTTCCCCGCCAGGCGAAGCGGTATCCGTCATAATTATCCTTAAGCGTGGCGACGGCCTCTTCATCATTCAGACCGTTTGCATCCGCGAAAGCCCTGATACCATGATGAAAATTATCTGTAAGCTCTCTTTCGGTTATTCCGCAGATGTCGGAGTATGCGTCGAGAAACGTGATATCTTCGAGATTGTTAAGGTCGGAGAATACGCTAAGTTTACTGAATCGGCTCACTCCTGTAAGAAATACGAGCCGGATATGATCCGCACCGCTTTTGAAATTGGAGTATAGCGAGGCGAGACGTGAGCGGTAATGCTCGAAATTGCGGTCCTTATTGAGATTGCCCACAAGAGGTTTGTCGTATTCGTCCACGAGTATCACCACCTGTCTTCCCGTCATTTCATGCGCCCTGGCGATCACGGTTGCGAACCGTTGGGCAAAATCCGAATCCTTCACTTCCACCGCATACTTCTCTTCCCACTCCCGGAGCAGCCTGTCAAGCACACCGTCCAGTTTGCCCGGCTCCGCATACCGGTCGGAATTAAGGTCAAGGTACAGCACCGGCCGCGATTCCCAGTCATGGTTGACCGTGTCTATATACAGGCCCTTGAACAGCTCGCGTTGTCCCTCGAAGAAATACTTCAGGGTGGAGAGGAAGAGGCTCTTTCCGAATCGGCGGGGCCTTGCGAGAAAACAGTATTTTGTGCCTGAATCCACGAGCTTTTGGATGAACATTGTCTTGTCCACATACACGTATCCACCCTCCCTCAAGGAGCGGAAATCCTGTTCGCCGATTGGATATAGCATCTTTTTCATTGCAGTTTTAACTGTACTTTTAAGCCCGGTCCGGAAGAAAGAGGATCAGGGTACGGGGATTATGGGCCCCGAGATATATAGCATTTCCGTGCGTCTCGCGCAAGTCTCGCACGCGGGAAAGATATAGACTGTTTTGTCCATCGAGAAAGCGAGCCGGGCCATGGCCCCCTCCGTGGCGGCGCGGTCGCATACCTCGTGGGCGCACTTCGGCTCTCCGATGCCCGTGTGGCGCACCCAGTATTCAAGGCGCGAAGCGTAACCGGCCGGGGGCGGCGTCACGGCAGCCGTCATCAGGTTTTTGACCAGTATTCCCGGTCCTTCGGCAATGGATTTCGTGTTCATAAAGACAAAATTACGAAATTTTTCGTAATTTTGCAGAATATGAGACGAGTTTTTCTGACCGGGGCCACCGGAGTGATGGGAATGGCCGGACTGGGCGAACTGACCCGCGAGGCGGGCCGATATGCCGTGACCGTGCTTGCGCGTCCCGGAAAACGCAATGAAACCAAACTCGCTCCCTTCGTTGCCAAGGGGGTGAAAGTGATATGGGGTGACTTGCTCGACCCCGAGTCCATACGCCGGGGCGTGGCGGAGGCCGACGTGGTGCTTCACGTCGGGGGGATGGTTTCTCCCGCGGCCGACTGGCATCCGGAGCAGACGCTGAAGGTCAATGTCGGGGCCATGCGGCTCATAGCCGGGGCGGTGAAGGCACGCGAGGAGGCCGACCCTGCGCTGAAGCTGAAGACGGTGTATATCGGGAGCGTCTCGCAGTATGGCGACCGTCTTCCTCCCGACCACACAGGCGGGGTGGGGGACAGACTGATTCCATCGAAATTTGACGCATACGCCCTCTCAAAAATCGAGGCGGAGAGGGTGCTCGTGGAGGCGGGGTTGCGCCGGTGGGTGTCGCTGAGGCAGACGGGTATCCTGCATCCCGGATTGCTCTTCAAGGCGGATGATCCCATAGCCTTTCATGTTCCTCTGCGCGGAGTGCTGGAGTGGGTGACTGACCTCGACTCGGGGCGACTGCTCGAGCGGGTGTGCCGCGATGAGGTGCCCGAGAGCTTCTGGAACGATTTCTACAACATCGGCGGTGGGGAATCATACCGCATGACCAACCGTGACTTCGAGGCGCGGCTGCTTGCCGCCCTGGGGTGCCCGCCCCCCGAGCGGGCCTTCAGGAAGGAATGGTTCGCCTTGCGCAACTTCCACGGGATATGGTACACCGACTCCGACCGTCTGGAGGAGCTGTTGCACTTCCGCAGCGGCGAGACGGCAGAGGAGTGTTTCAAGCGCATGGCGGCCTCGTTGCCGTGGTATTTCCGGTTGGCGCCGCTGGCTCCGGCCTTTGCCATCCGCGCGTTCATGGGCACCGTGGCGGCGAAGCGTGGACTCGGTCCCCTGTGGTGGAAGAAGCATCCCGGGGAATCCTTTCTCGGGATACCGAATGAAGCGAGGGTGGAGGCGGCCTTCGGAGCGGACAGCAGTCTGCGCCCCGGGGATGCCGAAATCGGATTGCCGCTGCGCAGTCTCGGCGACGACGAATGGCAGTGTGCCGCCGGACATCGCTTCCGCGCGACGCCCCTCCTCATCGAGCGCGGCGGCCACGTATGCCCCGAGTGCCTGCACCGCTGGAGCAGTAAGTAGAGGAGGCTTCCAGCCTCCTTTGTAGGTGGTAACACACAATAAGCGGAAAGTATTTGCAGATTCGGGATAATTGTATTATCTTTGTCGCGGCAGACCGTTTTGCAGAAGCCCGGTCGGGGTGAGCGGGACGGGACTGCCCCTATATATTTGAAAAGCGTTTACTGGACGCTCTTTCTTGACATTCTGAAACTTCGCAAATTTCAATCACAGTCAGGAATGAGACAGCAGTAGATGCCCTTGTGGATATGTATATATTCGGTCGAAACGGCGTTTAACAACCCGTCTTTGCCGAATTGCATATTGCGCGCGAGGCTTCTGCATGTCTGTCCGACCGACTGTGATGGGCATTGCGAAGGCCTCAGAATGTAGGACGGACAGACGGTATGGCTCCCGCGCTTTTTCTATCAACACCTAATACCTAATACCGGCCACGGGGGCCTGCCGGTAATGCAACATGAACCGATTCAATCAACTATTGCTTCTTGCCCTCATGCTGTGTTGTTCGTTTCCTGTAGCCGCGCAGAAACTCGCTGTCCGTGATTTCGAGGCCCGTCCCCACGACATGGATGCGCAGAGCAACACCTACGAAAAGCGTGACCGCAACGGCCGACGGGCGGCCCTCATCAAGATCTACACCTCCCTGCCGAGTTCGGAGCTTACCTTCGGCGGTTCCGGTCAGGGTTTCGCCGGCCAGGAGCAGCACGGTCCCGGCCAGGTATGGCTTTACGTGCCCCGTGCCTCGCAGAAGGTGACTATCTCCCATCCCAAGTATGACCCTTACACATTCTATTATCCCTCCGACATCCAGGAGGGGAGGGTCTACTCCATGATCCTCTCCCCCGAGGGCAAGGAGGTGTCCCTCTCCGCCTCGGCCCGCAACGCCGAGATATGGATTGACAGCGACAGCATCGGCCGCAGCCCTGTCACCACCTATATTCCCTACGGCACCCACGCCGTGCGCGCCAAATTAGGCTCTCTCCTCTTCGATGACGACATCATAGTGGAACGCGAAGGGCCCGCGCAATTCTCCCTCCCCATGGAGGACGAGAACCTCAAGTATGGCGACGTAGTGGTCAACGTCGACGGGGGCGCCGAGCTTTGGTTTCAGGGGCGCCGCGAAGGCATCGGGCAGTATAACGCCCACCTGCGCGGGGGCGACTACGTGATTGAGGCCCGCAAGGCCGACCACGAGCCTGTCACCACCAACTTCACCGTTGTTCCCGGACAGGTGACCCATGTCCGGGCCACCTCCCCTGTGCCCCATCTCGGCTACCTGACCCTCATCACCAACCCCGAGCATGGCGTCTCCGTCACCCAGGCCGACACCCTTATCAGCACGGAGCGTGACATGCAGCTCCCCGTGGCCAACTACGAATGGACCTTCTCGCGCCGCGGCTACACACCCGTCACGCGCCGCTTCCACATCTCGCGCGGCGAGACACTCATCGACACCGTGACCCTGAGGAAAATCCAGTATGTGCCCCGCACCACGGCTTACGCCGCCGTCTCCTTCACGGCAGCGCAGCGTCCCGGCGTCTCCTTCACCCTCGGCGGTATGGTCAGCGGCTTCGACCTCTCGGCCACCTACACCCTCGGACTCGGACGCACCGACGAGGTCAACTGGTATAACGAGACCGACAATATCTTCGACCAGGCCGTCTCCTATCGCGTCGACGAATGGGGCGTGCGCCTCGGCTACGGCTTGCGCTTCGCCGAGCGCTTCGGCCTCACCCCGCAGGTGGGCTTCGTGCAGCAGCGTCTCATAGCCAAGGAGGAGGCGGGCAACGGATTCAGCGTCAACTGCGTCTCCGTCGGAGCACGCCTCGCCTGGCATCCCGTGCCCCACCTCGGCGTCTTCGTCACCCCCGAGTATGCCATCCCCGTAGGCAACAAAGGTGACATCGACCGTGTCTGCACCCTGGCCGGAATGACACGTGGAGGATTCCGCGCCCGCGTAGGCCTCTCCGTCAATCTCTGATAACCTCCTGAATCAATCATAACTTTCAACCTGTCAACATGAATCTGACAAAACATATACGCCCGGCCCTCGCGGCCTGCGCGCTCCTTTCACTCGCGGGAGGACTCACCGTCGGATGTTCCGACAATGTGGAGCCGGGTCTCTATCCCGACAGCGAATCCCACATCTCCCTCTCCGTGGCGGCTCCCGGCCTTGAGAACGGTCTTCTGGCCGTAGGTTCGGCGCAGTCATCCACCCCCTTCGCTGTCACCAGCACCACGCGATGGACTGTGGAGATCACTGACTGCGAAGGTGCCTGGTGCCAGATAGTCTACGGCGACACCCCTGCCGACGACACCGGCCATATCGGCGACGGCACCTTTACCCTTGACACCTCTCCCAACCGCGGAGGGGACGTCCGCTCGTGTGACGTCACAGTATATGCCATCGAAAGTGACGGCACCCATATCCCCGGACGCAGCGTCTCCTTCCGCGTGGAGCAGGACCGCCAGAGCATCCGCGTGGACTATGCCGGAGATGTCATCTCAGCTTACGGCACGGTCGCCGGCACGCAACCCCTCGTCACCGTCACCGCCAACCAGGCCTGGAGTGTCAACGTCTCACATCCCTGGGTGAGCGTCATTCCCGGCGAGGGAATGACCGGCGACGGCTTCACTCCGGCCCCCGGCAGCGAGACGGAGACCGCCGTCTCCTTCCGCCTGAGCATCGAGGCCAATCCCGGCACCTCCGTGCGCACCGCCGAAGTCACCCTCTCCAGCCCCTCCTCAGCCTTCACGCCGATACGTCTCAACGTCACGCAGGAGGGATCCACGGAGATTTTCTTCGTCACCACGCCCCCTGATGTCGAATCACTTCCCGCCGCCGGGACGGTGGTGGAGTTCACCGTCTACTCACCCCGCGAGGCCTGGACGGTATCGGCTATCACCGCCGGTGACTGGGTGTCGCTCGACCGCACTTCCGGCGAACCCTCTGCGGAGCCTGTCGTGATACGCGCCACCGTGGCCTCCAATCCCGACACATCATCCCGACAGGGAGGATTGCGCTTCTCGCGCGGTGGCGACCGGGGTGAAAGTTTCGTTTCCTTCAGCCAGGACGGACGCGAAGGTGGAGGTACTCCCGAACCCCCCTCGGCCGACAACTCCCCGCGGGTCAGCGAGGCCTGGATCATCAGCGGATGGACAGCCAGCTGGGCACAACTGCGGGCTTACTATCTATCGCCTGTAATCCCCATTACCGGGTGCGGAGCATACGTCTATCCCGTCGGCGACCGTGACAATACGATGGAGTTCAGCGGGCAACTCGGCGATGGGGGACAGATAATAGTTGACCTCACCGGATTGCAGCCCGAAACCGAATATGAGGCCTACGGATATGTGGACTATATGGTGAACGGCAGCAGAGTGATGACCACGGGTGGCGCCACGCGGTTCACGACCCCGGCCCGCAACGGCGAACCGACCCCGCCGGAGCCCCCCGTAGTCCCTGTAGCTTAAACACATCTCCGAGCCCACGACACAACT
>CAMWLC010000031.1 GCA_947174995.1 uncultured Porphyromonadaceae bacterium
CTTTTATACAAACATTAACTTTTATACACTAATATTCATTATGGATTCCGCGTTTTGCATACGTCTACAAAGCAATAACAATTGTCAAAGCAGCAGATTTTATAATTGTCTAAATTTTGGGTTATATACATTAGTAATTTCTATCCTCCGATCTTCGGTACGGAAGCCGGTGTTCGGCCGCGATGACCGGTGGCGCTCTCCATGCAGGAGGGGACAGTCGCCGCAGCGATCCGATGCCCGGATACCGGAGACGGCAATAGTCCGGGCATCGTGATGATGACCGGGCTTTTTGTTTTCATCATACCCGATGCGCCTGTGTTTCTACCTTTAATGCAGGGGTCTTTGCAACTGGTTACTCTAAGCAGCGACCCCGGCGGTCTTGAAATTTTGTGAGATAAGGTCTATTCTGACGTGCTGCAAGTTGCGCGATATATATTTTTTGCTTAACTTTGCCGAAAAGCCCTCCATGAATTTCATCTCCCCTTCACCCGGTATGGCAGGACGGCCCGAGGTCGTCCGCGAGATGCGTGCCCTCACGGCGGCGTATCTCGCCTCCGCACACCGTAAGCGTGTGGAGCGGCTGGAGCGGGCTTTCCGCTTCGCTGCCGACGCCGGGCGCGACCGTCTGCGCATCAACGGCGAGCCACATATACTGCATCCCATAGCTGTGGCCCGCATCATGGCCGAGGAGCTGTCGCTCGGTTCGACGGCTATCTGTGCAGCCCTGCTGCATGATGTCCTGGAGAATCCGGACTTCACTCCGGCCCAGCTCCGGGAATATTTCGGCGAGAGCCTCGCCTCCATCGTCGAGGGTCTCGACCGCATATCGGGGGGCATCATGGGGGCCGAAAGGGAGGTGGACGCCGGGAAGTTCCGCAGTCTGCTGATGTCGATGGAGACCGACGTGAGGGTCGTGCTGGTCAAGATGGGAGACCGTATGCACAATATGCGCAATATCACCGATCTCCCCCCGCACAAAGCCGCCCGCATAGCCAGAGAGACGCTATATGTCTACGCCCCACTGGCCCACCGCATCGGTCTGAACGCCTTCAAGGAGGAGTTTGAGGACCTCGCCTTCAAGTATCTGTATCCCGATGAATACGCCGACATCGTGAGCCGCGTGGAGAGCAGCCGCGAAGAGCGCGACAGGCTCGTGGAGGAGTTTCTCGTTCCCGTCAGGGAGCGTCTCGACGCCGCCGGGATGAACTATACCGTCAAGACGCGCGTGAAGAGCGCATGGTCGATATTCAACAAGATGCGGGCCAAGCAGATTCCCTTCTCGGAGATATACGATGTGTATGCCTGCCGCATTATCTTCACGCCCCCGGAGGGTATGAGGGATGACGAGGGGTGTTTCGCCATACGCGACATCCTGCGCTCGCTGTATGTCACCAATCCCGAGCGTGACCGCGATTGGGTCACTGAACCCAAGTCAAACGGCTACACGGCACTTCATCTCACGGCCCTGAGCCACACGGGGCGCTGGGTGGAGGTGCAGATACGCTCCCGTGTGCAAGACGAGATAGCCGAACTCGGGTATGCCGCCCACTGGAAGTACAAGGAGGGGGGAGCGCCCCCCGGTGCCGAGGCCCTGGAGCGGGGAATGGCGGCCATAAAGGAGATCCTTGACAATCCCACTCCGGCCGGTATGGACAGCCTCGACCATCTGCGGCTTAGTCTGCTCTCCACGGAGATATATGTGTTCGACCGCGCGGGAGACGTGATGCGGCTCCCCTGCGGCAGCACCGTCTCGGATCTTGCCGCCGCTCTCGGGCCGGAGATGGCCTCTAAATGCTTCGGAGCCAAAGTCAACCGTCGCCTGGCCCATCCCTCCGATCCTCTCCACAGCGGCGATCGCGTGGAGCTCCTGACCCTGTCCGGCGTATCGGCGCACACCCTGCTCGGCGCCACCTCACTCAAGGAATCAAAAATCGCACACTCCTGAAAAGATATGGATACAAAACGCCTAATGCCTTCCCGCCTCACAGTGATGAGGACTCTGCTCGCCCTGGCCTCTGTGGCCCTGTTGCTCTGGCTCACGCCCAGGGCCGACCACCAGTCGTTCAGCTACGAGCTCAACCAACCCTGGAAATATCCTCTGCTGACGGCAGAGTTTGACATGCCCATCATGCGGGACTCCGCCTCGGCACGTGTCATGCGCGACAGCATCGACGCCAAATTCGTGCCATTCGTGGAGCGCAAGGCCGAAGTGGCCGAGCAGGTGAGGGCACGTCTTGACAAGGCCCTGGCCGAGCATGACGCGGCAGGGGAGCGGCAGCGGGTGCTGGCCCTCGTCGCGGCTGCATATTCCCGCGGAATACTGACTCCGGAGTTGTATGACCGCCTGCACACGCGCGGACTGACCACGGTACGCGTCAACGTTTCCGAGGGGAATGACCGCGACCTGGCCACGGTGGACGCCTCCCGGATGCTCTCTCCGGCCAAGGCCTTCGAGATGATCGACTCGGCCTACCAGAGCGCGGGCTGGGGAAGGCTCGACCCTCCGATGGTGAGGGCGCTCAACATCTGCCTGCTACCCAACATCATCCTTGACTCCATATCCGACCAGAAATTCCGCAACCAGGAGAATCTGAGCGTCAACGCCGCCTTGGGCGTCATCAAGAAGGGGCAGAGGATCGTAGACCGTGGAGAGATCATCACCCCGCAGATATTCACCAACCTAAACACCTATCAGGAAATCCTGGAGCGCAATCAGAGCACCGGCAACTCGCGCACCTATTTCCTCATAGCCCAGGCGCTCTATATCCTCATCTGCATTACGGTGCTGTATCTCTACCTGCATCTCTACCGTCCGGCCTTCTTCGGCAGCCTGCGGAAGATGACCTTCCTGATGACCTTCATTACGCTCTTCGTGGCCTTCTCCATCGAGATGTTCGAGTTCTTCCCGGCAGGGCTCTATCTGGTGCCCTTCGCTTCGGTGCCGATAGTAATAATGGTGTTCTTTGACTCGCGCACGGCCATCTTCTCGCTGCTGACGGCCGTGATGGTCACGGCCCTGGTGGCTACGTTCCCCTTCCAGTTCATCTTCATGGAGATGATGGTGGGACTTTGCGCCACATTCAGCATACACCAGCTGACGCGCCGCTCGCAGCTCCTGCGCACGGCTCTCGTGACGTTCGCGGGATATGTGGTGTGCTATCTCACCTTGACGCTCCTCACCGAGGGTAATCTCCACTCCTTCTCATGGAAGATCATAGGCACCTTCGGCATCAACTGCGTGGTGCTCTCCTTCGCATATATCCTCATCGTGGTGGTGGAGAAGATTTTCGGCTTCACCTCAAGCGTGACCCTTGTGGAACTGAGCGACATCAACAATCCTCTGCTGCGCCGCATGGCCGAGGTGGCCCCCGGCACGTTCCAGCACTCCATGCAGGTCTCCACCCTGGCGGCGGAAGCGGCCCGGGCCATCGGCGCCAACACGCAGCTGGCGCGTACCGGCGCCCTCTACCACGACATCGGGAAGATGGAGAGTCCGGTGTTCTTCACCGAAAACCAGCATGGCGTGAACCCCCATGCCGGACTTGACCCAGAGACAAGCGCCCAGAAGATAATATCGCATGTCACCGACGGCCTCGCACTGGCCTCGCGCCACAAGCTCCCGACCGTGATACGCGACTTCATCTCCCAGCATCACGGCAAGGGCGTGACGCGCTATTTCTACAACACGGCGGTCAACAACGCTCCCGAGGGTGAGGAGGTGGACATCTCGCGCTTCCGCTACCCCGGGCCCAACCCGCAGACCAAGGAGACGGCCATACTCATGATGGCCGATGCGGTGGAGGCCGCCTCGCGCTCGCTCAAGGAATACACCCCCGAGGCCATCGACGGGCTTGTGGACCGCATAATCGACACGCAGAGCCGGGAGGGCCTGTTCAAGGAATCCCCCATATCATACAGCGATGTCGAGACCGTCAAGAACACTTTCAAGAAGCGCCTGGGCACCATCTATCATTCCCGCATAGCCTATCCCGAACTCAAAAAACACTAAATAGCCAAACAATCCCTCTCTTCCTTTCCGGCCTGACCTATTGAGGGTGAGCCGCAGGGTCGGGAGGTGGCTTTTATTGTGGGATAGGGTCTAATTCGGGGTTTGGGTCAATATTTCGGAGCTTTCGGGCGTTATAGAATAAAAACCCCTGAGAAAATGGCTGTATTCCTTATAATCCTCGGCATCCTTGTGTGGATCGCCTCGATCGTGTGTCTGTGGCGCCGGACGATTCTGAGTCCGGGGCTGTCGTTCGTGGCCCTGCTGCTGGTGAGCTTCGCCCGCCGCGACGGCTATCAGCTTCTGCCCATCAACGGCACGATCCTCATAGGCTGGCTCTGCATGGCGGTGGTGGTGACGCTGCTCACCATGATGCAGCCGCGCGAGCTTACCGCCTCGGCTCGCGGCACTTCGTATATGGCAGTAGGCTCCCTTACGGGGATAGCCGTCGGTCTGCTCGCCTCCACGTTCACGGCCTCGCTGAGCATGATATACAGCTCCATGATAGTGGGGGTTGCCGCCGGTGTTTTCTTCGGATACATACTATACACCAACACCCCCGACGGCCGCGGCCTGAGGATAGGGGAGGGTCGGTTCATGCCGGTGCTCCTTGCCAAGGGGTTTCCCGTGGCCATCACAGTGATGCAGATAGGTGTGGCCCTGGTGCTCCTCCTCGCCGTCAGCAGTCCGGCGGGACTTTAAGGCCCTCCCGACAGGATTGTAAAACCTCACCCAGACAGATGATGCCCTCTATAAAGACCCTCATACACCGCATTACGCGCCGCCTGGCGGCGCGTCCGGCTCTGACCATGCTGCTCGCGGCCTGCGCACTCGGCGCCGCTGTAGCCGCCGAACCTCCGAAGCTCCCCGCCTCGAAGCGCAAGATCACGGTCGAGAAGCCTGACATGGAGCAGATACGCCGTGCCACGCTCGACCCGGGAAGCAAATATTACTTCCCGCGCCTGATGGCGAAATACAATCTCAACGACACCACGATGACCAACGATGAGTACCGTCATCTCTACCTGGGATATATGTTTCAGGAGGATTACGATCCCTACCGCTCCTCGCCATACGCCAAGGTGACCGACGAACTGCGCCTCAAGACCAAACACTCGCGCGAGGAAATCGACACCATACGCAAGTATGCCGAGCTGGCCCTGCGCGACAATCCCTTCGACTTGCGCCAGATGTCATTTTTGGTGCATGTGCTCAAGGAGCGGCGCAAGGATATGAGCGCCAAGATATGGGAGTATCGCCTGGAGCATCTCTTAGGGGCCATAAAGAGCACCGGCACCGGCGAGGACGCAGAAAACGCATGGTATGTCATATATCCCATGCATGAGTACGACATGGTGGAACTGCTGGGGTATTCGGCCACGGATGCCGACTTCATCGAGCCGGGCTACGACTATCTGACGGTGACTCCCGGCGAGGAGACGGCGCGGCGTCTGCGCGACAAGGCCGCACAGGGCTTCTACTTCAACGTCATGGGCATACAGCAGCAGTATGAGCTCAAGCATCCCGAGGAGGCCGAGGCCGAGGCGGTGGATGTGGAGCAGGGGGTGGATGATGTGTGAACTACTTAAGCAAGTGTTTAAATTTGAATACTTTCGTATTGCAAATAACAGATAAAACGCATATATACTATGGAAGAGAAAATCGAACAGAAGATCGAACCCGGAAAGTTCGTGAAATACACTTATAAGGTGAGCGACGACAGCAATGGCCGCGTGCTTTTCGAGGCCCCTGCCGAGGCTCCGGACGTAATGGTGTATGGCGTCAGCAACGAGGTCATTCCCGGCCTGGTGGCCGTGATGAAGGGCCTGAAAGCGGGCGACAAATTCTCCGTGACGCTTCCGCCGGAGGTGGCTTTCGGAGAGCGTAGCGACGACAATGTGATCACCGTGCCGGCCGAGGCGTTCATGCGCGACGGCAAGATGGCCGAGGAGGTGAAGGTGGGGGCAGCGCTCCCGATGCTCACCGAGCAGGGATATACCGTCACGGGAGTCGTGAAGGCAATCAACGAGCATGACGTGACCATGGATTTCAACCATCCCTTTGCCGGCATCACGGTGAAGTTTGACGGCGAGGTGCAGGAGGTGCGCGACGCCACCCCCGAGGAACTCCAGCCCGTCTCCTCCTGCGGCTGCGGATGCAGCCACGGCGGCTGCGACGACGGCTGCGGAGGCGGTTGCGGCGACCATGACCATGACCACGACCACGGCTGCTGCGGCGGCTGCCACTGATAACGTGTTGGCGCTATAAGTAAAGAAGTAGGCGTGTCCGAGCGGACACGCCTACTTCTTTACCCCCGGGCCGAAGGAGTCAGCGGCGCGATTTTTTGCCGGACTTCTTGCCGGATCTCTTCTTGCCGGTGCTTTTGCCGGAGCTTTTACGCGAGCCGGAAGTCTTTGCTTTGGAGGCGGAGGCCTTGGCGGGCACCTTCAGCGTGGCGCCGGCGCGGATGTTGTCGCCCGTGAGATTGTTGGCCTTGCGGAGCTCATCCACGGTGACGCCATATTTCTTGGAGATGGAGCTGAGGGTCTCGCCGCTCTTCACCTCATGGTTGGCGGGCTTGGGAGCGGCCTCCTTGGTCTTCTGCTTCTTGGGGGCCGCTGCGCTCTGCTGCTTCTTCTGGCTCTTGGCGGGAGCGGAGGCTGCAGGGGCTGCGGATTGCTTGCCCTGGGGTGCAGCCGTCTGCTTCGGGGCCTGGGCGGGACGGCTCTGGGCAGCGGGTGCTGCAGCCGCGGGTGTGACAGCCGCGGTCTCTATGCGTAGCGTCTGTCCGGGGCGCACGGCGTTGCGGCGCAGGTGGTTCCAGGAGCGGATATCGGCGGGGGAGACGTTATACATGGCGGCGATGTCGGCGAGAGTCTGGTTGGCCGCCACCTTGTGGGTGATGGTGCGCACCTCTCCTGTGGCGGCGCGGTCGGCTCCGACGGGGGTAATGAGATCGGCCCCGGACTCTGACTCCTCATCCACGGCCGCGAGGAAATCGGCCGGCTGTTCGCCCGGCTCCACATTGGAGCGCACACCATATTTCTCGGCCTCGTAGGCGAGGATATCCTTCTCGCTCATGAGATAGGCCTGCACCTGCTGGGAGGGGAGCGTGAGGGTGCAGATGCGCTCGGGAGAGCCGGGTATCAGGTCCGTGCGGTATTGCGGATTGAGGATGCGCAGCTCGTCTACCGGGATGGCGAGCACACCCGAAATCTGGTTGAAATGTACCCTGTCGGAGATGCCGAGAGTATCGGTGACCAGCGGCTTGGTGGGGAGCACCGGGGAGATATTGTGCTGCGGATAGTAGTTCATCACGTAGTTGGCGGCGATGAACATGGGCACATATCCGCGTGTCTCGGCGGGAAGAAAGGAGTAGATTGACCAGAAATCCTGCTTTGATGTCTCGCCTCCGGCGCGGCGTATGGCCTTGTTGACCGTGCCCGGGCCGCAGTTATAGGCGGCTATCGCGAGGCTCCAGTCGCCGTATGTGGCGAAGAGGTCTTTCAGGTAGTCGGCGGCAGCGGCGGAGGATGCGTAGGGGTCCCGGCGCTCGTCGATGAGGGAATTGACCTCAAGACCCATCCCCTTGGCCGTGGCGATCATGAACTGCCAGAGTCCGGCCGCTCCCTGGCTCGACACCGCGTTGGGATCGAGACCGGACTCTATGACCGGGAGATATTTCAGCTCCAGCGGGAGGCCCCGGGCCTCGAGGGCCTGCTCGAAGATGGGCATATAGTAGAGGCTCAGGCCGAGTGTGGCCGCCACCTGGGCGCGGCTCTTACCCATATAGCGGTCGATATAGCTGCGCACCACGCTGTTGAAGGGCATTTCGATCACGGTGGGAATGGCCTTGAGGCGGCGTTCTATCTCGGCGTCGGAGACATTGGGATTGTCTTTCTCGGCATAATCCGTATCGGTGGCGGTGTAATTGCGCATATACCATCCTTCGAGTATCTTCTGCGTGTCGGTCTCGAAAGACTCGGGATAGACTATTGCGTTGTCGGTGATGGAGTGTTTGATGTCGAGTACGTTGGCCTTCTCCTGCTTTTTAGCGGGGGCGAGGAGTGCCAGGGCGGCCATTGAAAGCGTTATGATGTATTTTCCGGTCATGGGGTGGAGGTGTGGTGGAAAGTATTGGGTGGTTGGAGATTGGTCAGAATGTTATGGCCCATTGCATCCCGAGGGCCAGGCGTCCGCGGCCGGGGTCGAGCATCACTCCCGGGGCCACGTCCATGGAGAGATCCGGGGAGATGTCGAAGTGGGCCATCGAGGCGTCGACGTAGGCGTCGAGCATACAGAGCAGGTAGACCCCCACCATGGAGATGATGCAGAGGTCGCGGTTTCGCCGGTAATAGTCCTTGCGGCTCTGCATCACGGAGGCGAGCCAGGTCTTGTCGAGGTCAGCCTCCGCCGTCGTGGGGGGGAAGAAGTTCATGTAGCTGTTGGTGTCGGGGTCGTCGTCCATTATGTCGCGGTATCCCTGGGAGTAGTCGCGAAACTGGTTGTTGTTCCAGTTCGTGGCGTAGGTGAGGCCCATGAATCCCCCGACGATGATGGGGAGTTTCCACCAACGCCGGTTGTAGACCTGTCCCAGTCCGGGGAAGAGGGCGGACATCCAGACGGCGCGTGTGGGGTCGGGATTGAACACCGGGTGCCCCTCCGCGTCGAATCCGGGAGCCGTCACGACGGTCTTCGTCGTGTCAGGGATTTCCACGGCCTCGAAAGGGGTGCGCACGAGCATCTCCGCGTCGAGGTATGGCTGCTGCTCCTGGGCGCGGAGCATCAGCGGAGAGAGGGCCAGAATCAGCGGGAGGAGGGCTTTGGGTTTCATGACAGCGGGCGGTCAAGATGTTCGAGCATCTCCACGAGGGCGGAGAGTTCCTCATCGGAGGTGAACTTCAGGGTGACGGAGCCCTTGCCGTCATCGCGGCGCGTGATTTTCACGGGCACAGGGAGGGCCTTGCGCAGCCGCTCGGTGAAGGTGCGTGTGGCCTCGGAGGAGGGGGGCGTCACCTTCTCGGGTACGTCGGCCGGCTCTTCTCCGGGCTGGAGCTGGCTCAGGCGGCGTGCCATTTCCTCGACGCGGCGCACCGACAGGTCTTCCTTCAGAATCAGTTCGTAGAGGCGGAGCTGCTGCTTGGGGTCCGCCACGGAGAGCAGGGCGCGGGCGTGGCCCATGTCGAGGCGGCGGTCGCGCAGACCGAGCTGTATCTCGGCCGGGAGGCGGAGCAACCGGAGATGGTTGGCGATGGTGGCGCGTTTCTTCCCGAGGCGTTCGGAAAGGCGCTCCTGGGTGAGGGAATAGGTGTCGATGAGCTTGCGGAAAGCCAGGGCCACCTCAATGGCGTTGAGGTCCTCGCGCTGGATATTCTCGATGAGGGCCATCTCGGTGACTTCCGAATCGGAAGCCGAGCGCACGTATGCGGGTACGGAGCGGAGTCCGGCCATGCGTGCCGCGCGCCATCGGCGCTCACCGGCGATGATCTGATATGTGCCGTCGTCGGCGGAGCGCAGCGAGAGTGGCTGTATCACGCCTAACTCGCGTATGGAGGCGGCCAGCTCCTCGATAGTCTCCTCGTCGAAGGTGCGGCGGGGCTGTCCGGGATTCGGGACGATGAGGTCCACGTCTATTTCGTTGATGGCCGAGGATCCGTCGGTCCTCACCTCCTGCACGGCGATGAGGCTGTCGAGGCCGCGGCCAAGGGCGTTGCGTTTGAATGCCATGTGGTCTGTGTCTGGGCGTTGAGTGGGTTGTGGTTATGTCCGGCCTGGGTCAGGGCTGCTGTCGGCGGCGGTTGCGTGTGGCCAGCTCGCGGGCGAGCTGCGTGTATGCCACCGCGCCGCGGCTCTCGGCGTCATAGAGCATCACGGGAAGGCCGTGGGAGGGTGACTCGGAGAGTTTGATGTTGCGCGGAATCACCGTGTCAAACACCATCTCGCCGAAATGCCCCTTGAGCTCCTCGTATATCTGGTTGGCCAGGCGCAGGCGGGCGTCATACATGGTGAGGAGGAAACCCTCGATTTCAAGCGAGGGCTTGAGGCGGGTCTTGATGATGCGTATGGTGTTGAGCAATTGGGATATCCCTTCGAGTGCGAAATATTCCGCCTGCACGGGGATGATGACCGAATCGGCTGCCGTCAGGGCGTTGACGGTGATGATGCCCAGTGATGGGGAGCAGTCGATGAGGATGTATTCGTAGGCGTCCCTGAGGGAAGCGAGCACATCGGCGAGGGCCTTCTCGCGGTCGCGCCGCGACATGAGTTCCACTTCGGCCCCCACGAGGTCGATGCGCGAGCAGATGACGTCGAGCCCCTCCACACACGACTGCACCACGGCATCCGTCGCCGGATAGCCGTCCACGAGACATTCGTATATCGAGGCTCCGGCCTCGTCGGGGTCAATGCCGAGGCCGGAAGTGGCGTTGGCCTGGGGGTCGGCGTCGACAAGAAGCACCTTCTTGCCCTCGGCCGCCAGAGAGGCGCCGAGATTGAAGGCGGTGGTGGTCTTGCCCACACCACCCTTCTGGTTTGCTATTGCTATGATTTTACCCATGGGTCTTTATGCAGTTGCGTAACTTCAGTGCAAAGTAATGTTATTTTGGCGAGATTTCACACTTTTTTATCTTAAAGTGTCTTAAAATGGAGAGCATTTTCCGATAATCCCCTCCTGTATGTCTTATTGTCAGTCTTTCGGCCCTATGAATCTCGCGGCCCTGCGGAAGGAGAGGAAGAGGAGCATGGCCGCCGCGAAGAGGGCGCCCGAGAAACTGTAATACACCCCCACGTTTCTCATGTCCATTCCCACGGCGAGCCAGAGGAGCAGCGGCACGCCGAGCAGCAGGTAGGAGCCGAGCGAGATCCAGAGCAGGGGCTTGACGTGGCTCGTGCCGCGCAGGGCGTTGGCGAAAGTGAGCTGTATGGCGTCGCCATACTGATAGAGTATCAGCGGGGCTATGAGCAGCGCGGCGGCCGCGAGCACCCGGGCGTCGTCGGTGAAGAGGGTGGCCAGGTCGTGGCCGAAGAAGTAGAAGCAGGCCGAGGCGAGGGTGGCCAGCAGGAGGTTGATGTGGAGTCCGGCAGAGGCTATGCGCCTGACGGCCCTGCGGTCTCCCAGACCGGTGTAGTTGGCCACGCGGATGGAGATGGCCACGCCGAACGACATGAATATCATGAATCCCAACTGCGCCACGGTGTTGACCACCTGGTATGATGCCAGCTGCACCTTGCCGTACCATCCGCTCACGATAGCTCCGAAGGTCCACAGCGAGCACTCCACACCGCTCTGAATCATGACCGGATAGGAGGTGGTCCATACCTTGCGGCGTATCACGCCGGGGGTGCCGGGAGTGCGCAGACCCTCGGCGTAGGGGCGGAAGCGGCGCATGTTTCTCACCAGCAGGAGCATCACCACCGCTCCTGCCACGCGGGCTATGACCGTCGATACGCCGGCACCGGCAAGACCCATCTCGGGGGCTCCGAAATGTCCGAATATCAGGATGTAGTTGCCCGCCACATTGAGCAGGTTGGCTCCGAGAATCACCCACATCGGGGTGGCCGTGTCGGTCACGCCGTTGGAAATCTGCTGGCAGCAGTTGAAGAGGGCTGTGGGGATGAGGTTGAGGAGCATAAGCAGATAGTAGGGGCGGATGAGGGGGAGGAGCTCCTCGGGCTGCCCGAAGCGGTCGATGAAGAAATATAGAACCCCCATGAGGAGCGTGAAGGCCATGGAGACGATGACGTTGACCTGGAGGGCTGCGCGTCCCGTGCGCCCCAGTTCGAAATCGGACTTGCGGCTGAAGAGGGCGCCTATCAGGGGAGTGGTGCCGGCGGCGAAGCCCAGGAGCATCACTATGGGTATCATGAAGAGGGAGTTGACGAAGGCCGCGGCGGCCAGACCCGATACGCGGTCGCCGTAAGCGCCTATCATCATCGTGTCGGCAAAACTGACCAGGATGATGCCTATCTGTGTCACGAGCACCGGCGCCCCCAGCCTGAGCAGATTGCGGTATTCGCTGCCGTATGCCTTCAGGGGCTGCGCGGCGACGTTGCCGCCGTGTGTGCGTATCTTCTTGATAACGTCCATGAGGTTTGTGGATAAGGGGGATGCGTTGTCGTTCACGGGCATCCCGAATGAAGTGCAAAATTAGCAAAAAAATGAGATTTATGCAAGTCTTGCTCTCCGGTGTGAGGATTAAAGGTGCCGTTTCAGTGGCAAAATGATAATTATATACAGATTTGTTGACAATTGGCGCGAAATGTGTTAAATCAATTTAAAAATATATGTTTTTGAGCACTTTTTCTTCCATTTTAAAGAAAAATATATTTACTTTACCGTGACCAATCCCGACGAGGGGTGAATGTATAGTAAATATATATTCATTTTGTCATTTTGCATAAATATTGACCAAACATTAAATACTTGACCCAGCCTCTCTGGCATATTGTCAGCATGAAACGTCAGCTTCCGGCTGCTGATACAAAGGGAGGGAAACGTACTCAACACCATGACACATCATTCTAAAATGACCTGGACGGGAGTTCTTGCGGCCACTCTTCTGTGTGGCGGCATCATGACGGCCGCCCACACCAGGATTCCGGTCAATGGCAGTCAGAGCAACGCGACTGTCAGGACAGGGCAGCTGAAGGGACAGCTTCCGGCGCGCCGCAATGCCGGAGCACAAGAGGGTTCCTCCTCCCGAAGCCGGGTGCTCCCCACGGGAGCGGGACGTTATAGACTGGCTCCGGACGCCCCTGCGGCTACTTCCGAAACAAATCCGCTAAAAATCCGCAGGACCCCGCGCTCAATGCATGCCTCGGGCCCGCGCGGCCATCTGTATGGCAATGTGGCCTCCTTCTCCGGAATCGTGAACATCGACCAGGCGTACTGGGGCGAAATCAATCCCTCCACCGGAGTTATCACCCCCATCTACCGGGGCGCCGACCTGACCAATCCCCAGGATTATGACATCCAGACCGGGGCAGTCCGAGACGGCATCCTCTACACTCCCGTATATACGGAAGACCTGATCGACGGCGTCAATATCCTCTGGCGCCGCCGCGACCTGACTACGGGCGACGTGCTCCAGCCCATACGGTTCGGGGCCAACGACGCGGCTTTCGCATACTCCATGACGTATGATCCGGTGGAAGACCTCTTCCACTGCCTGTCGTTGGATTCACGCACCACATCCTTCGGCCTCTACACCACGATTGACCCGAAGACCTGGACCGTGACGGCCTACGACAACCTCTGCGGCAAGAGCTTCCTGGGAGCCATATCATACAATCCCGCCGACGGACAGATCTATGCCGTGACGGACAGCAACGAGCTCCTTACGATCGACAATTACGGCAGCGGCCTGACAACCCTGGGTTATCTTGACGACTTCTACACCTTAGTAGAGAACGGCCGCACCACCCCCATGACATACAGCCCGATGGACGGTGCTTTCGTGATGAGCTACATCGACTACAACGACCAGAAGATGAAGCTCGTCTACATCGACCCCGAAACACTCGAAGTGACCGAGGGGGCAGAGCTCCAGCCCTATAATCCCTACGTGACCTGTCTCTGGAGTCCCGACGCATACGCCGTTGACGAGGCTCCCGAGATGCCTGCCTCCCCTCTGGTGGAGTTTGACGGCCCTGCCCTGCAGGGCAAGATCACTCTCCGGGCCCCGGCGCTCTCATACGCCGGAGTGGAGTTCGGAGAGGGTGTGGAGATGGATGTGCAGCTCACCGTCGACGGCGTGGAGCTCTATGCCGGAAAGCTCAAGGCAGGTGCCCGTGAGGAGGTGGTCGCCGAGTTCCCCGAGGGTATGCACACAGGAGAACTGGTGTGCTCGCTCGACGGACAGAAGAGCCCCGTGCGCACGTTCAAGTTCCACACCGGATATGACAACCCCGCCGCGCCGCGCGGCCTGGCCCTCGACATAGCCACCCTTAGCTGGGAGCCCGTCACTACCGGCGCCCACGGCGGATATTTCGAGGCTGATAATGTGGCCTACGATGTTATCCTTAACGGTCAGTCCATCACTCCCGAGCCGATTGCCGCCACGTCCATCCTCCTTCCCGCCGACAGCCCCATGGGCGTCGCAGACATAGAGGTGAAGGCCGTCAGCAACGGCCATGTCTCGGAGCCGGCATCCCTCCGCGCTCCCCTGGGCCGCGCCATCTCCATACCCTGGAGCATGGCTCCCTCGCGCGAGGAGGCTGCACTCTTCACGACGCTCGACGCCAACCGCGACGGCCTCGGATTCGGCTACACCATGTATGAAAGCACCGGGGAATACTGCTTCTATCTCTTCCTGGGCGTAAACTCCACGGGAGACGACTGGCTGTTCCTCCCCGCGACCAACTTCCCCGATAAATCGATGCTCTACAGCCTGGCCTTCAACTACTTCCCCACCATGCCTTACGAGGATCTCGAGAGCCTGGAGGTGAAGATCGGACGCCGCCCGAGACCCGAGGCCATGGAGCGCACCATCTACTCCCACCACAATCTCCAGGTGTGGGGTGAGCAGCTGATGACCGCTACATTCCCTGTCCCCGAGACAGGTGACTGGTATATCGGTTTCCACTGCACCACCGACGGAGCCTTAGGCGGCGGCGTGTGTCTCAATCATTTCTCCCTGCAGTCACTGGCCGACCGCTCCTCCTCAGCCCCGGCCGATCCGCAGGTGAGCATCTCGGCCGCTCCCAAGGGGGTCGAGGAGGCGATAGTGAAGATCACGGCCCCGACGGTAGACCTCGTAGGCAATCCTCTCGGAGCCTCCGATGAGGTGACTTTCGTCGTTAAGTGTGGCGGCAACACCGCAAAAGTTTCCGCCCTCCCGGGCGCTCTCTGCCAGACAACCATCAAGACCGGTACATCGGGATACAACGACATCGAGATAATACCCTCCAACGCTGCCGGCGAAGGCCTGGGCCGCACGCATACTGTCTACGTGGGCATCGACACCCCGCTGCCCCCGACCAATGTCAAGGCTGTCCCAACCGACGACAATCTCGGACTCCGGTTGTCCTGGGACAAAGTCTCCGAAACGGGTGTGCACGGCGGATACGTGGATCCCGAGAAAGTGACATACAGCATCGTCACAATCACCGGTATCACTCCCAACGAGGTGGCCACCACCAAGGATACCAACTATACCTTCGTGCCCTATAACGCAATGCTTGACCGCTATGTGGTGGGCCCGCGTGCCGTCAATGAGAAGGGTGCCTCCACCTACTCGCAGTTCGGAGCCGAGGTGCTCGGAAGGCCCTGGCCCGTGCCGGTGAAGGAGTATTTCGGAGATCTATTCAATTATGATCCCCTCTCATACACCAGCACATATCCTTTCAACAATACTTTATGGAGCCCCACGCGGTCCGTTCTCGGACAGGGCACGGGGGCCCGTGTGGACTGCGAACGCGGAGCACTGACAGTGTCCAGCGAGGTCACCTTCCCCACACGGGGTGAGCTCGTGCTGCCAAAGGCCCAGACCAAAGGCGTCGAGGGGTGCGTGTTCCAGCTGCGCTGGCTCGACTGGCTCTACACACCCCGCTTCAGCGTCTGGGGTCGTTGCGCCGGTCAGGAGGAGCTGATGGAAATCGCCTCTTTTGAGCCGACCTATCCCACCGCAGGGGAATGGCGTGACGAGGAGGTGAAACTCCCCGCCTCCTTCAACGACTGCGGATGGATTGAAATCCGCATACGCGCGGACCTGAGCGGCAACATCAACGAGAGGGGCTTCATCGACACTTATCAGATCACGCAGAATGTGGAATATGATCTGAAGCTCGCCTCCATCTCCGCCCCCGCCTCCATGAATGTAGGCGAGAAGGCCCAGGCACTCGTGACCGTGCTCAACGCAGGCACCGAGATCATCTCCGGCACGCTGACCATAAACTTGGCCGACGGCGCGGGCAACACCATAAGCACACTCTCAAAGCCGATCACCCGTCTTGTGCCGGCTGCACAGTTCCTGGAATACATCGACCTTGAGGCACTCAGGGAGTATCTCGACAACGGCAAGATTGTCATCACGGCCACAGTGAGCAGCAATGACGACGAGGTGAAGCACAACGACAGCATGTCTGTCGAAGTGGCCGTCGCCTCCGGTATCGCTCCCTCCGTGGGCGACCTGACCGCCGCCTGGAGCGACGACCGCAGTTCGGTGGTTCTCGACTGGAGCGAACCCTCGCTCACGTATGGAGGTGCCGACAGCTTCGAGTTCACGGAACCCTTCGCGGTGTCCGAAGAACTCGGTATGTGGCGCAACATCGACCGCGACGGCAAGGCTCCCTTCCGCATCGCCGGTCTTGACTGGCCCAACGACAGGGTGCCCATCGGATGGCAGCCCATCGATGCCGAGGCCCTGGGCGTGATGTTCGACGAGCGTCTCTGTCCCCACAGCGGCACTATGTATCTCATGGCCCGCTCCATCTCCGTGGATCTCGACGAGGGCGAGGAGCCCATACAGTCTGACGACTGGCTGATTTCGCCTGAGGTGATCGGCGGCACGCAGCTCACCTTCTGGTATGGCACGGTGACGGCAGCCTATCCGGAATTCGTGGAGCTATGGGTGTCTGAGACAGACCGCAATCCCGAGAGCTTCCGCAAGCAGCGCACATTCTCAAAGAGCGGCGACGAAGGCTGGGAAGAGGTGCGCGTGATGCTCCCCGAAAATGTGAAGTATTTCGCTCTCGTCTACCGCAGCTTCGACTCTCTCGGAGCCATGATCGACGATATTTCCTTCACTCCGGCACATCTCGAGACCTGGGTGGTGGACCACTACAGCGTGCTCCGCTCGGCAGCCGGTGCCGAACCGGTGGAAATCGGACGTGCGAAAGACGCCACCTCCTTCACCGACCCTCTCGAGGGCCTCGGAGGCATGAGCGAGACCGACCTTGCATATTACGTGAAGACGGCCGTGGTGACTCCCGGAGGATTCCGCGAGGGACCCCTCTCCAACGCAGCGCGTCTGCGTTACTCGGCGGTTGACGACATCCGCGCCCTCGAAGGCATCCATGCCGGACGCGGCGTGATTACAGCCGAGGGCCTCTCGGGCGAAACGCTCTCCGTATACACTCCCGACGGCAAGCATCTGCGCAGCGCCACGCTCGCATCAGACCGTGAGAGCATCAATATCGACGCCGGTGTCTACATCGTCAAGTGCGGCAACGCCATGGGCAAGGTGATCGTGAAATGATTAATCCAAAATAAGACCTAACCAAACATATTCAAAATGAGTTTGAAAACCTTTTTCCTGACAATGGCAGCTTCGGCTGCCATTGTTCCGGCCTGGGGAGCCCCGGCTCTGAAGCACGGCGTCGTTCCCCTTGACCAATGGGACGGAGTCAGCCCCATAGCCAACAATATGCCGCGCCCCGCCAAGGTGGCGAAGCGCAGCGCATACAACCCCGTGGGCACCGTCTATGGCGTCATAACCGCCCAGATGGGGGAGGACAGCCGGCCCTTCTGGGGTCTCTTTGACTTGGCCGAGGCCATCGTCAATCCTGTATACACAGGTAGCGTGTACGCCAATTCCGATTATGAGCTGCAGGCCGGAGCGGTGCGCGACGGCATCCTCTATATACCGGATTACCACCAGAACATGGTCACCAACGAGGTGGAAATCGTGTGGAAGCGTGTGAATATCAACACCGGCGACGTGCTGGAGCCGCTCTCCTTCGGAGGCGACACCAACGCCTACTGCTACTCCCTGACCTACGACAGCGACAACGACCGCTTCGTGGGCCTGGGCATGGACATATTCACAGGTGCCCAGGGCAACCTGGTGATTTTCGACTGCAAGCAGACTCCGATGAAGCCCCAGCTGCTCGGCAATGTCGGCGGCCGCGAGGGCGACTTCATGGCCGGCATAGCCTACAATCCCGCCGACGGCATGGTGTATGGCCTCAAGGACAACGGCGGCTTCTATATGATTGATCCCGACTGGATGGAGACCACCCTCGTCAAGAGGTTTGATCCGGACAACGAGTGGTTCATGATTCCGCAGTTCCCGATGTCCACTCCGCTGGTCTACAGTCCCCGCGACAAGGCCTTCGTCACCGTCTGCATCAACTACGACACCCGCCGCGTGGTGCTCGGTTTCCTCGATTCCGAGACGTATGACGCCGTGGAGGGCTATGACCTCTTCCCGACCTCATACGTGGCCTCCCTGTGGTGTGCCGACAAGTATGCGGTGGACGAGGCTCCGGATGCCCCCTTCCTAACGGACATCAACTTCGAGGGTCCCTCGCTTTCGGGCACAGTGACGCTCACCGCTCCCGGCACCACTTTCGCAGGCGAACCCGCCACAGGCAATATTGTGCTCAACCTCGCGCTCAACGGCGAGACGGTGTATGAGTCCACTTTTGCTCCCGCCGAGCAGCGTGTAGTGTCCCTTGACGTCAAGGAGGGCTTCTATACGGCCAATCTCACCGCATGGTTCGAGAGCGATCCCAAAGCCGTCAGCCCCGCTGCCACGCAGCTTATGTATGTGGGCCACGACATTCCCCTGGCTCCCGCCGGTCTTGAGTACAAGGATGGTGTCCTGAGCTGGAACGCAGTTTCCGGCGAGGGTACCCATAAGGGATATGTGGACGCTGCCGCCATCACCTACGACGTGTGGATGGACGGCGTGCACCAGAACGCCGAGCCTGTCTCCGGCACTTCGATGCAGATCACGCTTCCCGACTCTCCCCGCGTGGTCGACCTGACCGTGACCGCCAACGCCAATGGCAAGACTTCCGAACATTCGGCCAAGCTCTCCAAGGTGCTCGGCCATGGTATGCAGCTTCCCGCCGCCTTTACCCCGACCGAGGAGGAGGCCGCGCTCTTCACGACCTTCAACGCCGATGGCGACGAGCATGAGTTCAATTACGTGATTTATGAGGGCGAGGGATGTTTCCGCGTCCGCACAGGCTACTACTATCAGAAGCCCAACGACTGGCTCTTCCTTCCCCCCGTGCGCATCGACGACACGCAGAGCCTCTACAAACTGGCCCTCAACTACGTCAACACCTACCGCCAGGACAACGGCTACGATGACATGGAGATATGGATCGGCAACGATGCCACTCCCGGTGCGATGAGCCGCATGATCTACTCCCACACCGCACGCGTGACTCAGACTCCCCTTGACATCGAGGCTCCCTTCTCGGTGGACGCTGCCGGATCATACGTCATCGGTATCCATGCATGCGCCGATTACAACTCCTCCAGCCAGTACAGAGGTGTGGACATCAAGAATCTTTCCGTATCCGCCATCGAGGGGAGCTCCGTAAAGGCTCCCGCCGATGCCATGGTGGATCTCAAGGGTGCCGACAAGGGTGAACTCAGCGCCGATGTGACGCTGACCGCTCCCACCACCGACATCACAGGCGCTCCCCTTGCCTCCGGCACGCCCCTCTCGGTCAAGCTTACCAACGGTGAGAACAGCGTCTCGCTGTCCGCTCTCCCGGGCGAAACCGCGACCGGTCGCATAGCCCTCTCAAAGAATGGCTTCAACGAGGTGGTGGTCACTCCCTCCAATTCCTACGGCGAGGGTATCCCCCGTATATACAGAGTGTTCGCAGGTCTTGACAAGCCTGCCTCCCCGCGTGCGCTCAAGAGCAAGGTTGCCGATGACAATATGTCTCTCGTACTTACCTGGGAAGCTCCTGATCGCGGTGTGAACGGCGGATATGTGGATCCCTCAGCTCTGGTCTACAATGTATTCATCCAGGGCAGCGCCGGCAACAATACCTTTATCGGTACTACTTCCGGCACCACATTCACCTACGAGTCCACCGAGACAAACCAGAGCCGTCCCAGCTTCGGCATCACTGCCTCCAATGCTCTGGGCGAAACATCCGATCCCGTCTATATCGCCGACTACATCGGCCGTCCTCATGAGTTGCCCATGAACGAGGAATTTAACAACGCAGGTTTCTCCTATCCCGGTCTGTGGTGGAACGACGTCAATGACAGCTTCGGTGCCGAATGGAACTCGGTCAACAACCTCGACGGTCTCGGCATGGGTGATCCCGTGTTTGTCGACAACGGCGGTCTCTCCTGCGTGAATCTCGGCGGCGCCCAGCGTGGCCGCGGCAAGATACTCGCCTCCAAGTTCACTACAAAGAACGTACCTGCGGCTGCCGTTGAGATCGTTTACTGGGATTATCCCGGCGCGGGCGACATGGAGCTCTGGGTGCGCAGCGCCTCCAACCAGGAGGAACGCAAGCTCGCCAGCATCACTCCCGAGCGTTCCGGCGCTTCATGGAAGACCTGGAGCGTGCCCCTCCCCGCCGAAATGATGGAGGAGGGCTGGGTGCAGGCCAACCTCGTATGCTCCCTGAGCGGAAGCCAGAACTGCGTGATGGACGCCTACCGCGTGGTGCAGAACATCGAGTATGACTTCAAGGTGCTCGACCTCACGGCCCCCTACAACGTGTTTGTAGGCGAGACCGCCAACTGCAGCGTCAAGACCGTCAACTCCGGCAAGGAGCCCATGGGTGCGACACTCGTACTCGACCTCCTTTCCGACGGTAATGTGGTGGCTACCCAGTCATGGAACATCGGACGTACCGCTCCGGGCAACACCTACGAGCGCAACTTCGGATTCGAGATGAAGACGGAGTATTCCGGCACGAAGATGCAGGTGCGCGCCACCATCGAGTCTGACGATGACCAGATTCAGGCCAATAATGTGGAAGTAACCCCGTTCATGCTCACCGATTGTGTGGTTCCCACCGTGCGCGACCTGGCTGCCTCTGCTTCCGAAAACGGCAAGGTCAACCTGACCTGGAGCCGTCCCGATACCTCCTACGGTGATTTCGAGAGCTTCGAGAAGATTCCGACCTTCGGTGTCACCGATGTCATCAACGGCTGGCTGAACGTAGACCGCGACGGTCTGCCGGAATTCCCCATTGAGGCCCTGAGATGGGAGGGCGATGACAAGCCCTGCGCATGGACCGTATTCGATGCCGAGGAGAAAGGCACTATGAGCGATGAGCGTATGGCTCCCCGTTCCGGTTCGCAGATGCTTATCGCACGCTCCGTGATGTATAACGAGGGTGTGGATGAACCCGTCCAGAACTCCGACTGGCTCATCTCCCCCGAAGTCGTAGGAGGCACCGTCGTAGACTTCTGGCTCAACACAATCTCCAGCCAGTATAGCGAGACTGTGGCTATCTACTATTCGACCACTGACCGCAACCCCGAGTCCTTCGTCAAGGGACGCAACTTCACGAAGACCGGCTCCGAATCCTGGGAGCATGTGAAGTGGACGCTCCCCGAGGATGCGAAATACTTCGCGCTCGTATATGAATCATGGGGTACCTTCGCCGCTATGATCGACGACATCACCTTCACTCCTGCCGCCAAGTCGCAGTGGACCGTGAACTCCTACGACATCTGGCACTTCGCCGACGACCAGCTCAGCCTCGTAGCCGAGGGTGTGCTCACGGAGGGTGCTGAAGTGGACTCCCGCAAGGATGGCCTCTACTATGTCACTGTCAACGCCGACCGTGGCGAGGGTGTATTCGCATCGCCTCTCAGCAACGGAGTCTTCGTAGCCTCAAGTGGCATCGAGGGTGTTGAAGCGGGTGACGGCGTGATCGGTGCCGGACGCGGCTTTATCTTCATCGGAGGACACGCCGGAGAGAGAATCGAAATATACGCGCTTGACGGCCGTCTCGTAGCTGCAGTGGCCAACGCTGCAGACCGTGAGACTATCGACCTCCCCGCCGGCCTCTACACCGTCAAGGCAGGCCGCGCCGCCGCCAAGGTCCTCGTGAAATAACCCATCCCTCAGGGATACACCATCCCCACGTGGACGAAAAAGCGGAGAGGGTGCCCGAGTCTCAGACTCGGGCACCCTCTCCGCTTTTTCTGTATCCGCATGTTCAGTCGTGTCCGCGTGAATGACCAATCAGGGGGTCGAGGAGACGCAGGAGATGGCGGGCGTTCAGCCCGGCAATGCGCAGGAGATGGTGATAGCGGGGACTGACTTTGCCGCGAAGGTATGGCAGGTCCGCGGCCGCAATGGAGCGGCTCACCATCTCCTGCGCTTTGCGTTTCTCCCCGCGCGGCATCGCGGGGTCGTTGATGCGGCGCATGGCCTCGAAGATACCGTGGAAGTTCTGACGCTGCGCCAGTCTGTATTCTTCCGAATCTTCACCATATCGCTCGCGGCAATGACGGATAAGAAAGATGTTATTGTCAAGGTATTCCAGGGCACGAGCCGTGGGTACGTGTGTCACCGAGGCGGAATGTAGGAAGTAATAGTAACGGGCCTCCGACACGGTCACCCTCTTCAGTTCCGGGAGGAGAAAGCGGGTGAGGAGTTCGTCGGCATAAATCCCCCCGGCGTCCGCATCAAGCCGTGACTGTGCCCGAAGATAGGCCTCGCGGCGTATCAGGCCCCCGTTGAATCCCATCCGCCAGCCGTCAAGCGTGTATTTAATACAGTCGTGTCCGGCAACCCCACGGTCGTAAAGCTGAAAATCGGCTTCGGGGAGATAGCGGCGCGGCATTTCGGATTCATTCCCCTCGTTCACGGAATACATGGTGGGATACACTGCGTCCGCGTCCCTCTCCTCACGCGCACGTATCAGCTGTTCCAGATAATCGGGGGCTATCCAGTCATCGGCGTCAAGTGGGGCTACAAACTCGGTCTCCGCAGACTCGATGGCGTGCTTGCGGGGCTGGTAGGCGCAGCCCGAGGGGCGGGGCATATCCAACAGGCGTATGCGGGGGTCACGGGCGGCATGGCGCATAACTATGTCGCGGGTGTCGTCGGTCGAGACGTCGTTTACCACGATGAGCCGCCAGTCGCGGCGTGTTTGCGCGAGAATCGACTCTATGGCCCGCGAGATGTAGGGGGCCGCGTTGTATGCGGGCATGACGAATGTGGCGGTGGGGGTGATCTCCATATCCGATTAACTGTCTGTCGCCAATTATTATTGCCGGAATGAGAAAGTAAGTATAAACAAATGGCGGGTATTCATTGTAACAATATAGAGCAGACCTTTTCCCGTAGCCTTCGCGGGCGGGAAACCGGTGTGCCGAACCACTATCTATATCTACAGACTATGACAATTGGAAAGACCGGGTTTCTGATGGCGGCGGCCATTGCGCTCACCCCTGCGGCGATGCAGGGGGCCGTGAGCCTTGATTCCTGCCGCAATATGGCCCTCCGCAACAACAAGACCATTCAGGTGGCCGAAGAGAACATACGCGGCGCGGGGTTCTCACGCAAGGCGGCACGTGCGGCCTATCTGCCGGGGATAGATTTCGCGGGCGGATATATGTACAACCAGCACAAAATCGAACTCCTCGGGGCTGATGCCAAGCTCCCCACGATGACTTTCAATCCCCTCACGCAGAGCTATGACTACAATGTGCTCATCGGTCCGGACCTCAAGCCCGTGACTGATCCCGCGACGGGGATGCCCATTCCCACCGAGGTGGCCGTGATTCCCAAGGAGGCGATGGAGTTTGACACCCATAATGTGTTCGCGGGAGCCATCACGCTCACGCAGCCCATCTTCATGGGTGGGCAGATACGCGCCCTCAACAAGCTCGCCGACGATGCCGAAAGCCTGAGCCGCAATGCCCGCTCGGCAGTGGTGCAGGAGGTGATATACAATGTGGACCAGGCTTACTGGATGGTCATCTCGCTCAAGGAGAAACAGAAGCTGGCCGAGAGTTTCGTGGAGCTCATGGGAAATTTCCGCGATAATGTGGACGCGATGCTTCAGGAGGGTGTGGCCACGCGCAGCGACAAGCTGCAGGTGGAGGTGGCCTATAACGAGGCCTGTATAGCCCGTACCAAGGTGGACAACGGCTTGACATTGGCAAACATGGCCCTTGCGCAGATATGCGGTCTGCCGGTGGATACCCGCATGGAGCTTGCTGACAAGTCGATGCGTCGCGATATATCCTCCAAGGCCCCGGACATCACTCTCGATATGCAGAGCGTGTTTGAGCGCAGACCTGACCTGGCAAGCGTGCGTAACACCGTCGAGATGATGAAGCACAAGGAAGACCTGGCTCTGGGCCAGATGCTCCCGAAGGTGGCGCTCGTGGGGGCGTATTCATTTTCCAATCCCAATGTAAACCACGGGTTCGAGAAGAAGTTCGGAGGCGGTTTCAGCGTAGGGGCCACGCTCACCATCCCCATCTGGCACTGGGGAGGCAACTACAACCAGCTGCGGGCCGCCCGCTCCAACACGGCGGCGCAGCGTCTGCTGCTCGAAGACCTTGAGGAGAAGGTGACGCTCCAGGCCAATCAGGCGCGTTTTTCATATCAAGAGGCCTTCAAGACCTACGAGATGACCCTCAGCAATGAAAAGAGTGCCCAGGCCAATCTCGACAATGCCCGCATAGGGTTTTCGGAGGGTGTCCTCACCACGGATGACGTAATCGCGGCCCAGACGGCCTGGCTCAAGGCCAACTCCGAGCGCATCGATGCCGAAATCGGCATCCGCCTGTGTGAGACATACCTCGCCAAGGTACTCGGCACATTAGGTGCCTCCGCCGATTGAGCAGTGAGAAATACCATGCATTAACAATACCTTACAATACCAAGATACAATGTCAACACCTGATAAGAACATGGCTTCACAGCCCGTGGAGGTCACGGCCAAGGACCGCTCCCTCATTCTCGCCATAGTGGTGATCTTTCTAATTCTCTGCGGTCTCGCTATCGTGGGATTCCTATTCATCAGGCAGGGGCCCGACACCGTGCAGGGGATGGGTGACGCTACGGAGATACGCATATCGGGCAAGCTCCCGGGGCGCGTGATGGAAATATATGTGGAGGAGGGACAGAAGGTCAAGGCCGGAGATACGCTGGTGCACATCCATTCCTCCCTGGCAGATGCCCGTCTTGAGCAGGCCAAGGCCATGCAGGAGGCGGCTTCGGCTACCAACCGCAAGGTCGATGCCGGCACACGCACTCAGATAGTGGCGGCTGCCCGCGATCTCTGGACACAGGCAAAGGCCGCCAGTGGCATAGCCCGCAAGACCTACGACCGCATGGAGAATCTTTTCGCCAAGGGGGTCGTGAGCGAGCAGAAGCGCGATGAGGCAAAGGCTGCATACGATGCCGCCGTGGCCGGAGAGGCGGCCGCCAAGAGCCAGTATGATCTCGCCGTGGCCGGTGCGCAGTCGGAAGACAAGGAGGCGGCTCGCGCGATGGTGAATGTGGCCAAGGGGGGTGTCAGCGAGGTCGAGGCCCTTATCGAGGACCAGTATCTCGTGGCTCCCTGCGACGGTGAGGTGACGGTGGTGTATCCCAACGTTTCCGAACTTGTGGCCACCGGGGCGCCCATAATGACCATACAGAAGGATGACCATTGGGCGGTGTTCAATGTGCGCGAGACCCTGCTCAAGGATCTAAACCTGGGGTCTGAGGTGAAGGTGTATATCCCGGCCCTCGACCGCCACGAGACCATGAAGGTGTATTATATCCGCGACCTGGGCACGTATGCCAACTGGCAGGCCACGAAGTCTACCGGCGATTTCGATGCACGCACGTTCCAGGTGAAGATGCGCCCCGGAAGTCCCATCGAGGGTTTCCGTCCGGGAATGTCGGTGATTTACGAGGGAGTGGAGAAGGGCGCTTCCTCCGGGACAAAGGACAATAACGGAGGGAAGAAATGAGGCAGACCGGATTCAGGGCGATTTTCATGCGCAGCGTGCTGCAGCTGGTGCGCCGGCCCATATATTGGGTCGGTATGCTGGTGCTCCCGCTGTTCTGCGTGCTCTTCCTGACCTCGGAGATGGAATCCGGACTCCCCGTGAAGGCTCCTGCGGCTATCGTGGACAAGGACGGCTCGTCGCTCTCACGTCAGCTGACCCGGACTTTGGGCGGGATGCAGCTCATTGACCTCGTGGAGACGGACAACAGCTACACCCAGGCGCGCCACTCCATGCAGGAGGGGAAAATATACGGCTTTTTCCTGATTCCGGAGAATTTCGAGGCGGATCTCCTGGCGGGACGTTCCCCGAGTGTCACCTATTATACCAATGCCACTTATTATGTGCCGGCGGCACTGCTCTTCAAGTCGTTCAAGTCCACGGCCCTCTACTCCAAGGCAGGCATAATGCTCAATGTGCTGGAGTCTGCCGGCGCTACCGCTGATCAGGTGACTCCTCTCCTTCAGCCCGTGAGCGTGCAGGTGAGGGGAATAGGTAACCCCTGGCTGAATTACGCGTACTATCTGTGCGTGTCGTTTCTGCCCGGCGTCGTGCAGCTCATGATACTGCTCGTGACCTGCTTCAGCCTCGGACAGGAGATAAAATACGGATCCTCCGTGCAGCTCATGCGCATGGCCGGGGGAAGCATATACAAGGCTGTGGCAGCCAAGCTGCTCCCGCAGACGATAGCTTGGATGATTTTGATGATGTTCCTGGAATCCTGGCTGTTCGGTTGGCAGCATTACCCCATGCACGGGTCATGGTTCTGGTTCACTGTGTCGGAGCTGCTGTTCGTACTGGCGTGTCAGGGCCTGGGCCTCTTCTTCTTCGCCATCCTGCCCAACCTGCGTCTGTCGCTGTCGGTGTCTGCCCTGATGGGTATACTCACCTTCTCGCTGGCAGCTTTCTCCTTCCCTGTCGAGAGTATGTATGGCGCGGTGGGCATAATGAGTTGGCTCACTCCGGTGCGCTATAATTTCCTCATCTATATTGACCAGGCCCTCAACGGCATCGATGTCTATTATTCACGCTACTGGTATGCGGCCTATATTGTCTTCATGCTCCTTCCCTTCACACTGATGTGGCGTCTGCGGAAGGTGATGATGAAGCCTGTATATATCCCCTGATTCCGGTCGTTACAGCGTTTCATATAAGCTATGCTACACAAAATCCGCGATTACATAAGAATGTTATATGAGGTCTATTGCCGCGAGTTCAAGCTCGTGCTCAGCGACATGGGCATCATAATATTCCTCGGGCTCCTCCCCTCGGCCTATCCGATAATCTATTCGCTTATCTACAATCCCGAGCTGGTGCGCGAGGTGAAGATCGTGGCTGTGGACCATGACCGCACGCCCCTCAGCCGTGAGTTGGCCCGCAATCTCAACGCCTCGCAGGAGGTGGCCATCATCGGTTATGCCTCCGACCTTTCCGAGGGGCGAAGGGCCATGAACGAGCATGAGGTCTACGGCATCCTGGAGATACCGGAGGGCTTCGAGCGCAAGGTGAGGTCGGGAGAGGTGGGCAACGCCGTGATATATTCCGAGATGAGCCTTCTGCTCAGATACAGGGCGATGCTTGTGGCCGCTACGAATGTCGGACAAGCCATGAGTGCTGAAATCCAGACGGAAGATATCGACCGCGTGCTCCCGCTCGCGGAGACCGTGGCTGTGGGCGATCCCATGCAGACGGTCAATGTCACCATGGGAAACATCGAGAGCGGTTTCGACTCCTTCATCATGCCCGGCATAGTGGTGCTCATACTCCAGCAGTGTCTGGTGCTCGCCATAGGCATGGCCGGCGGAGCGAAGCGCGAGAATCCGCTCCTCACGGGATATAATGCCGTCAATGAAATGCCTTCGGTACTGATGACCATGCTCGGCCAGGTGCTCTGCTATTTCACTGTCATCACGCTTCCCACGATTTTCCTGCTCCATTATGTGGCCCTGATTTTCTCCTTCCCGATGGCGGGATCTATATGGCAGATATTCACCTTCATCATGCCTATGGTGTTGGCTTCCATCCTTTTGGGTATGGCCGTGCAGGCCGTGGTGTGGGAGAGGGAGAGCATTTTCGTGCTGTGGGTGGTCACCTCCGTGGTGTTCCTCTTCCTTTCGGGTCTGACATGGCCGCGCTACGGAATGTCCGGTTTCTGGAAGGTGCTCAGCGACTGTGTGCCCGCTACGTGGGGCGTGCAGGGATTCATCAGGATGAACAGCAACGGGGCGTCACTCGCCCAGGTGCGTCCGGACTATATCAATCTGTGGTGGTGCGTGGCAGGATACGGAGTGCTGGCATACGTGCTTCAGAGATGGGTGGTGCGTCCGTCGGTGTTCAGGAGACAGAAGGCGCAATAGCCGGTGTCCTGCTCAGCGCGTGGACTTGAGACCGTGGCGCAGACGCAGGGCGGAGAGTATGACCGACAGGACAAGGACGCTCCACATGACGGAGTCGCAGACGAGTCCCCCCGCCATTGAGGCCGCGAAGGCCGCTGCGCACAGAAGCGAACAGATGCCCATGACGCCCCACACGCCCCGGGTGTAGCTAAACCCGTAACGCCGGCGGCACACGAGATAATTCACCGTGTTGTCTATTATTCCCCTGACGGCAAGACTTATTCCGAGTCCGATCAGGGAATAGAGATAATAGAAGAGAATACTGGAGGTGATCCAGACCGCGTTGGTCCAGATCACCTCCATTGCTATGTAGGCCCGGCGGTCGGCCTTGGCAAGGTATATGTAGCCGAGCGGAAAGGCTATCGACTGCACCAGCATCCCGAAGCCCATCCACCGCATCAGGGGAATGATGGAGAGGAATTCTTCCGTAAGGAGCAGACGTATCAGAAGGGGAGTAGTGGCTATCAGGGCTATGATGAGGGGCGTGATGATAAGCACCACTATTTCCGTCTGGCGGTTGACCACCTCGCGCACGGCGCCGTTGTCGGAGGCTATTGCCGAGAGCCGAGGGAAATAGTCGAGGGCCAGAGCGCTGAAGATTATGCCCACATACTGGTTTGTAAGGGAATTGGCCGCCTGGAAGAGGCCTACATCGTCAATCGAGCCGTAGGAGCGTATGAAAATGTTGATGAGGTAGCCCACGAGTGTCCCTGCCAAAGAGCCTATCATCAGAATGAACCCCAAGGAGATGAGGCGCTTGACGAGGGGGAGGTGTTCTTTGAGGAGAAAGGGGCCGGAAGCCGGAGGAGCGCTGCGCTTGTAGGAGATATAATAGAAGGCGGTCATCACCAGTGCCATCAGTATCATCGCCGGGACAATGCCCCGCACTCCGAAAAGCCAATATAAAGGCACTCCACCGAAGAGTCCCGCCAGTCCGCCCACGAGGGAGGCTTTCGAGAGACGGCGCACCTCGCCGAGACCCTGCAAGAGGGCCAGGTATCCGGCCCCGGCTATCAGAAAAGCCACGGCACTCCCCAGCCAGATGTAGCTCCAGGTGTAATCGCCGTTGCCGAATGTCCAGCGGCTAAGCCAGGGGGAGAGCACCACGCACAGGAGTGCTCCGAGAAGCGATGTGAAGAGAATGAGGTGCATCACCACGGTCAGCGTGTGGCGCAGACGCGCGGGGTCATCCTTGCAGGCGGCCGTCTCGCGCACTATGGCTAAGTTGAGTCCCAATCCGGCGAACTGTTGGAGGCTGGAGGTGGATGAAGTCAGCAGTGAGGATATACCCATCCCCTCGGGCCCTAAAAACATGGCCACGAACTTTCCGCGCACGAGCGTGAGAAGGATATTGAACACCTGCACGCCTCCGAAGGCCGAGATGCGCTGAAGTATGGTCTTGTAGCTGTTGACGTCCGCCATGGGTGAAAATTACGTTTTTGAAATCGCGTCGCATGATGCCATTCTAATGCAAAATTACGAAGATTTCGGCATATTGCCTAATATTCTCTTTTTATTAACTAATTTTAACAATTTGTATAAGTTTGATTTTCAGGTATTTGTAAAAATGTGAACCATTTCCTCGAAAATTTGTTGTCAAAAAACTTGCACACGGCCGGGAAATGTTGTAACTTTGCACT
>CAMWLC010000032.1 GCA_947174995.1 uncultured Porphyromonadaceae bacterium
TCAAGTGAGCACTTACTTTTGATTATATCGTTTAAATTTGAACACTTACTTATAAAATTAATTTGACAATGGACATCAAGACAGAAATGATGAAACTCTGGAAGGAGACGTTTCACGATTCAGATGAATATATATCCCTTCTGTTTGACAGATATTACTCTGGGGATAACGTGGCATACATAAGGGAGGGTGAGACGCTGAAAGCCGCTCTCATGGCGATACCATACGATTTCTCATCCAATTATGGCAAACTCCCCGCAGTGTATCTTTGCGGACTATCGACACGTCCCGAATATCGACGACAGGGATTGATGTCGACTCTGATGAAAGAAATTCTCGGTCGCGCTCAGAACGTAGGTAAAGCCATTGCGTTCCTCATTCCGGCCAACAGCGGCCTCATCGACTATTACCGCGACAGAGGATGGTCAGAGGCTATCTACCGTGTTACGGAGCACTATACACCCCTTCATGATTTCCTTAAAGAAAACGAAAATGTAAATTCCGGCCAGAGTGACGTTTTTACGAGAATCGAATATTTGAAATCTCATGTACTCTCTGACGAAAATATCGGATTCTCAAATCTCGTGGCAGAGTATCTGAAAAAGCACGAAACATCATTCGACTTCCCCGTGCTCAGCCACGACTCCAAAATGACAGACACAATTCTGCGCGAAAACGATCTTTCTGGTGGGGAGGTGGTTGTGGCTGAAAATTCAGAGGGGAGTTTGTGCGGAGTGCTGTTTGCACTTCCTTCTTACGAAAAGGATGAACTCGATGTGCGGTATATTCTCGCAGACTCAACACAGGTGGAAAGTGAGCTGCTTCAGCATTTGCATGAATCCAATCCCGGAAAGTCAATCACGGTGAGACGTTTTCCGGAGCTTACCGAAAGGAGAGCTTTATGGAAACCGATATACGGCGCATCAATTCCCGAGGCACAAACCGTAACCGGATTTGGGGAGGCCGAAAGAGTCTACGATGTGGCAAATAATGCAGAGATTTATGGAATGGCGAAAATACTCGATATGCAGGCCGTACTGAGTTTTCTTGCAAAGAAACAGTCGACGGGAAAGTCGGAAAAATCGCATCAAATATCAAGTGTCAGCGAACTGCATGAGAAGTTACCGCACATAACGGAACAGCAGATACAGGCCGTTATACTGCGTCATCCCTCCGGGAATAAAATGATCACCGAACTGTTCGGCTTAAATCGCCTCGCCTTGAATATGGCCCTCCTACTGGATTAATAATGTGGTATATCTGGATAAAATCCTTTAAGTAAGTGTTCAAATTTAATTTATACAATATGCGAGCCTGTTTTTTTAGACGATTTCTGTGCGGAGAGAGGGAGCATAGCGAGCTATGCGACTGAGCGACAAGCTGAAAGCGGCAAAAAAGAAGCCGCAGATTGTATAAAAGATCAAGTGAGCACTTACTTTTGATTATATCGTTTAAATTTGAACACTTACTTATGTATGGACGATATCATGTATGTAGGGACGTGGCGTGCCACGTCTGCACAATGGAAAAATGTGTATATAGACACGTAGGCATGTAGGGATCCGGCACGCAATGTCAGCAAAATGGAGCATAGCATGTAAAGCGACCCAGAAGCATTGAGAAACATCTCTTTGTTAAAGCGCCATATTTATTTATAAATTAAAGAATTATATTGTTTTCACACGTAAATAAAGCCCGCGAGAATCCCGTGGGCATTATTTTTTGTACACTCTCCGGGAATTTCCGATTAACGATTGTGAATCATACTCAGTTTGCAAACATCCATCACACCCGACAGAGTAGGGGAGAGGTCTATTGTTCTGTTTCTCCTTTCGGATCATATCCGCCTCGAATAAACTGTCTGAAATTTGTATTTGTCAATTTGATTCTGCATATTTTCAATTGCAAGTGTAATACATTATATAATTTGCAATACTTTTAAAAACTCATCTGCAAATAAGAAAGAAATACATTTGTGCCATTCGCAAATATGAATTTATAATCACGACAGCATCGCAGATGTAAATTTATTCGATAACATATATTAACAATCAAATTATATTACTGAATATGAGCATATTATTGAATCTAATTGGCGTATGAATCAAATAAATCAAGCCATTACCGCATTATCCGCTAATATGTGTCTGCAATAATTGCAAACACATTTATCACTGATAAATATCAAGACAAACGAATCCATCACTTTAATTTGCAAATTTGCAATCGAAATTACATATCCTATATGAATACGATTTGCAAATTTCATTTCACTAATATTATTTTCAAAAAATAAATTTTGAATTGTAAAATTAAATTTGTAATTTTGTATAAGATTTTCAAAACGCAATTTCAAGAAAAAATGGAGGATAATTTCGCCAATCGTCTAAAAGTCTTCATCGAAACCGAGGGTCTGACCAACTCTCAGTTCGCTGATCTGTGTGAAATTCCCCGGCCGAGCCTCTCTCAGATTATTTCAGGCCGAAACAAGAAGATCTCCGACATTCTCATCGGTGCCATCCACCAGACTTTTCCGAAGCTCAACATTCTTTGGCTTATGTTTGGCGAAGGAGAGATGTATGCACCGGGCACTTCGTCAAATGGTGCAGACGATTCCGGTTTTGCAAACTCTGACGGCTCTTCTCTCCCGACATCGGGATATGGAGACAGAAATAACGCTGAAATGAGAAACGAGAATACTGCAAATCCCTCCGACGGGCCGTTTCCACCCTCAGAAGCCAAGGAAAACGGCTTAACCGCCCCCCGAAATACCCCTCCATCCCGCATGAATACTGGGATTGAGGCCGATTTCAAAATCATGAATTTGCAAAGACAAATAGATGAAATGAGGCAAAATCCGCGTCGAGTGACCCAAATCACCATATATTACGACGATTCTACGTTTGAGACCTTCATACCGGGCATCCCTAAAAAGTAGAAGCGTTGGATGTAAACCCGGCATACTCCAAGCCGCAGTAATAAACTGCGGTTTTTTTCGTTATGTAATCACAATCACAGTATATCATGAAGCATACCGCTTTCTCCATAATCCTGACTGCTGTTTCCGCCACATTTATTTCGACACCACTTGCGGCAGCAGATCTGAATTTCTCCAACACTTCTCAAAAGCCCGTTTCCATTACTCCCGACAAGAATACCGGACTCGACAGAATATATGTGCTCGAATCCATGGATAATGTCGTTGTATCGTTTCGCTCCACATCCAATAGTCCCGTGTGGTACAGATATTCCACGCTTGGCGGCGGATACGCCGAGGAGGTGGAATCCTCTTTCGCAAACGGTGTTTCAACACTCCTCAATCCTGAGGGGGATAGGGGCTATATCATCGAAGATGGCGATAAGAGATTCTATTTTTGGTTGGTGAATTACGGGCCCAAAACGTTCGTTCTTCACTCGGTGGAATACAGCAACGATTCGAGCTGTGACGAGTCAATTCTGAATATTGACTGCGCTGCTGAACCTATCGTTTACTATACGATTAACGGGCAAAGACGAGTGCTTGACCGTAACATCAAAATTGAGTATCTCAATCTTTCATGGGATCGTGAGAACGAAACTTATACCCAAGGTAGTGTGGTTAAAACGGTGGAAAGCATAGAGGGTCCCGTCCGGTTGACTCCTCCCATATATTGTCCGACCACGTTTACTGTCACCGGCGATACATTCCTTGAAAAATGGGGAAAAACAGTGACTGAAGAGAGTCCTTATATTGAACCTATAGCCGTAATATGTGAGACAAAAGCCACTCAGACCCCTGCTCCTGAAAGCGAATATGAATCCAATATTCTGAAAGGAGAGACTACCGATCTCGGCGGGTCAGCGCCGGCAGAAATCACATTCGAGGCTTTCGTGAGCGATGCCGTGCTCCATGATGAATGGCAGATGTCAAGATACCCCGATTTCGACAATGTGGACTACCGTTTCACTACACGCGTGCTCACATATACATTCAACGAAGAGGGCACGTTTTATCTGCGATATATGGGTAGCAATGCCGATGGTTCATGCGAGACCATCGGCGACACATACACTGTCAATATAGGAGATTCGCAGCTTCTTTGCCCCAACGCATTCACCCCCAATGGTGACGGTGTGAACGATGTCTGGAGAGTGGCCTACAGATCTCTGATTGATTTCAAGTGCTGGATTTTCGACCGCTACGGCAAGCAGATGTATCACTTTGAAGACCCCGCCGGAGGGTGGGATGGAGCCGGAGCCAACCCGGGCGTATATTATTACGTGATTCAGGCCACGGGTGCGGACGGGAAGAAGTACAAGAAGTCCGGAGACATCAACATCCTGCGTCATACCGGCAAAACAGGAAGCGCTTCCTCTCCGACAGAATAAAATCATCCTTCTTAAATGTTTATTAAGCCCCCATCTCACAACGATGGGGGCTTATCCGGAAGCCATGCCTCCGAAAGATCTCATTATGAAAAACAGACTCAACCCTATGAATACACTTACTCCCCAGACCGAGGCCGTGAAGGTCTACGGCGCAAGAGTGCACAATCTTAAAAATATTGACGTCACCATTCCCCACAATAGTCTTACGGTCATCACCGGATTGAGCGGCAGCGGCAAGTCGTCGCTGGCTTTCGACACTGTCTTTGCCGAGGGACAGCGCAGATACATAGAAACGTTTTCTGCATACGCCCGCAATCTTCTCGGCTCCATGGAGCGTCCCGATGTTGACAAAATCACGGGACTCAGCCCGGTCATAAGCATCGAGCAGAAGACCATTAACCGCAATCCCCGAAGCACCATAGGCACTACCACCGAGATATACGATTTCTTCCGCCTTCTCTACGCACGGCTCGGAGAAGCCCGAAGCTACGTGTCCGGGGCGAAAATGGTGAAATACACCAAGGAGAAGATCCAGGATCTGATAGTGGAGAAATATGACGGGCGCAAGATTTACGTGCTCGCACCCTTGGTGAAAAACCGCAAGGGACATTACAAGGAACTCTTCGAGACCCTGCGCAAGAAGGGCTATCTCACGGTGCGCGTCGACGGCGAACTGCGCGAGTTGACGTATAGCATGAAACTTGACAGATACCGCAATCACAATGTCGAGCTTGTGGTGGATCGTATGCGTGCCAACAATTCCGACCTCCAGCGTCTCCAGGCCTCCATCGACAGCGCCCTCAAGCAGGGTGATGGTCAGCTGATGGTCCTGGATGCGGAATCCATGGAGATACGCCATTTCAGCCTCACGCTTATGGACTCGGAAAGCGGAATCTCTTATCCGGAACCGGCGCCGCATAATTTCTCGTTCAATTCCCCGCAGGGGGCCTGTCCGAGGTGCAAGGGCCTGGGATACGTGAATCTGATCGATGAGGAAAAAGTGATGCCCGATAAGTCCAAAAGCATATACGAAGGTGGCATAGTGCCCTTGGGAAAATACAAGAATTCACTTGTGTTCTGGCAGATCGAGGCCATCTGTCTCCAACATTCCACCTCCATCAAGACTCCCATCAGGGATCTTCCTCCTCAGGCTCTTGACGAGATTCTCAACGGCACCACCACGCCGCTGACTCTCCGCAATAACACGATGGCCACGACATCGCTCGTCACTCCCTTCGAAGGCCTCGTGAAATACATCGAGATGCAGCAGTCCGAGGATGCCGGCCTTGAGGCCAACAAGTGGAGCGGACAGTTTTATTCCCGGGGAGTATGTCCGGAGTGTAACGGAGCGAGAATCAATCTCATTTCCCGAAATTTCTTCATCGACGGGAAGAATATAGCGGATGTCGCCTCCATGGATATTGCGGAACTCTACAAATGGTCATGCACCCTTGAGGAGAAGATCGAACCTTCGCGGCGCGTGGTGGCTCACGAAATACTCAAGGAGATTATCTCCCGGCTGAAATTCCTGCTTGACGTGGGCCTCGATTATCTTTCTCTCAACCGCGCCAGCGCCACGCTCAGCGGAGGGGAGAGCCAGCGCATACGTCTTGCCACACAGATAGGGTCGCAGCTCGTCAACGTGCTTTATATCCTCGACGAACCCTCCATCGGACTCCATCAGCGCGATAACGAAAGACTCATCAACAGTCTAAAGACTCTGCGTGACACCGGCAACAGCATCATCGTCGTGGAGCATGACAAGGACATGATGATGCAGGCTGACTACGTCATCGACATCGGGCCGGGAGCCGGGCGACATGGGGGAGAGGTGGTGTTTCAAGGCACTCCGCATGAAATGCAGGGAGCCCGTACCCTCACGTCAGAATATCTGAGCGGGGAGAAAAGCATAGAGATTCCCACTGTGCGCCGCCCGGGCAACGGCAAGACGCTTTCCATACTCAACGCCACAGGCCATAACCTCAAGGGCGTTGACCTGCATATACCGCTCGGTAAATTCGTCTGCGTGACAGGCGTGAGCGGCAGCGGAAAGTCATCGCTGATAAACGGCACTCTCCAGCCATTCCTCAGCAAGAAATTCTACCGCTCGCTCCAGGAACCGCTTCCTTTTGAGAAAGCAACGGGAGTTGAACACATCGACAAGATCGTCACCGTGGATCAGACGCCTCTCGGGCGTTCTCCGCGCTCCAATCCGGCCACATATACCGGTGTGTTCTCCGACATCAGAAAACTCTTCGTAGGCCTTCCCGAGTCAAAACTGAGGGGATATAAGCCGGGGCGCTTCTCGTTTAATGTAGCAGGAGGACGATGCGAGACGTGCAAAGGCAACGGCTACCGCACGATCGAGATGAATTTTCTTCCGGATGTGCTCGTGCCGTGTGAGGAATGTCACGGCAAGCGTTACAACCGCGAGACACTTGAGGTGAGATACAAGGGGAAATCAATCGCAGACGTACTCGAAATGACGGTAAACCAGGCCGTGGAATTTTTTGAAAACGTGCCTCCGGTGCTCAATAAGATAAAGGTGCTTCAGGAGATCGGTCTCGGTTATCTGAAACTCGGCCAGCCCTCGAGCACATTGAGCGGCGGCGAAAACCAGCGTGTGAAGCTTGCCACGGAGCTTGCGAAGCGCGACACAGGAAAGACGCTGTTCGTGCTTGACGAGCCCACCACGGGTCTTCATTTCGAGGATATCCGGGTGCTTCTCGGAGTAATCAACCGACTTGTGGACAAGGGTAACACCGTCGTGGTGATAGAACACAATCTCGATGTGATCAAGTGCGCCGACCATATCATCGACCTCGGACCTGAAGGAGGACGCCAGGGAGGTCTTATCCTTGCGCAAGGCACACCCGAAGAAGTAGCCGCAACAGACACGGCGACAGCAAGATTCCTGCGCCATGAACTAAATTCCTAAGAAAGACACTTCACACACGATGTCTTTCTTATCCCGAAAAGTGAACATAATCACTATTATGTTAAATAGGATATAGGGAAGGCCCCTATCAAAAACCCGCCGCGACTGTTTTCACAGTCGCAGCGGGTTTTTGTACTTGGGAGAATTTGGGTGGGTCGGGAGTATTAGGAGTATTTGGAGTATTTGGGAGTATTGGCAAAATTTTGGGCAATCAGGGCATCCACGCTGGCGTTGAAGTCCTCTTCCGGAAGGTCGTACGGCAGCCAGTGGATTTTGTGGCCACGCTTTTCCATGCCGCGAAACCAGGTCATCTGACGCTTGGCAAACTGATGTATGGCTATTTCGAGCTGCCTTACCATTTCGTCATATTCCAGCTCTCCGGTGAGATATAGCGTGACGAATTTATATTCCAGTCCGTAATATATGAGGTCTTCGGCCGCGACTCCGCTGTCAAGCAAACCGCGCACTTCATCCACCATTCCCTCGTCAAGGCGTGAGTGAAGACGCTCCGTGATACGCTCCCGTCGGGCTTCCCTGTCGATTGAAACACCTATTATGAGGGCGCTGGGTCTGCGGGCCTCCCCTATCACGGCTCCGGAGGCTTCCTCGGGATGCTCCCTGTAATACTCCATTATTTCAATGGCACGCACGGCACGCGCGATAGTGTCAATGTCGGTGCGGTTGTGCAGGCTCTTGCCCTGTCTGAGAATTTCGGCAAGTTCTTGAAGCGATTTTCCCGCCAGCTTTTGCCGCAGGGTCTCATTGCGGGGCACTTCAGGGAGCCGCAGACCGTTGAGGGCAGCTTCGACATACATTCCGCTTCCGCCGCACAACACGGGCATTTTTCCCCGGGCCCTTATATCCTCTGTGGCCGCGTTGAAGTCACGCAGATACTCGTGAAGATTGTACTTATGCCCCGCGGGACGGATGTCAATCAGATGGGTAGGCACTTCACCGTATTCCTCCAGATCTTTCCCGGTCCCTATGGTCATGCCGCGGTACACCTGACGGGAATCACCGCTTATGATCTCCGCGGCCCCCAGGTGGCGAGACAGAGCGACGGCCCTACGGGTCTTGCCCGAGGCCGTCGGTCCTGTCACTGCTATCAATTCAAGTGCTTTTTCATTCATACGTTATATCTTCTGTCAGCTCCCGATATCGAGCGCCACCATCTCTTGAGGCGGAAGAAACGGGTTCCTGCGTTGAATTCCGATACTTTCAGCCATTTGTCATCCTGAAAGTCGATGTCGGAGTCGCGTACATCCTTGAGTGAGAACGAGGGCTTGTAGGTCTTGAGCCTGGAGCGTCGGTTTCCCCTCTCGTCATACGTCTTTTCTGTCAGGATTATGGTGGCAAGCCGCGTCATGTCCGATATGAAGAGAGATGACATATCGCCTCGTGAAGTGGCATACAGTTTCTGGATTTCATCGAAATCTATCCATTTCCCCTCGCTGTTGAGCTTCACCGGACAATTCTGCTCGTCATCTATGAAATAGAAATATCTGAGCACCGAGTGATTGGTCATATTGGCCAGCCGACGTCCGAAGAAGAAGCGCAGCTCACCATCGTGTCCGGTCATCTTCTTTGCCACGTTTTTCACTTCCGACAGAGGAATACCGTTGACCGTGCGGCGGGTCTCGAATGGGGTATCAATCACTTCCTTGAAGGGCACCGTCGGATCAATGGAATGATTGTCAATATATATCCTGTTGCCGCATATCACGTAAAGCCTGAGATAGGTCTTGGCCGTCATGTCCTTGAGTTCCTCCGGGGTGATTATCTCGTCGCTCTCCTTCAGGTCAAGGTAGAGATTGTAGAATCTGGCGGCGAAATAGAGTTCGTCGAGGAAGAAGGCAAGTATGGCAATCCATGCGAAGACATACCAGTCGCGGTTGGTCTGGTTGATGTTGACATATTCGAATATGTAATATATCCACAGCACTACTGAGAGGATACCGAACAGAAATATGAGATTCTTGAGCTGCACGGCGGTCTCGTGCCTGAGGATTACGCCGAAGATGCCCTTTTCGACAGGAGAACCGCTGTCGCTCCGGCAGTCGTCGCAAATACGCAGGTGCCCCCTGCGGAAATAGATGACCGAAGTCACCACGAAACTCAGGGGCATCAGGTAGAGGTTAGGGAGATAGGGATGATTGAGGAAGATAAATTCCCCGGGCACCATTATGAAGCCCCATGCGTAAAGCACGTTAACGATAATAGATACGAATGTATAGGTAAGCAGACAGTAAAACACCGTATAGGGCATGAGGATGCACGACAGCATCTCCTGACGCGACCTGTGGTTGAAGAGCATCGTATAGAGTATCACCGCTCCCAGCAGCGCCACGGCGGGCGCCAGGAAGAACGGCAGCCAGCGCGTAAACACCACCACCCCTATCATTATAGCCAACGACAGAGCGAGATTTTTCCACAGCATGTACAGCTGATAGCTGTTTACTTTTTTCCGGTCTTCCATAAAATCATACTTAACTTATTTGAGTCGGGTGTTGAGGAAATCGACCACCTTTCTGAAAAGTTGCACCCTGGCGTTACACATCCTCAGACTGTGCTCGAAGGCCGTGTAGGCCATCATGTCGAAGAGTCTCCCTTCGGAAGTCAGTTTTGAGGTGTATTTAAGGGTGTTGTAGAAATGCACGTTGTCGTCACTTGTGCCCGACATGATGAGCAGATGTCCCCCGAGGGCTTCCGTGCGGTCGAGTGCGGAAGCTGAGTCATATCCGGCTTTGTTCTGCTGCGGGGTGAGCATATAGCGCTCGGTGTAGATGGAGTCATAGAATCGCCAGTCTGTCACGGGCGCCATAGATACCCCTGCTTTAAACGGAGTGTTAGCGGCGGTGAGCTCCATGAGAGTCATGTATCCTCCGTAGCTCCATCCGAAGCAGGCCATGCGCTCCGAATCGATATAGGGAAGCATACCGAAATGGCGGGCACCGGCTATCTGGTCGGCTGTCTCGTATTTGCCAAGCTGCTTGTAGACGGCGTCACACCATGCGCGGGAGCGGTTGCCCGTACCGCGACCATCCACGGCGGCCACAACATATCCCTGCGAGGCGATATAGAAGATACCCTCCATGCGCCACATATTCTTCACTTCCTGGGATTCGGGTCCGTTATACTGATACATCATCAGCGGATATTCCCGCGAAGCGTCGAAATCGACGGGACGTATGATATAGGCGTCCATCTCCTCCCCCGCCGCATTAGTCACTTTCATGAACTCCATTTTAGGAGCCGAAGCGTATTTGGCCGCATACTCCTTATTGAGTTCAAGATCGGATATTTTCTTGCCGGAGGTGTTCCAGAGCGTATATTGCGGGGGCACGGTGCCGGAACTGTACGTGCGCACATAGCAGCTGTAATCCCCGCTGAACGAGGCGGATTCCCAGCCGTCAGTGTCATGAAGCAGCCGGAGATTCCCCTGACGGTCAACGGAGGCGACGTTTCTGTTGATGGCTCCGCGCGAGGTGGTCTGCACATACCTTACTCCTGTCTTGGGATTCGCGCCGTAATCGGCCGTAACGTTGAAGTCACCCTTGGTGATCTGGCGTTTCAGCGTTCCGTTGTAGTCATACTCATAGAGATGACGCCAGCCGCTGCGGTCGCTGCCGATTGTGAATGTGTTCTCTCCGTAGTCTACCATCTGATACGCGTATGTGGAGAGCCATGCCTTGCTTTTCTCTGTCAGAAGCAGACGCGACACGGTCGAGGCCGGATTCACGCGGAAGAGCCGCAGAATGTTTTGGTCGCGGTTGAGTATCATGACCATCACCTGCTCCCCTTTTCCGTCGAAGGCTATCGAGGGGATATAATCGCTCTCCCCTATCGGAAGATCAAGTTGCTTGGTGGTGCGGTTGTTGAGATCGTAGGAAAGCACTCCCACCACGGAATTGGGGTATCCTGCCAAGGGATACTTGTACCTGTACTGCTCGGGATAAGGGTCTCCGAGGGGATCCGCGTCGCAGTATCCTCTGTACGCATCGAAGGAATATGTGGGCACCTTGCTTTCATCAAACTTCATGAAGACGAGTGTCTGGTCATCACCGCTCCAATGGATGGTGTTGAGCACTCCGAACTCCTCCTCATACCCCCAGTCGGGCACGCCGTATATAATACGGTTGGGCTCTCCATCCTCGGTGATGGCGCGATCCGTGCCATATTCGAGATTGGATATGAAGACGTTGTTGCCGCGCGTGTAGGCCACCATCCTGCCGTCGTGGCTTATGACGGCACCGCGCTGTTTGCCGCCCGAGGACACCCTCGAGAGCGTGGAGCGCATGATGTCATACACGTAATATTCAGCTGTGAAGGAATGGCGGTAGATCTGCGTCTTGTCGTTCCAGAGAAGTATTTTCTTCCCGTTGGCGCTGATTTCGTAGCCGTCGAAGGAGTCGATTTTCACTTCGCCCTTTACCTTGTCAAGGTCAAACAGCGTGCCGGTCTTGCGTCCGGAGGCATAACTGAAAATCTCGATGCGTCGTCCGTCGTCGCTGATGGCCGAATAGGTGGTGCCGTCGGCCATACGGCGCATCTCCTTGATACCGGCGGGAGTGGCTGTCGGAATGTCGCAGTAATCCTCTACTGTCAAAGCCGCTGCGGGCGTGGCGGCAACAAATGCCGCCGCGCCCAGCGCAAGGGATGTGAGATAGTGTTTCATGTCAGATAGGTTGATGGAGGTGCATGGCTCAGTAGGAGCGTGCGAATATCACACGGCGTTCCGAGGGTTTGCCGGTCACCATGCAGACGCCGGGTTCGGGGTCGCCCTCAAGCGGTATGCAGCGTATGGTGGCCTTGGTCTCGGCCTTGATTTTTTCCTCGGTCTCGGGAGTGCCGTCCCAGTGGGCAAGAATGAATCCACCCTCTTCGATTTTCTCCTTGAACTCCTCGTAGGTGTCCACCTTCACCGTCTTGGCCTCGCGCAGTGCAAGGGCCTTGGCGAAAAGGTTGGTCTGAATATCATCAAGGAGAGCCGCTATGCGGTCTTCGATTCCTTCAAGGCTGACGGTCTCCTTCTCGAGCGTGTCGCGGCGCATGATCTCCACAGTGCCGTTGTCAAGGTCGCGTGCGCCCAGTGCGAGGCGCACGGGGACACCCTTCAGCTCGTAATCGGCGAATTTGAATCCGGGACGGCGATTGTCGGCGTCGTCATATTTCACGCTGATGCCGCGCTTGCGGAGATTCTCCACTATGGGAGCGACTTTTTCAGAAATCTTCTCCAGACCTTCTGCATCCTTGTAAATGGGCACTATCACCACCTGGAGAGGAGCGAGACGCGGAGGGAGCACCAGGCCGTTGTCATCGCTGTGGGTCATGATGAGCGCTCCCATCATACGTGTGGACATGCCCCAGGAATTGGCCCATACATACTCGGGCTGGTTTTCCTTATTGATAAAGGTGACATCAAAGGCCTTGGCGAAATTCTGCCCGAGGTTGTGAGACGTGCCGCTCTGAAGGGCCTTGCCATCCTGCATCATGGCCTCGATGGTGTAAGTGTTGACAGCTCCGGCGAAACGCTCGTTGGGGCTCTTCACACCCTTGATTACCGGCATGGCCATATAGTTCTCGGCAAAATCGGCATATATGTTGATCATCTCCACGGTGCGGGCCTCCGACTCCTCGGCCGTGGCGTGGGCGCAATGGCCCTCCTGCCACAGGAACTCGGACGTGCGCAGGAACATGCGCGTGCGCATCTCCCAGCGCATCACGTTGGCCCACTGGTTGATGAGCAGAGGAAGGTCGCGATATGAATGAATCCAGTTCTTGTATGTGCCCCAGATGATGGTCTCGGAAGTGGGACGCACTATCAACTCCTCCTCAAGACGCGCCTCGGGATCCACCACTACACCCTTTCCGTCGGGATCGTTCTTCAGACGGTAATGCGTCACTACGGCACACTCCTTAGCGAACCCCTCCACGTGCTCGGCCTCGCGGCAGAGGAAAGATTTGGGAATGAGGAGAGGGAAATAGGCGTTCTGCACACCCGTGGCCTTGAACATATCATCCAGCACACGCTGCATCTTCTCCCATATCGCGTATCCGTAGGGCTTGATGACCATGCATCCGCGCACGGCGGACTGCTCGGCCAGGTCTGCCTTTATGACCAGCTCGTTATACCACTGAGAATAATTATCGGATCTCTTGGTGAAATTCTTAAGTTCTTTTGCCATATATTTGTGGGTTAATTCTCGGAGGCCGCCGCGGGCGCCTGCCAATCAATCAGCAAAGTTAATAATTTTTACTGAATCTCACCTTATATCCGGAGCATATTCTGCGCTATCACCGAAATTTAGTCCCTCTTTCACTCCTTTCCACACCCTCCGCGCAGCCGTGGATTTGCATAACCCGATTTTTTTTATTAAATTTGCATTTCAGTAGCCGCTCCAGGCAGAGATATCCGACCAAATGAACACCAAGTGGAACTACCAGCCCCTGACAAGACAGCAGCGTCAGGAAGCCGACGAAATACAGCCTCGCTGCGGAGGCAATCCGGCCATTGCCGAACTCCTGATACGTCGGGGGGTCAACACTCCCGCGCGTGCCGACGCCTTTTTCTCCCCGTCGGTATCCGACCTGCACGATCCCTTCCTGATGCCCGACATGGACAAGGCCGTCAACCGTCTCAACAAGGCGATGGGGGCCAAGGAGCGCATCATGATCTACGGCGATTACGATGTGGACGGCACCACCGCCGTGGCTCTGGTCTACAAGTATCTCCAGAACTATTACAGCAACATCGAATACTATATCCCGACAAGATATGAGGAGGGATACGGAATCTCCCGCAAGAGCATAGACTATTGCGCCGAAAACGACGTGAAGCTCGTCATCGTGCTCGACTGCGGCATAAAGGCCGTGGAGGAAATCAGCTACGCGCGTGAGAAAGGGATAGATTTCATCATCTGCGACCATCACGTGCCCGACGAGGAACTCCCCCCGGCCGTGGCCATACTCAACCCCAAGATGCCCGGCTCCCCCTACCCTTGCCCGCATCTCAGCGGTTGCGGCGTGGGATTCAAGTTCATGCAGGCTTTCGCACAGAGCAACGGCCTCTCCAATCACAACGAGCTGGAGTCGCTCCTCGACCTCGTGGCCGTCAGCATCGCCGCCGACATAGTGCCGATCGTGGATGAGAACCGCGTGATGGCCTATCACGGTCTGCGCCGTATCAACTCCAATCCCAACCTCGGACTGAGGAGCATCATACGTCTCTGCAAACTCACCAACAAAGATATTACCATCTCGGACGTCATCTTCAAGATCGGACCCCGAATCAACGCCTCCGGACGCATGCAGAGCGGAATGGAGGCCGTGGACCTGCTCGTGAGCCGCGACCTTCATGACGCCTACGAGAAGGGGAAGGACATCGACCAGTATAACAAAGACCGCAAGGAGCTGGACAAACGCATCACTGAAGAGGCCAACGCCCTGATAGAGAAGAATGTCAGCATAGTGCAGGGCAAGCGCTCCATCGTGATCTACAACAAGGACTGGCACAAGGGCATCATCGGCATCGTGGCCTCGCGCCTGACCGAGCTTTACTATAAGCCGGCCGTGGTGTTGACATACTCCAACGGCATGGCTACCGGCTCATCGCGCTCCGTGCAGGGATTCGACATCTATTCGGCTGTCAACTCCACGCGAGACCTGCTTGAGAATTTCGGAGGCCACACCTACGCCGTGGGGCTCTCTCTCAAGGAGGAGAACATCCCCGAGTTCAGCCGCAGGTTCGAAGAGTATGTGGCGCAGAACATCCAGCAGACTCAGCTCGCGCCGCAGCTCAACATTGACGCGGTGATAGAGTTTGCCGACATCACCCCCGAGTTCGTAGCCGCTCTCCGGAAATTCAATCCCCACGGACCCGGCAACCAGAAACCGGTGTTCTGCACGCGCAACGTGTTTGATTTCGGCACTTCCAAACTCGTGGGAAAGAATCTCGAGCACATCAAGCTGGAGCTCGAGGACAACAGCACGAGCCGCGTCATCAACGCCATAGCCTTCAACATGGCCCCCTATTTCGAACATATCCACGCCCACAAGCCCGTGGACATCTGCTACACCATCGAGGAGTCCAAACACCATAATTCACCCGAGAGCGTGCAGCTCATGATACGCGACATCAGGATTCCGAAATCCTGACCCTCCCCCTTTGCTTTATGGCCGACATCCACGAAGTGCTCCGCTCCAACTGGGGCTATACCTCTTTCCGCCCCCTGCAGGAAGAGATCATACGCTCCGTGCTCGATGGCCATGACACACTCGGACTCATGCCCACCGGCGGAGGAAAGTCGATCACTTTCCAGGTGCCTGCCCTAACTCTCGGAGGTCTCGCGGTGGTCATCACCCCCCTCATCTCACTTATGAAGGACCAGGTGGACAATCTGCGTCGCCGCCACATCCGGGCCGTCTGTCTTCATTCGGGCATGACCGCCGGTGAGCGGCGCGTGGCCTGGGAGAAGCTCGTCAATGCCAAGGCTCAGTTTCTTTATATAGCTCCCGAGCGCCTGGGTAGCGAGAAATTCCTCATGGAACTGCGCCGGCTCCCCGTGAAACTCATAGTGGTCGACGAAGCCCACTGCATCTCACAGTGGGGATATGATTTCCGCCCCTCATACCTCAATATAAAGGTGCTCCGGAAACTCTTCCCGACAATTCCGGTGCTTGCCCTCACCGCCACAGCCACCCCCGAAGTGGCCGACGACATCATGCACCAGCTCGGATGCCGCGATCCTCACATTTTCAGGATGAGTTTCGCGCGCGACAATATCAGCTATATCTGCCGTCCATCGGAACAGAAGTTTCATGATCTGGTCCATATACTCGGGCGCACGTCCGGCTCCGCGATAGTCTACGTGAGAAGCCGCAAGCGCACACGCGAGATAGCCGAGCACCTGTGTGCGGCCGGAATCCCCGCCACATTCTATCATGCCGGCCTGACGTTTGACGTGAAGGAGGAGCGCCAGAACGATTGGAAGGAGGGCAGAGTGCGCGTGATAGCAGCTACCAACGCCTTCGGCATGGGTATAGACAAACCGGACGTGCGCCTCGTCATTCATTTCGACCTTCCCCCCTCCCTTGAGGAATACTACCAGGAGGCCGGACGCGCCGGACGCGACGGTCTCCCCTCATACGCCGTGCTGCTCGTGTCGCATTACGACGCCCCGACACTGCGCCGCCGCCTCACCGAGTCTTTCCCGGACCGCGATGACATAAGGCTCGTGTATGAAAGGGTGTGCAACTTCCTGCACCTGAGCATAGGCGAGGGATACGACCGACTTCTCGAATTCGATTTCGATGCCTTCTGCCGCACGTTCCGCATGAGCGACCGCCTGGTCAAGGCCTCGCTCCACATTCTCGGCCAGGCAGGATACCTCAATTTCATAGAGGAGACGGAGAGCCGCTCGAGAGTGATGATGGACATAGACCGCGAATCCCTGTATGAGGTAAGCGGCCTTTCCCCGGATGCCGAGAGGGTCCTCACCAAGACCTTGCGTCTCTACACCGGGACATTCACCGATTTCGTATATATCGACGAGCTACGCATAGCCCGCGAACTCGACATGGACTCCCGCACGGTATACGAGGCCTTTCTTGAGCTCGACCGCGCGGGAGTGATGACCTACGTGCCGCGCAGACGCACCCCCTACATGCATATCCCCACCTCACGCGAGGAGACCCGATATGTCGTCATCGGCAAGACCATATATGAGGAACGTATCCGGATCATGAGCCGGAGAATCGAGTCAATGATAGATTATGCCTCCTCCGACGCCTCCTGCCGCATCAAGCGCCTGCTCGCCTATTTCGGAGAAAAGGATGCCGGGGAGTGCCGGAAATGCGATGTGTGCCGCGACCGCAAAAAGCGCTCCGCACCCTCTTCCGCCGATCCTTCCCGCTCGATACTGACGATTCTCGCCGACGAAGGCCCGCAGAGGGCCACGGCACTCATAGACCGCCTTCCCCCTCCGCGCGATGTGGCCGTGAGCATCCTGCGGCGGCTCCACACGGAGGGAACGCTCAAATATGACCGGGGGTATTACACCCTCGCTGAAACATTCAACGCTAACCAATCAAACACAAAACAATGACCGGACTCGTAGACTGCAATAATTTCTTCGTTTCCTGCGAACGCACCCGTAATCCGGCCCTGGAGGGACGCCCGGTGGTGGTGCTCAGCAACAATGACGGTTGCGTGGTGGCCCGAAGCAACGAGGCCAAGGCTCTGGGCATAAAAATGGGACAACCCGCTTTCCAGATCAGGGATCTCATAGATGCCGGTGCCGTCATAGCCCTTTCCGGCAATCATCTGCTTTACCGCGACCTCAGCATCAAGGTCCACGCCATATTCCACCGTTACGCCCCTTCGGCAATAGACTACAGTGTCGATGAGGCCTTCCTCGATATGACCGGAATACCGACGGTGGCCCTGCGTGAAATCGGCCGTAATATAGTGGAGGCGTGCGACCGCGAACTGCATCTCCCCGTGACGATAGGCTTCGCTCCCACCAAGACACTGGCAAAGATCGTCACCGAACTATGCAAGAAAAGGGGGCGCCGCGTGGGGATCCTCATGTCGGCGGCGGACGCCGAGGGACTGCTTGACAGTTTTCCTATAGGCGAGCTCTGGGGCATCGGACGCCGTCTGGCCAAAAGGCTTTACAGCTCCGGAGTCTACACCGCAGGGGATCTCCGCCGCTCCACACGCTCTGCCGTGCGCGACTCGATGGGCGTCAACGGAGAAAAGATATGGAACGAACTCAACGGCATACCGTGTATCGAGCTTAGCCATGTGGGGCGCGATGTGCAGGACTCCATAAGCGAGACCCGCACATTCCCCGAGGATGTGATCGACTTCGACTTCATGCGCACCAAGATCTCCATATACGCCTCCAGCTGCGCCCGCCGCCTCAGGGCCATGAAAAGCGTATGCGGACGCGTGGCCGTATTCATGCGCACCAACCGGTTTCACACCGACACCCCATACCTGCGCCCGGGCACAGAGATCGTTCTCCCCGTACCCTCCTCCGACACCCAGACAATAGTGGCGGCCGCCCTGCAGGGACTGCGCCGCATCTGGCTACCGCGTGTCCCGATGAAGAGAGCCGGGGTAATCCTCTCGGACATCACATCGCCCGAGGCCCTGCAGCCATCCCTGTTCGACGCGCCGTCACAATCCGCCTCCACATCCGAGCTGATGAGGATAATAGACAGCATAAACACTGTCCCCGGAGCCCCTAAGCTCCGCCTCGCCAATCAACTCACCGACCTGAGGCGCCCCTCCGGAAACGACGGCTACTCCTCCTCCTTCCAGGCTCCGAGAGAGGGAAGATGACCCCCGCGGTGTCGGAAGCCGGACCCCGTTTTTATCGGAATAAAGACTAAAAACGCATTTTTCAAGTTATCAATAATAAGGGAAGCCTCCCGGGGTTCTTCCCGGTAATATAAATTCTTCCACATTTTCCACACACCATATTGCTCTACGACATGAAGAAAGTCTATATCACCGCCTCTCTCGCAGCCCTTATTTTCGCATCCACCACCCTGACATCCTGCATAGGGAGCTTCCAACTCACTAAAAACGTGCTGTCCTGGAACAACCAGGTCAGCAACAAGTTCGTCAACGAAGTGGTGTTTTTCGCATTCTGGATTCTCCCCGTCTACGAGGTGACAGCAATCGCCGACGTCCTTATCCTCAACTCGATAGAGTTCTGGAGCGGCAACAATCCCCTGGCAAGCGCCGGGTCGGGAAAATCCGTGAGGATCATCGACACCGAACACGGCCGATATGAAATAGCCTGCGACGGCAAGGGCTACGACATCCGCAACCTCCTCACCGGCGACAATGTCCGTCTCGATTTCGACGTAGCGGAGCAGACCTGGAGCGTGCGCACCCCCGAGGGTAACGTCCCCTTCATGACCATGATCGATCCCTCCCATGTCAGAATCCTGACCCCGGGAGCCCCCACGGATGTGGAACTCACGGCCGATGGTGTGGCGCAGTTCCGCTCCTCCGTGCCCGGTGCGCTCATGGCCGCACGATGAAAACTCACTTTTTTTCATCAATCCGCCTAATTCCGCGAACCCCCCTGCCCCTCCCGGCGTTATAATAAATAAGAAAATATCATACCAACATTAATAAAGAAATAATATGAAACCCCTCCACATCATCTGCGCCGTAATCGGCGGTGCCGTAGCCGGCGCGACAGTAGGTCTTCTCATGGCTCCTGAAAAGGGAAGCGACACCCGTAAGAAAATCGTGGATCTCCTCCGCGAAAAGGGCATCTGCTTGAAGAAAGACAAAATGGAGCAGCTCGTCGACGAAATCGAGGAGCAGATCGAAAACATCTAATTCCAAAAAACAATGAAGAATACTCTCACGATACTTTATGCGTTTCTCGGAGGCGCAATCGTGGGTGCCGGATCAGCACTTCTCTTCGCCCCTGAAAAAGGCGAGGATCTCCGCTCACGCATCAAGAAAGTGCTCCGCAAGCGCGGCATCCGCATCAGCGACCAGGAAGTAGACGCCCTTGTGGCCGAGCTCACCGGTGAAGCCGAGTAAGAAATCAAAGGATTCAGGACTCTGTCTCATTAGACAGGCAGTCTGAAATGTTGCGACACGGCGCCGACTATCCCCCCGGAGGGGATTCGGAAGTCGTGTCGCGCTTTTTTGACATCCATCCCTACGAAATAACATCCCACATGAAAGGAAACCTCACTGACCTGATCAAGAACATATTCTCGCAAGGCAGACGCTGGATAGAACTCGAAGCCGAATACGTCAAGCTGACCGCCGCAGAGAAATTCACCGTGCTCACGGGCACAGCCGTGCTCGGCGCCATCTGCCTGATGGTAGGCATGGTGATAATAATCCTGCTCGCGCTCTCGCTGGCCGACCTCTTCAAAATGATCATGACGCCCGCCCTGGCTTATCTCTCGGTGAGCGGGGTGCTCGTGCTGCTCATCGTGATCCTGTATCTGCTCCGCCGCCAGGTCATCTTCGACCCCATTGCAAGATTCATCACCCGTCTCTTCCTTGACAAATAATCACCCCGCCTACACGATATGGACGAAAAAACTCCCAAGCAATCCCCATTGCCCAAATCCGTTCCCACACCGCAGACGGACAGCATACATCCCGACACCGCCTTCAAGGGATATTCCCTCGCCGACATACGCTACTACCGGGCCCTCACGGCGCTTCAGCGCGAGTTCTGCGCTCAGAAGATTGTCGCCGACGTGCACCGTATTCAGAAAGGCAACCCCATAACCGGCGACGGCTCAGCCGTAAAGGGAAAGGCCTCGCGTCTCGGTCCGCTGGCGGGCAGAATCATGTCCGGACTCAATTACATGGACTACGCCCTCCTCGGATTCCAGGCCTTCTCCACCGTCAGGAAAGTGTTCTCTTTCTTCAGAAGAAAGAAATAATCCCGGAGGAAGTATTTATTCCGGCTGTTCAGCCATCATCCACAAGATACCCCCCTATACCACCGAGCAATGACAGACTATAAAGCCCTGCGTCTTGACTGCACCCCATGCTCCGAAGACATCACCGACCTGCTCGCCGCCCTGCTGGCTGACATAGGATTCGAAAGTTTCGTACCTGACGCCTCCGGCCTCACGGCCTACGTGCAGGAGAACCTATATTCCCCCGAAGCCCTCTCCTGTGCTCTGGAGGACTTCCCCATAGAGTGTTCCATCACAACCTCCGTATCCAAAGTCGAGGGAAAAAACTGGAACGAGGAGTGGGAAAAGAATTATTTCAAACCGATTGTCGTGGGAGGAGATGTGGTGATCCACTCCTCATTCCACACCGATGTGCCGCAGGCGAGATATGATATTGTGGTGGATCCCAAGATGGCCTTCGGCACCGGCCACCACTACACCACCCGCCTCATGCTCACCTCCCTGCTTGACATGGAACTCACCGGCAAAAGCGTCATTGACATGGGCACCGGCACAGGCATACTCGCCATACTGTGCGCAATGCGCGGCACACACCCGGTCACCGGAATCGAGATTGACCCCGGCGCATGGGAAAACGCCGTCGAAAACGTCGCGCTAAACCGTGTGGAAGCCACCATGCTTCTCGGAGACGCCGACAGCCTCGAGCAGCTTGGTCCCGCGGACGTGTTTCTCGCCAACATCAACCGCAACATTATCCTCTCCGACTTGCACGCTTACGCCGACGCCCTGAATCCCGGAGGACGGATGCTGCTCAGCGGTTTCTATCGCGCGGATGCGGACATAATCATCTCAGAAGCGCAGAAATATGGCCTCATCCCCTCCGGCATACGCTCAGACAACGACTGGACCGTTGTATCCCTCTCGAAATAATAAAAACGGCCCCCGCCCAATCTCATCAAGAGCCAGCCTAACAAGAAATCATGTAAGACGGGAGCTAAAAAAATTCAGACGGGCCTTAACAATAATTAAATAATTTTGCCGTTCAAGAATTTGGAATTAGTTATAGTTTTTATTAACTTTGCACTCAATATCCGGGCATCGTTTACGTTACCATCCGGAAATTGAGTGCTTTCATTTTTGCATTGCGGAAGTCAGGAAGCCTCAATACAGTATCACCCAACAAGTTAAAGACAAACAACCATTCAAACACATATCGCCTATTGATTAGACTTCTACTTAACGAAACAATAAGATAGAATGGCAAATTTATCAACCATGACCGACGAACAGCTGGTCAAGGCTTATGCTCAAGGCAACAACGAGGCGTTTGACACCCTTCTGAAGCGTCACCAGGACAAGGTCTACTCCTACATCCTGCGCATGATACGCAACGAAGACATCGCCAACGACATATTCCAGGAGACCTTCGTGAAGGCCATCCTGACCATCAAGCAGGGACGCTACACCGAAAACGGCAAGTTTCCCGCATGGATTTCCCGCATTGCGCATAACCTGATCATTGACTGGTTTCGCCAGGAAAAGTCGGAAAACCTTCAGTCCGCCGACCTTGAGGATGTCGATATCCTCAACCGCAAGGAGCTGTGCGAGGCCACCATTGAGGACGTCATGATCTCGGAGCAGATCCGCGACGACATCAAGCACCTCATCACCCAGCTTCCTCCTCTCCAGCGCGAAGTGCTGATGATGCGCTACTATCAGAACCTTTCTTTCAAGGAGATAGCCCAGACTACAGGCGTCAGCATCAACACCGCCCTCGGCCGCATGAGATACGCTATCATCAATCTGCGACGCATCGCGGCAGAAAAGGACATAGTCCTCACTCTTTGATTCCGGGCCATACCCCGGGAGAGTGACTGATTCAGCTCACAGGATTTCGGCGCCCCTTCGGGGGGCGCCGCCTTGTTTTAGAAATTTCACCCGCCTATATAATATTATTCTCTATATATGCGTTTTAGAACTGTAGTCACTCAATGACTCGCACGTCTAACCAAATCATAGTGCCTATGACTGACAGTTCTACCCCATCAACAAAATTACAGGAAGTGAAATACAAACATCAGCATTCCCCAAGCGCATACTCGCTGTCGTTTATCCGCCAGTTTGCAAGAGTTTGCCACACAATTAATTGCGATCCCGTATCGGCCATGATCGCCAACTGAGACCCGTCGTCTCGCCATCGCATCCACTTAGTGCTGCATCTACATTCACAACCGTAAAAATCCAATTGCCTGAGCGGCCTCCGGTATCAGTACCGGAGGCCGCTCAGGCAATTTTTCAGTAAAGCCTATAACAAGACCTCCACGTCTTATCTTACGGCTATCTTTTTCGGACGGCTTCCCCTGACAGCCACGACGTATGCCCCCGCCTCATCAAGGGTGAGCGCTCCCCGGCCCCTGCCCGAGCCAACGACCATGCCACCGACATCATACACCCTCCACTCGGAGTCACCTGCCCCTTCGATGTATAGGCGGCGCCCGTAGAGGCGCACATCCGCTTCCGCCACCGCACGGGCCACTCCGCTCGTGAGCGTGAAATCATCTGTCTCCACTATCCGCTTGAACCGTTCCCAGTTGGGACTCTGCGCATATATCATCGCGCATCCGTAAGGCACATACAGAGTCGCAGAGCCGTATACCGACTCATCAAATGTCGAGATCTCTATGACGGGAGGCAGCGTATTGTTCACCTTCACGTCACGCAAAGCCGTGCATCCTGCAAAACCCCGTCTATCGACCTTCTCAAGCATTCCGTCGAGCATTATTTCTTCAAGTTCGTCGCAACCTGCGAAACTGCCCAGACCGATTTCCACCATTTCCCGGGGAGCGGCAAACCTGTTCACTGCTGTATGGGAGAACACACCCTCCGGTAGCGAGACAAGACCCTCGGACAATTTCAGGGTCGTCAAGGAGGAACAATCGCTGAAAGCATAGACTCCGAGCTTCATCAGGCTCTCCGGCATCTCCAGCGATGTCATTGACGCGCACCCTGAAAAGGCACGGTCACCGATCTCTTCAAGCATCGGGGGCATTTCCGGATTTTCAAGATCCACGCATCCGTTGAACGCAAGCTCACCTATGCGCCACACCTGAGGCCCCAATTCCACCCTGCGCAGTGCACGGCAACCGTCAAACATTGCTTCGGGCACTTCCATCAGATATCCGGGCAATGCGTACTTTTCAAGGCTGCGGCAGTCACGAAACACTCCGGAGCCCATGGTAGTGACGTTCTCATCGCCGGATATATCCGTCAGCGAAGCGCATCCCCACAGAGCCTCGTCCCCTATCGTGACGAGCGTCTCGGGAAAGGCCGCCCTCATCATCCCGTTGCATCCTCCGAATGCAGCTCTTCCGATATAGAATGGACCGGAAGCCATTTCCACGGAAGTGACCAGCTGGCTGTCAAAAAAGGCATAGTCGGCCACTCCGGCCACCTCCACCCTTTCACCATCTATCTCCACGGAACCGGGGATACTTATCTCTCCGGAATACTCCCCGCTCACGGCAGGCGCTACCATCAGCCCCAGGTCGGTCATATCGTAATATAGGTTGCCCACCTTGATGGCCTCGGCAGACGCGGTCTGAGCCATCCCCCCGGCAAGCAGCAAACACGCTATTGTCATGTATTTCATAAGTTCGAAATTGATGATTGATGAGCGCCTCGCGCCCGTTTTCCACAAAATTACAAAAAATTTCACTTACACCTCCCAATCTCCCTCCATTTATGAAAAAAAATCACTATTTTTGCACTTTAAACAGTTCTCAAAACATTACACCAGATGACAGAAGTGAAAGAAGAGACCCTCGAAGTCAATGAGTCGGGTCTTAATTTTGTAGAACAAATCATCAAGGAAGACCTCGCCGCCGGCAAGAACGGCGGCCGCCTAAATACCCGCTTCCCCCCGGAGCCGAACGGATACCTGCATATAGGTCACGCCAAGGCCTTCATCATGGACTTCGGAGCGGCGGAGAAGTTCGGAGGCACATGCAACCTCCGCTTTGACGACACCAACCCCCAGAAAGAAGACACCGAATATGTCGAGGCCATCAAGCGCGACATCCATTGGCTCGGATATGACTGGGAAGACCGTCTGTACTATGCGAGCGACTACTTTCCTCAGCTCTACGACCTCGCGGTGCGTCTCATCAAGGAGGGCAAGGCATACGTTGATGAGCAGACATCCGAACAGATAGCCGCGCAGAAGGGCACCCCCACCCAGCCCGGCACGCCCAGTCCCTATCGCGACCGCCCCGTGGAGGAAAATCTCGATCTCTTCGAGAGAATGAACAAGGGGGAGTTTGAGGAAGGTTCGATGGTGCTCCGCGCCAAAATCGACATGGCGAGCAGCAACATGCACTTCCGCGACCCCATCATGTACCGTATCATCAAGACCCCGCACTGGCGCACCGGCGAGACCTGGAAGGTTTACCCCATGTATGACTTCGCCCACGGCCAGAGCGACTACTTCGAGGGTGTCACCCACTCCATCTGCACGCTCGAATTCGTGCCTCACCGTCCCCTCTACGATTACTTCGTAGACCAGCTCGCTGATGAGTCATACCGCCCGCGCCAGATTGAGTTCAACCGCCTCAACCTCACATACACCGTGATGAGCAAGCGCAAGCTCCTCCAGCTCGTCAAGGAGGGTCTGGTCAGCGGCTGGGACGACCCGCGCATGCCCACCATATGCGGCCTGCGCCGTCGCGGCTACACCCCACAGTCCATCAAGGATTTCGTCAACCGTATAGGCTACACGAAATATGAGGCCCTCAACCATGTCGAGCTCCTCGAACACTCCGTGCGCGAGGATCTCAACAAACACGCCACCCGCGTCAGTGCCGTAGTCAATCCCGTCAAGCTCATCCTCACCAACTATCCCGAGGGGAAAACCGAAACGATGGAGATGGACTCCAACCCCGAGGATCCGATGGCCGGCACACACGAAATGCCCTTCAGCCGCGAGTTATGGATAGAACGCGAAGACTTCATGGAAAATCCGCCCAAGAAATTCTTCCGTATGTCCCCGGGCAAAGAGGTACGCCTCAAAGGAGCATATATTGTGAAATGCACCGGCGTCAAGAAAAACGACGATGGCGAAATTGAGGAGATTTATGCCGAATATGATCCCGAGACGCGCAGCGGACTGCCCGGTGCCGACCGCAAGGTGAAAGGCACGCTCCACTGGGTTTCCGTCCCCACGGCCACGCAGGTGGAAGTGCGCGACTACGACAGACTCTTTGCCGTGGAGAACCCCTCGGCCGAAGAGGGAGACTTCCGTGACCTTCTCAACCCCGACTCCCTAAAGGTGCGCACCAACGTCATGATCGAGCCGTGGCTTGCCGAGCGTGTCAAGGCCGGAGATCACTACCAGTTCCAGCGTATCGGATACTACACGGTGGACCCCGACACCACTCCCGACCATATAGTCTTCAACAAGACAATCGGTCTGCGCGACACCTGGGCCAAGGAAATGAAAAAATCCTGACCCACTGTCATCCAAAAACCGAACACCAAAAACTGAACACTAAACACTGAACACTGTACACTATCAACTCCCAAAAATTGTTAACTAAAGTTAAAACAACACCTTCTTCCTTGCATATTAAGGGAGAAGGCGTTATCTTTGTAGCCACTTATTCGCAAAGCGCGAATCACAGACCGGGGGTATCTGGTTTTGACAGCGTGCAGAAGCGGTAGGTAAGCATGCAGAGCTTTGATGTGCAAGCTCTATAATCACAACGCATCGACTTATAATTGGCGAAAATAACAATTACGCTCTCGCTGCGTGAACTGAAGTACAGTAGGTTCCCTTTATTCGCCTCACAGTGAGGTGAACGAGACATCACTCCATTGCCCTGTTCCGAGACGTTTGGACAAAGTGGTGCTGAGAAATTCGGAAATTGGGGTGCCGGGGCCTCGACGGCATCCTGAAATAAAGAGGATAAGGATATGGTTGGTAGTCGTGAGCCTGCCATATCACGAAAACCAAGTCAATGACTAAGCATGTAGAAAGCTTATTGATTCCACGTTTGGACGAGGGTTCGAATCCCTCTACCTCCACTTGGCGGGTCGGACAAATTCCGGACCTCGCAAGACAAAATAAAGACAAACCGCAGACTATCAATTAGTTCTGCGGTTTTTTAGTGCCTAAAAATTTCGACTTAGGACCGAAATCGGACAGAAAAAAGACCGCGACGGACAGACTTTAGTTACCAATTCGTTACACAAAATCTGACTTGACAAAAAATGTAACGATTTGTAACGAAATAGGTCTTAAATATTTATGCAGCAGTTAAATACAACGACACAACTCGGACAAAAGATGGTCAAAAACCGGACATAAATAAGGGTATTAAAAGTAGTTTATTGTCTCGGAAAATTACATTACAGTCTTTGAGTGTCTGGAGGCAACTCTATACATTTCTCTGGTGACAACTCAACCACGAACATTTGTCCGACATTCGTCCGACGATTGCCGGCAATTGTCCAAGCAAACAGAATGTTAAACACGTTATCATTACGAACACCGCTCAAAAGCATCGGTGATAACACTAAATCCAGAGAAAATGAAAAAGAACACATTTAAGGTTCTATTCTATCTCCGCAGTAATCATGTTAACAAAGATGGAACATCCGCCATCATGATACGTATCACTGTGGATGGAGAGATGGAACAAATAAATTCCAAGCTGACGGTTGATCCAAAGCTATGGGATTCAAAGACCGGAAGAGGAACTGGCAGAACTGGAAAAGTTCAACAGCTCAATAATAGACTTGAAGATATTCAAGTTATCCTCAAAGACCACTACTACGACATCCAACGTCGTCATGGATACGTGACAGCGGAAATGGTACGCAACGCATACATGGGTATAACCCAGCGTGAGGAATCCCTTCTCAAACTCTATGAGCAGCATCTTGAAGATACCAAAAAATTGGTGGGCCTAAGTAGGGATATTCAGAATTTATTCAACTAATTGTTTGTCAATGTCATATATATTTTG
>CAMWLC010000033.1 GCA_947174995.1 uncultured Porphyromonadaceae bacterium
CTCCTTGGGGGGGGCCTGGGGGTTGCTCCATCGTCCCGCCGAGGAGGAGGCGCGCGTCTTCTTTACGCGCGTCTTCTTGCCTGGGCGCTTGCCGGAGGTGCCTTTCTTTTTCTTGGAGGAGGTGGTGGTGCCCTTCTTCTTTTTCGAGGAACTTTTCTTCTTCGAGGATTTCTTCTTGGCAGCGGAGGCTGAGGCGGATACAGAGAGCAGCGGGGCGATGCCGGAGGCGGAAGCCGGAAGCACGATGGGGGCCGTCGGCGTCATGGCGAGGGCCTCGGCCGCCGGGAGTGAGGCTGCCGTCAGGGCGAGGGAGAGAATTATATATCGGAACATTCTTGGCAAATCAGGATTAGGAAATCAATAATTGAGGGCGATGCGGTCGCCCGTGGCGGTGAGTCCGCAGCAGAGGGCGCGGCTCGATGGGGGCACATATTCGGCGAAACGCAGTGCGTCGCCGACGAGGCGTGCCGATTCTTCGGGTGTGTCACCAAGACCGAAGTGCATGGGTACGAACATCTTGACGTCGATGGCTTCGAGCAGTTGCGCGGCTCCGCTCCAGTAACGCCTTCCTATACGGCTGTCCACCGGGAAGAGGGCGAGGTCAAGGCGGGGATGGGCCCCGGAGATGTCACGCAGTATCTTGCGAAACCGCCCCTCCATGTCGGCCACCTCCTCGGGAGTGGACTCGTCGAGCCACAACCAGTCGTTGAGGTCGCCCGCATGCATGGCGGTGAACCCGGAGGAGCGCTCGGTGATGACGTAGGAGTTGCCGAGGTCGGTGGAGCCGAAGGCTTCGACGGTCAGGCCCCCGAGTTGCACGGTGTCGCCGGGACGTATCACGGTGATGCGCTGCTCGGGCACGCGCACCCCTTGATATAAGGTGTTGGGGTTCAGGCGGTGGCGGCAGAACTTGAAGACATCTGCGCTTATGACATAATGCACGTCGGCGCAGGGAAGGGCGCACCAGTCGAAGATGGCGGGCACGAAATGATCCTTGTGATGGTGTGACACCACCACATACACCGGCACACCGCTGCGCACGAGCGTCTCTATGCGCTCCGCCCCGAGGGGGTCTTTCCAGTAATCGAAAACAACGGCCCACTCTCCGTCACGCCGGAGAATGAATCCGTCATGAAACACGTATTCACACTCTATCATCATAGTTACAACTCGCCGAAAGCCATCTTTGTTGTATATTCAAATAAGTTTTACTAATTTTGCACCAAGACCCCATCTTCCAAGAATTAATTTTGAGTCATGGGGGGAATTAATTTAAACAGACCATGTACACGGCGTCACAGAAGAAGAGAGAGAATATAGCTGAATACCTGCTGTACCTTTGGCAGATAGAGGACCTCATAAGGGCAAACCACCTCGACATCGACGAGATAAAGCGCACCATCATCGACCGATACACCGACCTCGACGAGGCCCGGCGCAAGGAGCTGACGGAGTGGTATGAGTCGCTCATCGACATGATGCGCCGCGAGGGGGTGGAGAAGAAGGGACACCTCCAAATCAATAAAAATACGCTCAACGACTTGGCCGACCTGCACCGCAGGCTCCTGACAGACCCGAAGTTTGCCGACTACGGCGCCGAGTTCTACCGCACGCTCCCCTACATCGTGGAGCTCCGCGCGAAGGCCGGCGATGAGAAGGCGGGGGAGATAGAGACCTGCTTCAATGCCCTCTACGGCATACTGATGCTCCGTCTGGCCGGAAAGGAGATCTCCGAGGACACGCTCACGGCCACGAAGCAGATCTCGAAGCTGCTCGCCCTCCTCGCTCATTATTATAAAAAGGACTACAACAACGAACTTGAAAAGAGAGAAGACTGATATATGTCTGACCAACTTAACCGCGAGATAGATCGCCGGCGCACTTTCGCCATCATTTCCCACCCCGATGCGGGAAAGACCACGCTGACGGAAAAACTGCTCCTCTTCGGCGGCGCCATCCATGTGGCCGGAGCCGTGAAAAGCAATAAAATCAAAAAGACCGCCACTTCTGACTGGATGGAGATCGAGAAGCAACGCGGCATCTCCGTGGCTACATCGGTGATGGGCTTCAATTACGGCGATTACAAAATCAATATCCTCGACACCCCCGGCCACCAGGATTTCGCCGAGGATACGTTCCGCACGCTGACGGCTGTGGATTCGGTTATAATCGTGGTGGACGTGGCCAAGGGCGTGGAGACGCAGACACGCCGCCTGATGGAGGTGTGCCGTATGCGCAAGACTCCCGTCATCATCTTCGTCAACAAGCTCGACCGCGAGGGCCGCGACCCCTTCGACATTCTCGACGAACTTGAACAGGAACTCAAAATCGCGGTGCGCCCCCTCTCCTGGCCAATCAATATCGGGGCACATTTCAAGGGTGTCTACAATATCTACGAGAAGGGTCTCGACCTCTTCACCCCCTCGAAGCAGACCGTGACGGAGCGCGTGGAGATAGATGATGTCAATTCGCCGGAGGTGGATCGCCTCGTGGGAGAGGCCGACGCGGCCAAGCTGCGCGAGGATCTCGAACTCATAGAGGGTGTGTATCCCGAGTTTGACGAGGAGGCATACCTGCGCGGCGAGGTGGCCCCGGTGTTCTTCGGCTCGGCGCTCAACACCTTCGGAGTGAAGGAGCTGCTCGACTGCTTCGTGAAAATAGCCCCCTCCCCCCGCCCCGTGGAGGCCGAGGAGCGAGAGGTGAAACCGCAGGAGGAGGAGTTCTCGGGATTCATCTTCAAGATTCACGCCAATATGGACCCCAACCACCGCAGTTGCATCGCCTTCGTGAAGGTGTGCTCCGGAAAGTTCGAGCGCAACGTCAACTACCTCCACGTGCGCCACGGCAAACAGATGCGCTTCGCCGCCCCCACGGCCTTCATGGCGCAGAAGAAGAGCGTGGTGGACGAGGCTTTCCCCGGCGACATCGTGGGTCTGCCCGACACAGGCAATTTCAAGATCGGCGACACGCTGACAGGAGGCGAGAAACTGCATTTCAAGGGTCTCCCATCCTTCTCGCCCGAGATGTTCAAGTATATCGAGAACGCCGACCCGATGAAGGCCAAGCAGCTCGACAAGGGCATCAGGCAATTAATGGACGAGGGTGTGGCGCAGATGTTCACCAACCAGTTCAACGGCCGCAAGATCATCGGCACCGTGGGTCAGCTTCAGTTTGAGGTGATACAATACCGCCTGCTGCATGAGTATGGCGCCCAATGCCGCTGGGAACCCATCAGCCTCTACAAAGCCTGCTGGATAGAGAGCGACGACCCTGAGGCCCTGGCCGCCTTCAAGAAACGCAAGCACCAGTTCATGGCCACCGACAAGGATGGCCGCGACGTCTTCCTGGCCGACAGCAACTACGTCCTCCAGATGGCCCAGACCGACTTCCCAAAAATCCGCTTCCACTTTACCTCAGAATTTTAAAGCAGAGGAGGCTTCCGGCCTCCTCAAAAACATATATCATGAGCCTGTCTAATGAAGCCGAATTTGTGGAATGGCAACTGAGCCGCTGGCCCGAGGCCCGCGAACGTTACCAGCAACTCGGTGCCACACTCCGCCGCCCCGTGACGCTCGGGCTGCTGCACGCCGGAGTGCAGTGCAACCCCGCGCGCATCGTCTCCACAGGAGCCAAAACCGACCAAGCCACCCTGAAGACGCGCCCCTGCTTCCTCTGCGCCGCCAACCGTCCTAAAGAGCAGGAGGCCGTCTCAATCATGGAGGGGTGGGAACTCCTCGTCAACCCCTTCCCCATCTTTCCCATACACTTCACCATCGCCTCCACGCGCCATCAGCCGCAGACTGCCGTTCCCGCAGAAATAGCCTCCTTGGCCGAGGAACTCCCCGGGCTATGCGTCTTCTTCAACGGCGCAAGGGCCGGAGCCTCCGCCCCCGACCATCTGCATCTCCAGGCCGTGCTCGCTGAGGAACTCCCACTGCTGCGCCTCGTGGAGAGCCTCCATCCTGCCGATTTACCCGGCATCCACCACTCCTCGACCCTCACCGAAGCCTATCTCCACGATTCCGGCTCTTCACTCACCGCCGCTAAAGCCCTCCCCTTCTCATTCTATTCCTCCGTCATCACCCCCGACGCCGAAGGAATGAGAACGCTGGTCAAAACCCTCGAAATCACCGGAAAAGATCCCGATACCGGACTCTACGACTCCGGACTGATCAACGCCTACTTCTGGATACACACCCCCACCGGACTGCTCCGGGCCATCATGATACCCCGCAAGGCGCACCGCCCCACCGGTTATCCCGACCCGCTGGTGTCCCCCGGCGCCATCGACATGGCCGGCCTCGTCATCACCCCCCGCCGCGAAGACTACGACACCCTCACCGCCGCCGACCTGCGCCGCATCTACTCCGAAGTCGCAGACAGCAATCAGTGCTGAGTGGTCAGTGTTGAGTGTTCAGTCGCTCCCATAATTCCCTCAACTCCCAAATCTCCCACACACCCTCCCCCAAAAATGACCCTCTCACAGACATTCTTCCTCTCCGCAGGAGAGGTCAACGCCGAAGGGCAACTCTCCCTCCCCCTGCTCACGGCCAAGATAATAGACATCGCCACAGCCCACGCAAATTCCCTCGGCATCGGAAACCCCGCCATGGCCGATTCCGGGTGCGGTTGGGTGTTATCGCGCCTCACCATCGAGATGCTCGACTATCCCCGCGTCAACGACACATACACCCTCACCACCTGGATCGAAGACTGGAACCGACACTTCTCCACCCGCTGCTTCCGCATCGATGACGAGAATGGCACCCCCCTCGGCTACGCACGCTCGATATGGATGGTGATGAACACCCAAACCCGTGACAATGCCGGACTCTCACATCTCCACCTCCCCGAAGAGGCAGTCGCACCCCTCCCTTGCCCCATCCCGCGACAGGCACGCCACACCACCATCCCCGCCGAACTCATCGACCGCGGCTACACCTTCCGCTATACCGACATCGATTTCTACCGCCACGTCAACACCGTCCGTTATGTCAATCTCCTCCTCAACTGCTTCACGCTCGACGAAATGGACACCCATTCCATCCGCCGCCTCGAACTCTCCTTCCTCCACGAAGGCCATTACGGCCACACCGTAGAGATCCGACGCCGCATCGTCCCCACCCCCGAAGCCGAACCCATCCCGGCGAAAGACAAGGATATAGCAGCCGCAGAAAAGATCAAGGCTAACGAAGAAAAGATCAAGGCCGACGCAGAAAATGGCAAAGATGACGCAGAAAAATGCAAGGATAATTATTCCGAAAGGAATGAATTCCTAATCCACGACCCCGACCTCGACCGCGACCTCCTATACGCCAGAATAATCCTCCTCTCCCCCTAAATTATCATCGCGGACGTGGCAAGCCACGTCCCTACCAAGCAATTGATGTGCAGACGTGTAGGGACATCGCGTGCGATGTCCGCAAAATTTACCATGCCATCTCCCCACCCGCGCGAAGCCGTTCTGTTGGAGGCTGAAAGCCTCCCTATACAATTGAAAAAATGGCGCGATAGTCCGCCCGGGATTTCATAATTTTGCAGTGCAAAACAAAATGTCACACAAAATTATGAATCTCAACATCACCGAAATCGCCAATCTCCTCACCACCCTCCTGGCCGGCGGAGGGGCGGGTTGGTGCCTCAAGTCAAAACGCCGCGCCGCCTCGGCGGAGGCCGAGAAGAATGAAATCGAGGCCCGCGATGCCGAGTTCGAACTGCTCCGCAAACAGATAGATCTGAATCAGAAACAGAACATCGACCTCATAGAGCAACTCGGACGAAAGGAGGAGCGTTTCGCCGACCAGACCAACCGTCTCCGCGAGGTGCAGGCCTCCCTCACCACGGCTCTGGAACGTATAACCGAGCTTACCCTCTCCAACGGCCGACTCCAGCGCAACATCGACTACCTCGAACTCTGGCACTGCCGCCAACGTGAGTGTCCCTCCCGCAAATCCATCCACTCCCCCGAGGAGTCCGTCCATAACACCGACACGCCCAACCACATAGCCGATGCATAAACTGATTCCTTTCATACTGCATTTCGAGGCGGGACTTCCTGCCTCGAAACTCTCGCTCCCTTGGCCTCGGATTTTCGAGGAGGCACGCAAGTCAGGCTTCAGTAACGATCCTCACGATGCAGGTGGTGCCACTCTCTGCGGCGTGACCATCGCCACTCTGAGCCATTACCGCCATCTGCGCGGACTGCCCGCTCCTACTGTTGCTGAACTGAAAGCACTACCAGCCGACACATGGCGCGACATTCTTAAATCGCTATTCTGGGACCGCTGGCAAGCCGACCGGATAGCCTCTCCGGAGGTGGCCCGCATACTCGTGGACTGGGTGTGGGCAAGCGGCGTGCATGGAATACGTATCCCGCAGCGTATGCTCGGAGTGAAAACCGATGGCGTCGTAGGCCCGGCGACGCTTGCCGCCCTCAACCGTCGCATAGCCACCGAAGGAGAGGTCTTCGCCAACATACTGACGGAGGAGCGACTCCGCTTCATCGACCGCATCATAGCCCGCCGTCCCTCCCAGGCCCACTACCGTGCCGGCTGGCGCCGCCGCATCCAAAGCATACGAGGCCTCCCCATAACCCGCACCAAGTAGAGGAAGCCTCCTCTACTTGCCATGTCTCTAAATATTTGTTAAAGCACACCCGGATTTTAAACCTTATTCATTTTCAATCGTCATATATTCGGATGCATGTTGAAATCGGCAGCGCTTACAATCTGAATAATCAGCTCATTACACAAGCACCATCCTCTCTCGTAACAAACTGCTGACATGTATCCGGAGTTAACTAATCAATATTTATAATAACGAATAAAATTTTTATACGATATGAAGAAATTCCTCATGAGCGCCGCCGTAGCGCTTCTCACTCTCGCTCCCCTCTCCGCTTTTGCTTCCGCCTCCTCTCAGGACCGGGGCGCAGCTACCGAACAGAGCTGCTGCAAGGATGGCAAGAAAGACTGCAAGGATGGCAAGAAAGACCGCAAGGAGTGCAAGAAAGACCGCAAGGGCAAGAAAAACGGTAAAGGAAAGAAAGATGGCAAATGCAAGAAAGATGGCAAGGGGAAGAAATGCCGCAAGGGCAACGGCGAGCGTCCCGGTCGCGGCGAGAGAGGTGAGATGTTTTTCACCCGCCTCTTCGAGGGTCTTGATCTGACCACCGAGCAGCAGGGCAAACTTGAGTCGCTCCGCTCCGAGGGCCGCGCCAAGGTCGAGAAGGCCGAGGCCAAGATGGACAAAGAGCGCTCCAAGGCTGAGAAGAAGGCCCGCAAGACCCGCGACAACATGCGTGCCGATTTCGACTCCAAGGTGCAGAAAATCCTGACCGCCGAACAGTTTGCCGCCTACAAGGCCAACCAGGCCAAACTCAAGGTAGAGAAGGAGGCACGTCGCGCCGAGGGAAAGTGCCACAAGGATGACTGCCGCAAGGCCAACTGTCAGCCCGAGGGTCAGAACTGCCCCGCCGACTGCAAAAACGCTCCCTGTTTCACGTATGAGAACGCAAGCAGAAAGGATTGCCCTAACGCCGCCAACGGTCCGCAGCGCGGCCCGCAGCCCCGCCTCATGACCGGCAACGAATAAGACAAAAAACAAATAAGACATCGCACGCGACATCCCTACATTTCTCACTGTAAATCAGCAGATTGCAGGGATATGGCGTACTATGTCAGCATAAAACAGGGAAAATTGTGCTCCGGAAATACGGCTTGTTCCATTTTTTTATTACGGATTTTAAACTTTTTTCCTTCTCGATTGTCTTACAGATATACGACTTGTCGTAGAATAATAAAACAATCTTTTGCGACAAAAACGGGACATTGGCTGAGGCTTGGTCCCGTTTTTCTTTGTTGTGCAGTAGGATTGTACCCGAAAAATTTGCACAACTCAACTTTTATATTTAAATTTGCGTTATAAAAGCAGAGAGACCTCCCGGAGGGGAAGTCTGACAGAATGAGACAACCACATCAAAGAATATTGGGAGACTCATCAAATCTAATGAAATACCGAGACAATCTTCTTTCTCAATGGCGGGCCCCGCGCCTTCGGGCGTTGCTCCCTCACCGGAGCACGGGGGATTACAAAGAGTCTGAGGATCTCAAATCCTGTCATACGGAGTTTCATCACAAATCCTTTGGTGTGGCCCTATACTGAGACGGTTTTCCGGCTTCGCCGGAAGCCGTCTCAGCTGTTAAATCGAATACTTACTTATCCATGAAGACAGTCAAAGAATCACTTCTCGAACGCACTTCCGTGCGCCGCTACGAGCGCGAGGTCATCCCCCGGGAGACCATGGACTTCATCTATGATGCCGTCCGCAATACCCCCACTTCCTACAACGGACAGCAATATTCCGTTATTGACATCTCCGACCAGGCCCTTAAGGAGGAGCTGTATGCCCTCACCAATCAGAAGCAGCTCAAGACCTGCAACCGTCTGCTCATCTTCTGCTCCGACTTCAACAAGATGCAGCTCCTGGCCGCCAAAAAAGGTGTCGATATGCCCGCCATCACGAATACGATGGATGGTGTGATTCTCGGTATCATCGACGCCTCGCTGGCCATGATGAGCGCCGTTGTGGCCGCACAGGCCTGCGGACTCGGTTCCAACTGCGTGGGCTATCTGCGCACGGTGGATCCCGCCAAGGTGGCCGAACTGCTGCATCTCCCCAAGGGTGTTTTCGTGGTATGCGGACTCGCTTTGGGTATCCCCCGCGAGCATCCCGACCTTAAGCCCAAACAGCCGAAAGATCTCATCTTCTTCCAGAACCGTTACCGCGAGGATTCAGAAGCCATGACCGAGGAGCTCCTTGACTACGACGCCACGGTGACGGAATACAACCGCACGCGCAGCGGCTCCACCACAGAGAACGACTGGTGTGCCCACATCTGCGACTACTACGCCCACGCCACGGCCTACCGCATCCTCGACTACCTGAAGGCCCAGGGCTACGAAATCACCCACTGATCCCCACGCGCGAAGCCATTAGGCCCGAACTTATACCCGCGTGAAGCCGTTAGGCCCGAACTTATACCCGCGCGAAGCCGTTCAGTTCCGGGGCATAGCCCCGGCGCTAAAAAGATTCCCCTCCGAGGCTATGCCTCGGAGGGGAATCTTTTTAGCCGGTCAGGCTGCGGCCTCAGGCCTTCACCTTGTCGCAGATGGCCTTGAAAGCCTCGGGATTGTTCATGGCGAGGTCGGCGAGCACTTTGCGGTTGATCTCGATGCCGGCCTTATGGATGAGGCCCATGAGCTTGCTGTAGGAGAGATCCTCCAGACGTGCGGCGGCGTTGATACGCTGGATCCAGAGAGCGCGGAAATTGCGCTTTTTCTGCTTGCGGTCACGGTAGGCATAGGTCAGACCCTTTTCCCAGGTGTTCTTCGCTACGGTCCATACGTTACGGCGGCTGCCGTAGTAGCCACGGGTGAGCTTGAGGATTTTCTTACGCTTTTCTCTTGAGGCGACGTGATTGACTGATCTTGGCATTGTCTTGAAGTTTTTGAATGTCAGCGGCCCTTATACTTTAGATATTGACTCTTATGGTGCTGCACATTCGGTTGATGAAATGTTGGGTTAAAGACGGGACTCAGCGGAGATTGAGGAGTTCCTTTACCTGACGCTCGTTGGCGGAAGCCACCAGACCGGTGTGGTCGAGGTTGCGCTTGCGCTTGGTGGATTTCTTGGTCAGGATGTGGGAATGATAAGCATGCTTTCTCTTGATCTTCCCGGTGCCGGTCAGCGCGAAGCGCTTCTTTGTTGCGGCATTGGTCTTTACCTTGGGCATTGTTGTTTGAGTTTTTAGTTGTTTACACTTACCTCGGCACATTGTGCCTACGGTCTCATTATTGTTTGGCGGAACCCGAGGGCCCCTGTTTTTATTCTTGCTTGCCGGCGGAGATTCACTCGGATTAGGCATCAGCCTCGGGAGCGGGCTTCTCCGCAGGTGTCTCTTTCTCCTTGGGGGCATCCTTCTCCTTTTTGGGTGCCTCCTTCTTGGGAGCGGTCTTGAGGGGAGCGATCATGATGATCATTCGCTTGCCTTCGAGCACGGGCATGGTCTCGACCTTGCCATACTCTTCCAGGTCGTTGGCGAAACGAAGGAGAAGCACCTCTCCCTGCTCCTTGAAGAGAATCGAGCGTCCGCGGAAGAAGACGTAGGCCTTGACTTTCGAGCCCTCCTTGAGGAATCCGATGGCGTGCTTGAGCTTGAAGTTGTAGTCATGATCGTCGGTCTGGGGTCCGAAACGGATCTCCTTGACCACCACCTTGGCGGCCTTGGCCTTCTGCTCCTTCTGGCGTTTCTTCTGCTGATAGAGAAATTTCTGATAGTCGATGATACGGCATACAGGGGGTTCGGCGGTCGGCGAAATCTCCACGAGGTCGAGTTCCTGCTCGGCTGCAATACGGCGGGCCTTGTCTATGGGATAGATGCCCTGCTCCACATTGTCGCCCACAAGACGCACCTCACGGGCGCGGATGTATTCGTTGATCGCGTGCGGATCCTTGTTGCGCTCGCCCGGACGGGGACGCATCCCCGGGCGGGGACGAGGGCCTGCGCCGGCAGGGCGGCGAGGACCCGAAAATTGAGGTTTTTTCTCCATTCAGTAGTTTTAGATTTTAGCTGTCGGACGTCGCGGAGCGGTCTCCTCAGGCTTTGCCATCGGTCATTCTGGCCACTTCGGCGTTCAATTCGTCTGCAAAGGTAGTAATTTTCATCGTACCTTTATCACCTTCTCCTTGTTTTCTTACAGAAACTTCATCATTTTCGGCCTCTTTTTCGCCTACGATGAGGAGATAGGGGATTTTTTTCAGCTCGTTGTCGCGGATTTTCTTTCCGATTTTTTCGTTGCGGTCGTCGACCACGGCCCTCACTCCGAGCTTGTCAAGCTCCTTGGCCACCTTCCAGGCATAGTCGTTGAATTTCTCCGAGATGGGGAGCACGACGGCCTGTTCGGGTATGAGCCAGAGGGGGAGCTTGCCGGCGGTGTGTTCAAGCAGCACGGCCACGAAGCGCTCCATCGAGCCGAAGGGGGCGCGGTGGATCATCACCGGACGGTGCTTCTGGTTGTCAGAGCCGGTATACTCCAGTCCGAAGCGCTCCGGCAGGTTGTAGTCCACCTGGATGGTGCCCAGCTGCCAGCGGCGTCCGATGGCGTCCTTCACCATGAAGTCGAGCTTGGGACCGTAGAAGGCAGCCTCGCCCTCCACCTGAGTGGCCTTGAGGCCCTTCTCCTCGCAGGCCTCGATGATGGCCTGCTCGGCGAGATGCCAGTTCTCGTCGGAGCCGATATATTTCTCCTTGTTCTTGGGATCGCGGAGCGAGATCTGCACCTCGTAGTTCTGAAAATCGAGAGTCTTGAAGATATAGAGGATGATATCCATAACCTTAAGGAACTCATCTTTTATCTGCTCGGGAGCGCAGAAGATATGGGCGTCGTCCTGCGTGAATCCGCGCACGCGGGTCAGGCCGTGGAGCTCACCGCTCTGCTCGTAGCGGTAGACGGTGCCGAACTCGGCCAGGCGCAGGGGCAGGTCGCGGTATGAGCGGGGGAAAGCCTTGTATATCTCGCAGTGGTGGGGGCAGTTCATGGGCTTGAGCAGGTATTCCTCACCCTCTTCGGGAGTGTGGATGGGCTGGAAGGAGTCCTTGCCATACTTGGCCCAGTGGCCGGAGGTCACATACAGCAGTTTGTTGCCGATATGCGGGGTGATGACCTGGAGATAGCCGTATTCCTTCTGGATCTTGCGCAGGAACTGCTCCAGACGGTCGCGCAAGGCGGCGCCTTTGGGGAGCCAGAGGGGAAGGCCCTTGCCGACGGTCTCTGAGAAGGCGAAGAGTTCCATCTCCTTGCCGAGCTTGCGGTGGTCGCGCTTCTTGGCCTCTTCGAGCATCACGAGATACTCGTCAAGCATCTTCTTCTTGGGGAAGGTGATGCCGTACACGCGCACGAGCTGGTCTCTCTTCTCGTCGCCGCGCCAGTAGGCACCGGCGAGGGAGAGAATCTTCACGGCCTTGATTTTCGAGGTGTCAGCCAGGTGGGGGCCGCGACACAGGTCGGTGAAGGCTCCCTGTGTGTAGGTGGTGATCTTGCCGTCCTCAAGCTCGGAGATCAGCTCGCACTTGTAGGTCTCGCCGCGGTCGCCGAACATCTTCAGGGCGTCAGTCTTCGAGATGTCGCTGCGCACGATGGCCTCCTTGCGGGCCACGAGCTCCTGCATCTTCTTCTCGATTTTGGGGAAGTCCTCGGAGGTGATCTTGTGCTCTCCGGGGGCGATGTCATAATAGAAACCGTTTTCGATGGCCGGGCCGATACCGAACTTCACTCCGGGATACAACTCCTGGAGAGCCTCGGCGAGAAGGTGGGCCGACGAGTGCCAGAAGGCATGCTTGCCCTCGGGATCCTCCCACTTGAAGAGCTCGATGGAAGCGTCTTCGGTGACGGGACGGGAGATGTCCCATTTCTCACCGTTGACTTTGGCCGCAAGCACGTCGGCGGCAAACCGGGGGCTGATGCTTTCAGCCACCTGATACGGGGTCACCCCCTGCTCGAACTCCCTGACGCTGCCGTCGGGAAAGGTTATCTTTATCATGATTTGTCCTGAAGTTTTTTAACTGTGCATGGCCTCCGCTCCGGTTGCTTTTCGGGGCGGGATGCCGTTTTTAACGCGCAAAGTTACTATTTTTTCCTGAATAATGCAACACCGCATCCTCTTTTAGCCCCCATCTCACCCTCTCTTTTGGATTTTTTAGCACGTCGCGTGAGCGTATGTCATGATTTTTGGCTAAATTTGCCGCTGTGAAACGGTTTCTGACAATATCCAGGCTATTTCTTGGCGCGGCCCTCGGCGGCGCGTTGCTCTCCCCCGGCGCGGCTTCGGCGCAGGTCAACGCGGAGCAGGTGATGATCATCGGGCGCAATGTGCTCTCGATGGATGATTATATGCTCGCCATACAGTATTTCAACGCGGCCATAAAGGCCAAGCCCTATATGGCGGATCCCTACTTCTACCGCGCCCTGGCCAAGCTCCAGCTTGATGATTACCGTGGGGCGGCCGAAGACTGCACGCTGGCCCTGGAGCGAAACAAGTTCAAGGTGGAGGCCTACAAGTTGCGCGGATTCGCTCAACAGAACATGGGCCTCGATTCCCTCGCCCTGGCCGATTACGAGGAGGGATTGCGCCATGACCCCACCGACCGCTATTTCCTCTTCTACAAGGCCGTGGCCGAGAGCGATATGCACCGCTTCGGCGATGCCCGCGCCACCTACTCCTCACTGCTGCGCCAATATCCCGATTTCGCCGAAGGGTATGCGGCCCGCGCCTCCATGCGCGCACTCGAAGGTGACACCCTGGCCGCCTTTCATGACATCGACAGGTCTATTCAGCTCAACCGCACCAATATCAATCCCTGGCTCCTCCGCGCCCGCCTCCGCGCCGGCCGTCACGAGTGGCGCGAGGCCCTCGAGGATATGGAGGAGGCCATACGGATGCGCCCCGACGAGGCCTCCTTCTATATTAACCGCGCTTACCTGCGCTATAATACGGATGATTTCTACGGGGCGATGGAGGACTACAACCACAGTCTCGAACTGGAGCCTGAGAATGAGGCGGCTCTCTTCAACCGCGCCCTGCTGCGCCTGGAAGTCAGGGATCTGATCCACGCCGAGGAGGATCTGACGGCGGTGCTGAGCCGAGACCCCGACAATTTCCATGCCCTCTACAACCGCGGCATAGCCCGCATGGAGCAGGGAAAGCACCGCGAGGCACTCGGGGATTTCAACCGCATCGCGGCGAAGTATCCCAAGTTCTATCCCGTGTATTACGCCATCGCCGAGTGCGAGCGCGAGAGAGGAAATATGAAACGGGCCGTGGCGAATGTGAATCATGCCGACGAACTGGTGCGCCGCTATGTGGACGACCCCTCGCGCAATCCCCTCGACCGCCCCACCATCCAACCCGGTATGCCCAACGAGCGTCCGGACCGCGCCCAAGACCCGGCGGAGGAGGGTGAGGATATGGAACTCATGGAGAAATTCAACCGCCTCGTGACGCTTGAGGAATCACCCCACGCCGAGATGGCCTACAACGACCGCATCAAGGGACGCGTGCAGGACCGCAACGTGACGGCGCGCCCGGCGGAGATTTTCGCGCTCTCGTTCATGGCTCCGGAGAGGATGCTGCGTCCCCGCTCCGACCGTTTTCGCGAACTCGACGAATACAATGCCGGACGCCATCCCGCCGGCATGACTCTCTATATGGTGGAAGGCCCGGGAGCCGTATCCGATTCCGTGGGGTTCGAGCTGGCAAACCGCCTCATCGAAAGCCTCACTCCGGGAGCGGACCGTCCCGATGTCCCGGCGGCTGATCTGCTGACACGCGCCACTGCGCGGGCGATGATACGCAACTATCCCGCCGCCCTCGCCGACCTTGACCGCGCCCTGGAGCGCAATCCTCGCTATGCCCTGGCCCTGCTGGAACGCGGCACGGTGCGTATGCTCCACGCCACGGCCGAGATGGCGGGCAAGTTTGACGCCGCCTCCCCCGAGGAGGAAAACCTGCGCCGCCGTGCGGCGAGCGTGATGCTCTCTCAAGCCGCGGATGACTTCGCGGCGGCGGCCGCCGTGAACCCGAGGATGGCCTACGCCTGGTATGGCAAGGGATGCGCCCTCTATGCCGCGGGCGACACGCAGGAAGCCGCCGAGGCCTTCAGCCGCGCCATCGCCCTTGACGCTGACATGGGGCAGGCCTGGTTCAACCGCGGCCTCTGCCATCTGGCCACCGGACGCCGCGCCGAAGCCTTCGCCGACCTGAGCAAAGCGGGCGAAGCCGGCATCCTCCCCGCCTACAACCTCCTCAAGCGCCTCCGCTGACCCGCCGGTCAGTCGTCATCGGGGTCTTCCCAGTCGAGGAAGAAGTCGTCGGCGGAGAAGGTCTGCTCGCGGAAGCGGGCCATCTCGCGGGCGTCATGCTTGGTGGGGCGTCCGAGGCCTTTCTGCCTGTCGATGAAGCCGGAGATGCGTGACATCTCCAGAAGGTCATACTGCTCGCGGGGAGTGAGATTCTCCAGATAGTTCTCCACTAATTTCGCGCCGAGACGGTTTTGCGATAGCTGAAGCACCTTGAAGGTATAAGTGATCGGAGGTTTGCGCACGTCGATGACATCCCCCGGTTTGACGGTGCGCGAGGGCTTGACGGCAGTGCCCCCGATGCTAACGCGACCCTTCTTGCAGGCATCCGTGGCTATGGTGCGCGTCTTGAAGACACGCATGGCCCAGAGCCATTTGTCCACTCTTTCGTCGTTGGCCATATCAGTTGGGTTTTGTGCGGGTCAGGGTAAGCACCGTGGTGCCCGCCGCATTGATGAATCTTACATTCTCCTTGTCGATGGGGCGTGCCGACACCGCGTCCTCCAGGGCCACGAGCAGGGCCGTCTGACGCTCGGGATTCTCACAGGCCCGGCGTGTGGTGGCCAGGGCTGAGAAGGAGATGGAATTGGCACGCTCCATGTCTATTTCAAAGCTGCCGTTCAGGATGTTGCATCCGGTATTGCCGTGTATGCGTCCCTCATCCACATCTATCACTATCTTCACGTCCGGATCATCGACGGGGGTCTCCCCTATCGCCGTGACGGCCCACGTGCCGTTGAGGAAATCGAAGTTCTGGTGCATGAGCTGCATCACCTCCGTGCCGGCGGCATCGAAGAGATGGAGTATATACTGTGTGTCGCGGACGTCCCATGTGTAGCGGGCAGTGGATTCCAAGGCGCGGGCTATCTCAGCCTCCTTGAGGCCCTCCTCGTCGCAGAGGCGCATGGTCGAGGCCACGTAGCTGAAACTCAGCGTGGAGTCGGAGGGATTGTATGTGTAGGCGGCATTGATGACATTGCAGCCGTTGTTGCCGTACACGCGCTTTTCGCGAGGCACGAACTTGAGGAAGGGAGCCTCGAGGCCCCTGGGATGCTCGCCATACACCTCCTCGATGGCCCAGTCCCCCTTGACGGCGCCGGCGGCCAGTTCTTCGGATGAATACTCGCGCTCGGCGCGGGCCTGGTGCACGCTCTCGCGGTCGGTGGGGAGAGTGGTCTTTCTTGCGGAGGATTTCTTTTCGCTATTCTGCAGCATGGAGCAGGAAGCCAGTCCGGCCATCAAGCAGAGGGCCGTCCCAGCATATAGGATTACGATTTTTTTCATAGCTCTCTTATAAGATGAGGTCTTAATCTCCCCAGTGGCGGCGGAGAGGATACTTGGTGGGACGTAGGAGGAGGCGCAGCGACGTGGAGTAGGTGTAATAGTTCCATACCCAGTTTAGCATCACGTTCAGCTTGTTGCGCATACCGAGGATGGAGATGAGATGTATGAACATCCAGAGCCACCAGGCGAAACGTCCGGTGAAAGTGGTATCCTTCACCTCAGCCACGGCGCGGTTTTTACCGACCGTCGCCATGGAGCCCTTGTCCCAGTATTTGAAGGGGGTGACAAATTCCCCCTTGTTCATATTCTTGGCCAGGTTGAGGGCCTGCTGAATGGCGGGCTGGGCCATCTGGGGGTGTCCCTTGGGTGTGGCCTCAGTGAGCATCAGGCATATATCGCCGATGGCATACACGCTGTCCTCGTAGCCCTTTACGCGGTTGAACTCATCCACGAGCACGCGTCCTCCCCTGCCGATGGTCTCCTGCGGAAGTCCGGGCATGGGCTCACCCTTCACGCCGGCGGTCCAGATGAGTGTCTCCCAATATTCGGTGTGGCCGTCGCCGAAAGACACGATCTTGTCCTTATAGCCTTTCATGGAGGTGTTGAGCCGCACGTCCACCATAAGGTCCTGAAGATAGAGGTAAGCCTTCTGAGATGACTTGTGAGACATGGCACCCAGCAACCTGTCGGCACCCTCGACGAGAGTGATGGAGACATCATCCTGATTCAGCTCGGGATACTCGCGCGGAAGAATGTCACGCTTCATCTCTCCTAAGGCTCCGGCGATTTCCACGCCCGAGGGGCCTCCTCCCACAACCAGGAAACTCAGCAACTGCTTACGGCGCACGGGATCCTTCTCCAGGGCCCCGCGCTCCAGGCGGTCGAGAATCTCATCGCGGGTGTGCATCGCCTCGGCGGCGGTCTTGATACCGAACACCGTCTCCTCCAGACCCTCCATGCCGAAATAATTGTTGGTCGACCCGGCAGCAAGGACGAGGCGGTCATACGGAAGCGTCTCGTAGGAGGTTCGGATGGTCTTGGCCTTCACGTCGATCTCCTTGACGTGGCCCATGTGGTAGGTGACATTCTTCAGCTTCTTGAACTCCCTGCGGAACGGGAACGAGATATTGCTCGTGTCCAGGCCCGAGGAGGCTATCTGATAGAAGAGCGGGGGAAAACTGTGGAAATTGTTGCGGTCCACGAGTGCCACCTCATACCGTTTCTTATCAAGACGCTTGGCGAGATTCAGTCCGGCGAATCCGCCACCGATGATTACTATTCTCTCTTTATCCATGGCTGTATGGCTAATGTACTTGAACTGACTAATATTATCTCTGCGTACCCGGAGACGCTACCTGTTGAAACGGGTCATGGCGAACTCCGGGCCGGAAAGGCAGAAGGCCTTGACACATTCGCAGGCGCGGTCGAGCACCTCGGGGAGCTGTTTGCGCTCCTCCGGGGGGAAGGCTCCGAGCACGAAATCGATCTGGGCGCCTCGGGCAAAATCATTGCCCACGCCGAATCTGAGACGCGCGTAATTCCGGGTGCCGAGTTCGGCAGCTATGTTTTTCAGGCCGTTGTGGCCTGCGTCCGAACCCCGCGTGCGCAGACGCAGGGAGCCGAAGGGAATCGCGAGATCATCCACCACCACGAGGAGATTCTCCAGAGGGAGCTTCTCGTGATTCATCCAGTAGCGCACGGCCGAACCTGAGAGATTCATGAACGTGGAGGGCTTGAGGAGAATCAGCTCGCAGTTCTTGACACGCATCAGGGCCTGGTCGCCGTATCTGCACGAGGAGAAAGAGACTCCCGCTCCGGCGGCGAGGCGGTCTACGGTCATGAACCCGGCATTGTGGCGGGTGTCGGCATACTCGGCGCCGGGATTGCCGAGACCGACTATAAGGAAGCGTCTCATATCAGCATCTTTGTCGGGCCGGGGATTGGTGTAGCCCAGGCCCAGAAGTCTTTTTAACAGATTCATCTATCCTATTAACGGCAAAAAGGGGTGTCCGGTTTTAGGACACCCCTCTCCACAGTTTTCAAATCATCGAAACGTTTCCGGAGAAAACTTCCGAATATTTTATGATCCTTCTTACTCTGCCTTGGCTGCGGCGCCACGGGCTGCACGGGTGAGCTGCACGGCGCAAACCACGGCGTTCTTGGCGTTCATCAGTTCGAGGCCCTCGAAGTGGAGGTCGCCTACGGACATGGTCTTGCCCAGGCCGAGGTTGTCCACGTTGATGACCAGACGCTCGGGAATCTCGTTGTAGAGAGCCTTCACCTTGAGCTTGCGCATGGAGAGCTGGAGCTTACCGCCGGCCTTCACACCCTCTGCGTGACCCTCGATCTTGACGGGCACCTCCATCACGATGGGCTTGTCGGGGAACACCTCGAGGAAGTCGATGTGGAGCACCTGGTCGGTGACAGCCTGGAAAGCGAGGTCTTTCATGACAGCCTTGCGCTTCTCGCCGTTGATTTCGAGATCGATCTCGAAGATGTCGGGAGTATAGATGAGCTTGCGCACGTCCTCGGCCTTGACAGCGAGGTCTGTGGTGATGATACCACGCTTCTCGTCAAGATTCACGAGCTTCTCGCCGGGCTTCAGCTCACCGCTGAAGGGGAGCTCCACGATTTTGCCGCCGTTGAGCACTGCGGGGATCATGCCTGCCTTGCGCAGGGCCTTCACTGCCTTCTTGCCGAGGTCGACACGTGCGTCGGCCTTGAGTTCAAATGTCTTCATTTCAGTTAAAAAGTTGTGTTACTCAAAATAAAAATTATTGAAAATTCATATTTCCCATCACACGGGCCGCGATGTCCAATCGCGTTGGCTTGAAACAGCACCGCCCCTGCACCGGGGGCGCAGGGGCGGGCCGTTCCGGAAATATGCCGCAAAGTTAGCGAATATTTCCCAATTATGCAAATCAAGTTTACTTCACCATCACCTTGGCCACCTTGCCCATGGCGCGCACCACGTAGATGCCCTTGCTCAGGCCGGAGTTGCCGAGGCGGGAGCCGGTGAGGTCATACACCTCCACGTCATCACTGCCGTTGGCGAAGATAGTGCCGCCGGACACGGTGAAGATCACGGGAGCGAGACCCTCGATGCTCTCGACACCGCTGTCGTCACCCTTGGTCAGGGCCTTGCGGGCGGCATTGACGATGAATCCGTTCTCGGTGTTGACGAGCATGGTCACGACCTTGCAGTTATTGATGTCCTTGACGTTGGGGATGTCCATGGTGATTTCAGCCTCATACTTCTCTCCGGCAGTTACGGTGCGGGGGAGATAGCCGGACTCACCGCTGAAGGACATTCCGGCGATGCCGCGCGGCACATCCATGAATTCATGGCGCACATGTGCTCCGGCTACGGCCCAGTCACCGAAGATGGGATCGGCGTTGCCCTGGTAATAGTTGCTCTGCACGCCCACGAGTTTGTCCTCAAGAAGCACGGTGAAGATATTGTAGTCAGCGCGGTCGAGATCGAGAGCGAACTCTACATTGGCCTTCACCTTGATCTCGTTGTCGAAATACTCTGCGGAGTCGATGTTGATCTCCACTACGGTCAGCTCCTCGAGTTCCTTGGCCACGGCGTCCATAAAGGTCTTGTCGCCTGTGGGAGACACGAAGCTGTAGGCTCCCTCGATGATCTCCATGCCGTCGAGGATGGCATCCTTACGGTTGACACGGCCGCCGGGGAAGGCCTCCATGCCGAGGAAGACGCGTACATAGTTGTCCATAGCCCAGGGATCCTGACTGGAGTCGCCGTGGATGGCCACGGGGATGAAGTTCTCGGGGAAAGTGTTTTCGAGGTTCTCGATTGCCACCATAGCACGCGGGCAGTTGCCGCACCATGTGCCGGTTGCCTCCTCGAGCACCACGCGTCGGTTGGGGGCGAACACGAGGTTCGCTACCTTGTCAGACAAGGTGCCTATCTTGTCGCCGAGAGTAGCCTCGATGGTGAACTCGTTGATCTTACCCTTCTCCAGGGGAAGTTCCTCGGGGAAGGAGAAGTAATAGCGGTCACCACCCTTGAGGGAGACACCGTCGTCCTTGTAGGTGGAGGTGAAGTTACCCTTGGTGAGGGTGGCGGTGATGGAGGAATAAGTGTTGGTGTCCTCTGCGGGTACGTCAACGAATGCCTTCACGGCTACGGAAGTGGCATCAACCACTGTTTCTTCCATATCCACGCCCATCATCAGGTCGGCACGGCGCGTCACTTTGATGTTGTCGAGGAATACCATCGATTCGTTGGTATTGTTGTTGACGAAGGCGATATACACCTTTTTACCCTCGAACTCGTCAAGCGGAAGCACGACATCGGTCCATTCGCCGGCAAGTGTCTGCGAAGACTCGCCGGGGCTCACCACCTCGTCGTAGATGACGGTGCCCTCAGTGCGCATACGCTCCACGGAAGCCTTGTCAAGCGAAGCGATCACATCATCGCAGGGCCATACGATCACCTTCAGGCGGTCCTGCTTGGTGGGGAGATAGCCCTGGGTCTGGAACGCGACTCTCAGCTCCTCGCCGGTCAGCTCAAGCTGCTGGGTGACCATCCAGTCGTCGGCCTGGCCGCCGTCCGTATACATGGATGTGGAAGCTGCGGAATAGTCCTCCACCTCGTAGGAATCACGGATGGTGAAGTTCCAGGGATGGTTGTACTGGTCGAAGCCGAACTCCTCCATCGAGGACACGGGTATGCGGGTATCACCGTCGAAGAGCATCATGTGGCCGTATACCTCCGAGAATTCATCGAAATTCTCTTCGAAGATCACGTTACCTTTGGTACCCTCCTTGAAGAAGAGACCGGTGAAATTGACGCGGATTTCCTCGTTGGGGCAATATCCGGTGAGGTCCACCACGGAGCCGGCGGGAATTACGATCTCGTAGTTCACATCCCTTATGAGCTTGCGCGTGCTGGGGGTGTAGGCGTAGAGAGTGTTGCCGGAGGTGCTCAGAAGGAGATTTGATACAGGCTGCTCCTTGCCCTCCTCGTAGAGATAGCCTGTGGCTCTCTCCACTACGTAGGGTATCTCGGAGAAGTTGAATCCAACCATGCTGTTGGCACCGATTTCAAGAAGGCCACTGCCCGCAGCGGGGAGCACACGCACCATCTCCATGGGCTTCTCCTCGCGGCCGACGTAGATGATATTGATGTCCACGTTGGCCTGGTCGGAATTATCCATCTCGAAGGTGCCGGCCGGGATATGCACGGTGTAGTCCTCGTTGTCGGCCAGGGCGGTGGAGGGGAACTCCACTGTCCAGATCAAACCGGTGGAGTTATACTTGTTGACAGCAGTAGCCTTCACGCTCTTACCGCTCTTGTCGGAAATGGTGATGTCGAAGTTTTCGACGGGAGTGCAGGCGCGCTCGAAGCGCACGTGCACGCGGTCAAGACGGGCGATGGAGGAACCGTAAGCCGGCTCGCACTGCCATCTCTTCATGAGATTGATGCTGCTTGCTGCATCGAAGAAGGTCATGTCGTCAAGATGCACCACGTAGGCGTCATTGCGCGTGCCGGGGAACATGGCGAGCAGCGTCTTGCCGTCCTCGCTCAGACCGAAGGGTACGCCCGAGAGGGAATCGAAGCCGGTGGCCTGCACGAAATTCACGTCGTAGGTCTGATCGAGGATGGACTCCAGGTCAACCCATGTGCCGTTGGAGCGGAACACCACCCTGCGGGCCGGGGAACCGTAGGGGGAGAAGCCAACGATGTCGCCGGAATTGGTGATGTATGCGCCCACCACGCCGTTGTCGGCGTCGGTGTCATTGAGGAACTCGGTCTTGCCCGACGCGATGTCATACACGAAGGGGACGTAGAGTTCATCGGGGAACTCCGAACCGTTGTCCCTCACCAGAAGGGCCTCACCGACAATTTTCTTGAAGTCGGGGCTGAATGTGGGGTGGGTGTCGCCGACGAGCTCCGAAGCATCATCTAAATACACACCCGAGGCTATGAGATCGTTGAGCTCGTTGAGGGCCATGATCTCAAACTCCTGCGTCTCCATATCATATACGAAGTAGCAGCTGCCCCATCCGGGATGGTTGAGGCTCAGGCCGCCCAGGAGGGTCTTGCCGTCGTCGGAGATGTCGATAAACTGTATGTTGCCCTCCTTGCCGGTGCCGGCGCCGATGCCGATCTCATGGTTTTTCCAGTCGCGCTCGGGGAGGCCTTCAAGATCGGTGAGTTTGCCGTCGATCCAGAGCAGAGGTACGATGTCGAAGGCCTGGTTGAAGCCGAATCCGATCATGTATTTGCCGTTGCCGCGCACCTTGCGCACCTCGGCCTGGAAATCCACGTATTTGTCGCGGCGTCCCTCGTTGGGATATTCGAGAAGATGCCACTTGGAGTCGCGCTTGTCGTAGTAGCCGGGTTCGCCGCCGTAGGAACCGGCGATGATGTTGCCGTCCTCGGAGACGCAGTTTGCCACCACGGACTCGAATCCGTCATACTTGCGCTCGTAGCCATCCTCCTCCACGATGTGTGTCACGGGGAGTTCCACCACCCGGGCGGACTCCAGGTCCACCACGTAGGTCTTGTCAATGGACTCGCCCGCCTCCGGAGTGAAGGTAGCCCACTTGCCGTTGTAGGACATCCCGGTCATGAAGCTCTTGCCGGGCACCTGAAACGGACGAATCACAGGCTTTTCGGCAGCCACCATGCCGAGCGTGGTCATCGCGGCCGCGCACGTCAGGAAGCATGCTGATACAAAGTGTCTCATGTTTCTGCTTTGTGTTGGGTTAATTGATATTTTAGTTGATGTTATCTTTTTCGTGGTGACTCCGGCCGCTTTCACACGCCCGGAGTCCTTGTTTTTTCCTGCGGAGGCCCGGGGGCCCCGCAGGAAAAGGGATATTCAGATGTCTCAGAGAGAGAGCTTGACAGCGTGAGCGCCGTTGATGGTCACGATGTATACACCCTTCTCGAGAGAGAGAGCGATGCTGTCACCGGCTGCCTCTGCGGAGGTGATGATGGCGCCTCCGAGGTTGCATACCTGGATGAAGTCACCCTCGGAGAGACCCTCGATGACAACGAGGCTGCCGTCCATGCGGACGCGATACTCGGTGCCGTTGACCTCGGTCACGCCGGTGTAGTCCTCGATAACCTGCACCTCGCCGTCAAATGCGAAGAGCACCTGCAGGTTGGCGGCCTCCTCGATGGAGGGGATAGCGAGCATGCTGTCGACGATTTGGTTAGCCACGTCCTCTCCGTTGAGCAGGGCGGCCTGGACCTTCCAGCCGGCTGCGGGCTGAAGCATCACGTTGACGGGTTGACCCTTCACCACGTTGCTTACGCTTGCGGTGTGGTAGGGGAACTCCATGGTGAGAGATGCGGTCTCGACTGCACCGAGCTCGCCCTCTGCGGGAGTGTGGATGGTGACAACCTTCTCGGCAAACGACTTGCCGGAGGCGGTGAGAACGGAGTTCTCGGGGATCACCACGTCGTAGTCCTGACCCTCCTCGGTGCGCGGGTCAAGCTCGAAGGGAGCGTAGCCGTTGGCTGCGTCGCAGAAGTCGGCGTATACACGGTAGCTCTTGCCGCTCTTGGCTACCTGCAGCGGTGCGGAGGCGATGAGCGTGCGGCGGCTGCCGGAGCGGTAAACCTCCATCTGGGCGTTGGGGGCGAGAACGACTTCGGTGCCGGCGTAAGCGGTCACGGTGCCGAGTTCGCTGTAGTTGCCGCCCTCCTTGAGAGACACTGCGTTGAGCTCGAGGGGCTGGTCGCCGATAGTGAACTCAAGCGAAATGTGCTGGCTCGGATAGGAGGAGAACTGCGTGCCGGTCATGAAGTAAGTGGAGGGTATGTCCAGGATATAGAGGCCGGGCTCGGTGACGGGCTTGTCAAGGTGCATCGTCATACGGATGATGGCCACGTCGGACACGCCGGGTGCGTTGGGATCGGGAACGTTGTATTCCACGTCGTAGTTCTCGGTATCGAGAGTGCCTACGATCACGCCGTTGGCGTCACGCAGGGTGGCGACGATGATATTACCCTCGGCATCTATACCGCCGTTGAAGTTGATGGACTTGTGGTCAGCGGTAGGAGCGGTGAAGTCGAATGCATAGAGGCTCTCCACGGGGCCCTCGTCGGGAGTAACGACCACCTCGGGGTTAGCATAATACGCGAAGTATATCATGCTCTGTGTGGTGTTGGTCTTCTGTCCGTTGTTGGTGATGCCGAACTTGGCCTTCAGGGCATCCTCGTCAGCGGGACGCACACGGCGGCCCTGCATGTCGTTGGCTGCTACGATCGGGTTAACCTCATCGGTGCAACTCTTCAGATAGCTCTGGGAGATAGTGAAGCTCCAGCGGGTCTTCGACTTGTTGGATTCGATGAGCTCGAAAGGAGTCACACCACCCATACCGTTGTTAAGACCGGTGAGCTCGATCTTACCCATCGTGCCGCCGGCAAGATCCACCTTACCCTCGAAGATCTCCACGGGTTCGGAGTAGGTGATGGTGATGGTGCGGTTCACGAGATCAAGCTCGGTGCCGGGCATCGGGGTCACGGAGAGGATCTGGGCATCGCTGTAGGGATAGCCCTCGGATGCACCCTCGAATATCAGACGGCCCTCGCCCTTCTCGATACGCTGATCCTCGGGAACGCCGTCGAAGCGGTAGAAAGCGTGAACGTAAACCTCGTATTTGCGATCCGCGAGGAACTCGATATCACGGTTGTTGAGGGCGAAGTGGAATACGCCGTCCTCGTCGCGCAGACCGATGTTGTATATGCCCTCGGGATCCTCGTGCGTCCAGACGGTGAGATAGTTCTCCTGGGTCTCGGCGTCATTCACCTGGAATAATACCTCAAGGCAGTCCTCGCGCTCAAAGCCGATGTTGACTGTGCCTGCGGGGAACTTCTCGAGCTTGAGGTCGGGCTGCATGAAGTCAACCACTACGTTACCCTCGGCATCCGTCACGTTGAAGGTCGTGAACGTGAGGGGGGTGAAGTCGGGAAGCACCTCATGAGTGGGGAGGTTCTTGTCCTGTACGTAAGTCCAGGTGACGGTGATTTCCTCATTCTTGGATGCGCCGCTCACTACGGTGCCGGCGGGAATCACGAGAGTGTAGTCACCGCTGTAGATGATGGGGTTCTCATCGAAGCGAATAATCAGGGAGTGCTCGCCCATGAGGTTCATGGCGATGATATCATCAGACTCGTAAGTCTTACCCTTGTCATCGGTCATGATGACCTTCGTGCCGGCATTAGCGAGAGCGATGTTATCGGCAAACCTGACATTGATGGTCGAGAGGTCGGTGCCGTCATTATACCTGATCGTGCTGCCGGGAGCCGGATAGATCTCGGTGTAGTTGAGCGGAGTGGCCACACCCTCGTAGCTGTACTTCAGGGTGACTGGCTCGCTGAGGCCTTTACCATCCATACCGAGCGCTCCGGCGGGAATCTTCACGGTGTAATCACCGGAAGCGAAGCTGCCGCCGAAGCCGAATGTGAAGAGAGTCTCGTCGCTCCAGTCAAACTCTATGAAAGAGGTTGCCACAACGTTGCCTTTGGCATCGATGAGCTGAGCATCCTTCTCGCCGGCGAGCAGATAGTCTCCGACATTCCAGTAGGTCTTGAATCCGGAGAGACTCGTGAGGGTGGAGCCCTCGGCGGGAGTCACGCTTTTGAAGGTCACGGGATAGTTGCCCGGCTCGTCCTC
>CAMWLC010000034.1 GCA_947174995.1 uncultured Porphyromonadaceae bacterium
GTGTAGGTAAAGCTCAATTTTGAGTCGTCGTAGGTCATATCAGACACTCCCTGGGGGCTGTAGGGGAATAAGGCCACAAACCAATACTCTTGGCCCAGAAGCCAGTATTGGGTAGTGCCATAGTTACATTTGGAGCTGGCATATTTCACCTCAGTGCCGTCAAAAATCCTCCTTATGCCTTCGAAGTATTCTCCGTTGATATAAACCTTGGCGGTATTTAGGTCTCCGAAGAGCTTGAAGGATTTATTATTGAAGCTACCGGTGCCTGTGTTTACGCTTGCCCTGGTGACGGTGGGAGTCGCGACATCAAATGTCATCTCCACACCCGTGGCATAGTCGGGCTCATCAGGGTCTGACGTACATGCGGAAACAAACGCCAGCCCGATCAGCATCGGCAGTATGTTATGTAATATATTGTGTTTCATATATTTCAATCTGAGTTGCAACATATCTTGACATCGAAGTCTACGGAATTATCATAATCTTATCCGTAACGTCGGTGGTGCCTCCGGAGGTAAAGCCGGTCACCGACACGCCCGGAGTGACAGGCGTGATGATTGCCTTTCCGGGGAGGGCATCGGCGGGGTCTTCCACACCCACACCTGAGGTGTAGTTAAAGGTAAATGTATATTGGCAGCCCGATTTCAATGTAGTAGTAGAATTGGACGGAGGGAAAGCAGCCCAACCGTAATCCCTTATCTCTTCGTTTTCGTTTACGGTGTACGAGATGGAGGCCGCCTCATCTGTGTAATATTCACCGTTCTTCTTGTAGACCCGCTTGTTGATCAATCCGGTAGACTTATTGACGGCAAAATATATGACATTCATGTTAGCCGATGTAGTTGTAGCGTTCATGCTGGCGCCTTCAATGTAGGGATACAGCTGCATGCCGTCAAGGTCCTTCACCCTCAGGAGCACACTGAAATATAGGCCACTGTGTGTTGCGTTCATACCCCATTTTGAATAGGTGCCGGGGATTATAAATGCGCTTCCTGCGTTTCCCATCAGCGATGTCGCTTTAGCCTGTGTGTTGTATTTTCCACCTTTTTTTATTTGAATGACGGACTCGCCCTCCTGATAAATATACTCCACCACGCCTCTTGTCTGAGGAGTTACCCAACGGCCATTTTGCGTGTTATCTTTTGCGGCATACGAGATGCCGGGCTTTTGAGTGAAATCCAAGCCACTTTCGATGAAAACATTTCCCAATCTGATGCCGGCAATTTCAACATCATAAGCGATGGGATTTCCCCATGCCTTAAAATCAACGCGTGCAAGCTGGTGCTCAAATTGGAGAGCCACACCGGAGTATAGCCCGTTCTTTCTATTTTCTTGGGCAGTGGTCATCACAAAATCCACGTGACGGGATATATTCCTGTTCACCCTGAATTTTTCCATCACATATTTGTAGGTGATGGTAGTTCCCTTCTTTGTGGAGGAGTTTGTAAGCTTGAAGTTGCTTTCATTTCCGCCGGAGCGTTCTCTCAACACTTCAAGTGAGGGATAGAAAGCGAAAAACTTCAGCGTACCCTCTTTTGCACCAGTATTTTGAGGCCAGCGGCACATCTCTGATCGGAAGGCATTGCCCATGCCGGGGGTCTTGGTCACAAGTTGATAGTCAAAATAAGTCCGCATGTTTCCCGAGCCGTTGATAGTCGACTCGTCTTCGGGGCAGAAAGCGGTGACATGAAAGCCGTCATCAAGACTGCCGGTCACGGAAGACTCGGAGCGAGTCTCAACACCGGGCAATCCCACCGTGAAGACAATTCCCAGATCTCCATCTGCCTCAACGCGCAACGGCTCATCATACTGCGAGCAGGAGAAGAACATAAGTGCCGGAAGCAGAAGAAGCGCCGTATAATAATATCTGTAATTTTTCATAGTTGTCTTATTTAGGAACCCGGCACATTTATGCTGGATGACGTACCACTCTGCCATCCTTTCACTGTGACCGTGAGGCCAACCTTGTCGCTGATGATGGGGTCACCGGCGTTGGGACCCTCGGAGGGTTTCACGTCCGGGGCGTGCAGACCAACCCCGTAGGTATAGTCAAGGGTGTAAGTGTAATAATATCCCGGTTTCCAGTCGCCCGTGATGGGAATGGCGGACCACCCGAACTCCTTGACCGTGCATCCCTGAGGCACTGTGTATGGGGAGGTCTGCGCGGAGTTGGTAAAATACCTTCCATCATCCCCCTTATATAACTGCCCGGACACTACAGTGCCTCCGCCGTCAACGGCCAGATATACCTTAGGGATATCCAAGGCGTTAGGGCCCTGATTGGTATCGGTATAGGGATACTGCTGTTTTCCCTTTATGTCAATCACTCTGAGAAGCACCCCCAGATACAATCCTTGGTCGGAATTGGTATTGTCATTTTGATAGTTCCATGCGGCATAATCAGATGGCAACAGCATCGCGTAGTTGTCACCCTGAGTACCACCCATAATAGAAACAGCGGAGGCGGTATTCTCAATGGTAACAATCCTGTCCCCTTCACCGTAGACATAATGCACCTTCTTTTTCGCATCGCCGGGAATCCAGTCGCCTGCCCCCGCCTTAGGTTTGAAATCGAATGACGCTTCGGAGTAAGTGCCCCCCATGAGTACGCCTGCAATCTCTATTTTACAGTTCTTGTTCTCCCCCAGTGCTTGAACTTCGATACGGCTCAATGCGTGTTCGAAATCAAGCCGGATGTCGGAATACATCTCGGACTTCATTGATACGCTTTTATAAGCGGCAATAAAATCCACCTGCTGCGAAATATCTTCTGAAACTTTGAAATTCTGTATTCTGAAGTCAAAAGCCGGCACATTGCCGTCTATTGTCGTATTATTCCCAAGACTCGAGGGGGCCGGATGACAGGCGAAGAATGTCAGGTCGTTTTTCTCTTTTCCCGCTGCGGGCCACAGACACTCCTCGGAGGAGAACACACCGCTCTCTTCGCTTTTTATCACCGGTATATTGTTGATATACGGCTCGAGCTTGCCATCCTTGGCATCAGCAGGATTGAAGACAGTGACACTAAATTCGGTAAAGTTATCATTGCTGACGTTTTGCGTCCGGCTCACGATCTCCGGGAGTGAAGTGCGGAAATATATCCGGCTCTCATCCTGCGGGAATTCCGGCTCAGCAATATCTTTCGCACACGAGGTGAGTAAAAGTGCGGCACCAAATGTCAGGTAAGTGAATTTTATTGTGCTCATATATTTGAACATTATTTACGTGGCACGGAGATATCGGTGCTTGCGCCCTCCTTCCATTCTGCCACATTGACATCAAAACTCATATTCACATCTTCATACGCAATATTGAGGGCAAGGGAATACGTGTACACCTTTCCGGCCTCCCACCCTCCGATCGCGGACGCGGCGGTCAGCGTCTGCTCCTCGGAGTCATTGCTGCCATCCGGGATGTAGAAGATTTTCATTATTATGCCGTTATTCTCCGGCTGGGGTATCATAAAGATTGCATTGCTTTCGGGGCATAGCGGCTGCGTATCGCCATTGTCAACATCCGTGTTAATATCGGCAATGAGAGAACCCTTGTCCGAGACATTGGTCCATGAAAGGGTGTAATCGTCGGTCTGAATGCCGCCGGCCGAAAGCGGGGCCGGGACAAGATTCAGAACAGCTGTTTTGGCTACACCTTCAAGCTCGATCTTGGTTATCCTGACCTTATCGGCCGATCCCTCGTATTTCAGAAGGAAGTTAATCCTCGACATAGTGTGAAAGAAATTCAACTTGACGGGCGAGGCCGAAAGAAATCCTTTGTCGCTATACTTTCTCCTGTGCGTAGCCGCGATAATGTCTGCGAGCTCACCCTTGTTAATCCGACCCTCATCAGATACAGGAATGGAGTAGCGGAATGAAAGCGAGGAATTGGAATATTGCCAATCCCTGCCCTCCCCGGAGAGGATTGTAACCGGATGGATCGCAACGAAACTATATTCGTAGCCTGGAAACCAGTAACGGGTTTCCCCATAATTCCAGTTTGCGCCGTCGTATTCAACCTCGGTATTGTTGAATATCACAATTCTTCCGCTTCCGGGTTTCCCTTTTATCATATCGCCGCATACGGCGAAGCGGCTTCCTACGGTGCTTATATCAGTCGTAACGGAAGCACGGGTGAAGCCAGGGGATGCGAACGACAACCCAACTCCCTCCCCCTCTTTGTTGCCGGGACAGTCGGAAGAGCACGAAGAAGTAACACAAACCGCGAGAACAGAAAGAAAGAAATAAAAACTCCGTTTATAATATATTATGTTCACAGTTTTTTCAAGCGTTATTTTTATATGCAAAGATAATCAATTAGTTTCAGAACTCCAAATCAGGCTCCGTTAATTTTCAAAAATTCTGCGTTATCAAATGGTGCACTCTATATCTGAGATAACGAAATTATAGGGAATCTATTTTTACCCGCGATGGAAAGAAGTAGAATAATCCAACCTCGCCGGTCGTGATTTTTATTCTTCCTGTGTATAAATCTCACAATTTTTAGCTATATTTGCACGGCAGAATGGTTTATCAGTTTGGTTTATCTATGAATTCAACATCAGTAATCTTCAACACTTCAAAACAAATTGCCTATACTTGATGAAAACAAAACTCATCCGCTTACAGGCAATTATCGTGGACACATGGCGTGTCATGTGGAAAACGACACATTACTGATATGGTGGTATAATTTACAATGGAACTTTGGAGAGAAATTGAGATTGAGATGCTCGGGTTGCGCGATGAGGCGCAGGCCCGGCATTTGATGCGCTTCTTCAAGTGCGGTCCCGGCGAGTATGGCGAGGGTGACCGCTTTCTCGGTATTCGTGTGCCTGTCACCCGGACGTTGATCAAGAAACACAGGAAGGATGCGTCGTTGGAGGATGCGGTTCGTCTCACGCAATCACCCTGGCATGAAATCCGACTTGCCGGTTTCCTGCTGATGATCGAGGTCTACAAGAAGGCGAAAGAGAATGGGAAGCGTCAGATCATAGACACATATCTTTCAATCTTGGACAGAGGCAACAACTGGGATTTGGTTGATGTGGTGTGTCCGAAATTATTGGGCGATTGGATTGTAAGACATCCGGAAGAAGAGGGACTGCTCGGCGAGCTGGCCGATATGGAGGGAAGCCTTTGGCATCAACGCGTGGCTATGGTGTCCAACTGGATGCTGATCCGCAAGGGAAACTGTGCACCTGCAATCCGCCTTGCCGAGAAGTTTCTGAATCATCCCCACGACCTGATGCACAAGGCTTCGGGGTGGATGCTTCGTGAAGTCGGCAAGCGAAACCTGCCTGCGCTGCTTCGTTTTCTCAATCTCCATGCAGCCGATATGCCACGCACCATGCTTCGCTATTCCATCGAGAAACTCGATAGCACCACGCGCCACCGATACATGACCATTACACACCCGGAGAATCTCAGGGAAGACCTGGCTTTACATTTGCCATCAAGGTTAGAAATCCGAAAAAAATCAACAGCCTGCAAACCGTGATTGGACGGAAGCAGGAAAAACAATAAAAAACAAATAAACTGATAAAAATATGACAGAGAAAGAAAAGATGCTCGCCGGCATGATATATGATGCCAACTACGATCCTCAGCTCATAGAGGAGAGAATGGACTGCAAGGAGATGTGTCGTGACTACAATGATCTTCGTCCCAAGGCCGTTACGGAACGGGAAACCCTCCTACGCAAAATGCTGGGGAAAGTAAAGGGTAACATTCTCATTGAGCAACCCTTCTACTGCGATTACGGCTACAATATCAGAGTCGGAGAGAACTTCTATGCCAATTTCAATCTCGTGATTCTCGACGGGGCGCCGGTGACTTTCGGAGACAATGTTTTCATCGCCCCCAATTGCGGATTCTACACCGCCGGCCATCCCGTTGACCCTGCGGAACGGAACATGGGACTGGAGTATGCCCGCCCCATCACGGTTGGCGACAATGTATGGATAGGGGCCGGAGTACAGGTGCTCCCGGGTGTGACAATCGGTGACAACTGCGTCATCGGAGCCGGAAGTGTGGTGGTGAAAGATATTCCGGCCAATTCCGTGGCAGTCGGAAATCCCTGCAAGGTAGTGAAATCAATACAGATCAAATCATCCGCAGATAAGTGACATGATGAAAAAGAAATTATCAGTTGCTGCCGGAATATTACTTACTGCCCTTTCGGCGGCGGCAGCCATGCCGCAGTATGACTTAATCCCCTCCCCCGCCCCCGTTTCATCCTACGGTGACATCACACGTCTGTCCGTACGATCGGAAAATCTCGGCGGGGATGTTATCATCGACGTCTGGACCCCGAAAGGATATGAAGCCTCAGCCTCAGAGGGGTATCCGGTGGTGTACGCCCATGACGGTCAGAATCTCTTTGATGCCTCGTATTGCTTCGCCGGAGTGCCCTGGGGAATTGACAAGGGGTGCTCGCTGCTATCCAGGACCGGGGATTTCACCATGCCCATCATAGTAGGCATCAACAACAGGGGTGCGTCCGGACTGCGCCCCAACGACTACTTCCCGGAGAACGCGCTTGAATACATCTCCACCGACGACAAGGATAAGACGTACATCTACAAAACCTGCCCCAAGGGATTTCTCGGAAACGAGGAGGCGGCTTTCGTTGTCGAGGAACTCAAACCCCTCGTAGACCATCTATACAACACAGCTCCGCAACGTGAAACTACCTTTGCCATCGGCTCAAGCATGGGAGGACTGGCCTCTATGTATCTGCTGTGTGAGTATCCCGAGATCTTCGGAGGAGCCGCGTGCATGTCCACGCACTGGATCGGTTCGCTTGATCTGAATCCCGATTACACGATGAACGATGATGAGGTCTGCGCCAACGCCATTCTTGAATACCTCGAGGAGAATCTCCCCTCAGCGGGATCACACAGGCTGTATATGGACCAGGGCACGAAAGACTGGGATGCAGGATACCTCAAGTATGAGGCCCGGGCACGCGAAATTGCGAGGGGAAAGGGGTATACGGAGGAAAACGGCCATCTTTTCGTGTATGACGCCAAGGGTGCGGGCCACAATGAATGGTACTGGCAACAGCGCATCACCGTGCCCCTCAAATTCCTGCTCTCGAAGGGGGCAATCGGAAGCGCAGGAATACCCGTAATGGGTTCCGAAATGGAGAATACTCCCGGAGACAGGCATGTGTGCGACCTTACGGGAAAGAGGTATTCCATTTCCGATTTCGAGCGACTGCCGGCGGGTATTTACATTCTTGACGGAAAAAAGAAAATGAAAAAATAATTTGGACTGTTTGGAAATTATTTTGTACTTTTGCCAGGGGTCAACCCCCGATCCTACTTTTTATTAATAATCTGACATGAAAAAATTTCTAACTGTCCTGGCAGTCACGCTGCTGTTGCCCTCGGGAATGGCTGCAGCCGCATATCAGTGGCTGATATTCTCATTTTCAGACGGTTCGCAGCTATCGGTGGCTGCCGAAAATCTGGAGATCCACTACAATCAGGAGAACCTTATCCTGACTTCCAATCAGGTCAACGAGACTGTCCCGACCGCCACGCTTGCCTCCATGCGGTTTTCAGACACCTGCTCGGGCATCGACGGACTCCCGGCTGAATCTCTTTCCGGTCCCGTGACTCTCTACACCCTCGGAGGAGTGGAGGCCGGCAAGTTCAGGAACCTCGACGAGGCCCGCACCTCTCTGCCCGCCGGCACCTACGTCATAAAGAGCGGCGCCAAATCCGTAAAAGTAATTTTCTCACACTCATGAGAACTACAATCTCACTTTTCGCCGCCGTTGCCCTCACCGTGGCCTCGCAAGCGCAGACACTCAGCGTGTCAGACAACACACTCACCTACTGTTTCCCCGCCACATCCGATGAAATGCCCGTCTCAGAGGGTCGGATTCTCACTATCGGCGGCAAAACCTTCGATATGTCGCGGTTTGCGTCGATGATGGTGCTCGCGGAAAGCCCCGTTGTCGAGAATCAGGTGATGATAAATTACTCCCCCGGACATACTACGGCCCTTATCCACAGCAGCGTGGCCGACTATGTGGATGTGGTCATCGACGGCGGCCATGTGACCGTCACCCAATCCTCAGAAGTGTCGGAAAGCACGTGCGGAGAAATCACATATATCCTCCGTGGAGAGGAAAGCGACGGATCGTTCACTCTCAGCGGTTCTTACAAGGCATCAATCGAACTGACCGGACTTACCCTCACCAATCCGGCCGGAGCAGCCATCGACATCCAGAACGGCAAACGCATTTCGCTGAGCGCCAAAAGCAGCACGGTGAACACCCTCGCGGATGGTCCGGGCTCGCAAAAGGCAGCCCTCTACTGCAAGGGTCATCTCGAACTCAAAGGCAAGGGGGCGCTCACCGTCACTGGCCACCAGGCACACGCCATTTCGGCCAAAGAATATATCACGGTCAAGAATCTCTCGATAGAAATACTCTCCTCGGCAAAAGATGGCATAAACTGCAACCAGTATTTCGCCATGGAGAGCGGAACGCTCAAAATCAATGATACTGCCGACGACGGCATCCAGGTGTCATATAAGGATGACACGGACCGCGAACCGGAAGACACCGGATCATTCACCCTCACCGGCGGCACGATAAATATCGGCATAGCGCGAGGAGCAGCCTCCAAAGGTATCAAGGCCGACGGAGATGTCGTTATCTCCGCAGGCGACGTGACTATCTCGACCGCATGCGACGGCACCTGGGATTCGGCGAAACTCAAGACCAAGGCCTCAGCCTGCATCGGAGCCGACGGCAACGTCACGATAGATGGCGGCACGCTCGCTCTCTCCGCCTCAGGAAGCGGCGGAAAGGGTATCTCCTGCGACGGTGTCTTCACATCCAACGGCGGCGAAATCCTCATCAACACGACGGGAGGTATGCTTGTCTACTCCAACGGCTCGCTCAACCACAACTACACAAGCTCCGCCGACCGCATCGCAAGCGACAACAAGTCCTCGGCAAAGGGTATCAAGGCGGACAGCGGCCTGGTGATCAACGATGGCAAGATCAGGGTATTCACCTCCACCAACAATGCCGAAGGCCTTGAGAGCAAGAGCACATTTGAAATCCACGGCGGTGAGGTGTTTACCAAGGCATACGATGACGGCTTCAACTCCACAAGCGACATGACGATCTCCGGAGGAAAGGTAACAGCCATCTCAGTGGTGGGTGATGCCATAGACTCCAATGCGAATATGTATATCACCGGCGGCGAGGTCGTGGCGCTCGGTTCCGGAGGTATGGAGCAGGGCCTCGACGCCGCGGATGAAAGCCGCTGCTACGTGTATATCACGGGTGGCAAAGTGCTATCTTTCGGCGGACGTAACGCCCCCGTGAGACAGACCACAGGTTCGCAGGCTCTCGTTACCGTAGCGGGCAAGATAGCCGCTGACACGTCGGTATCAATCTCTAACGATTCCGATACTCTCGCGGTTTTCGATATTCCGGAGGAATACAATTCATCCACAGGCGGTATGCTCAAGGGCCCCGGTAACGGCCCCGGCGGAGGCGGATGGTGGCCCGGCGGCGGTTCCGGATCGGGCACCATCATGATCAGCTGTCCCGAACTCGTGAGCGGCAGCAAATACACCGTCAAGAACGGCACCGCATCCTCCAGTGCGACCGCCACTATTTCCATCAACTGACGCTGCAAGCAGTACTCGAATACCCTATTTCAATTAAAGCTCCCCTCCGGGAGCTTTTTTATGTCTTCACGCTCGGATTTTTCCCGATTCCAGTCTTTTATCCCCACGAAAGCCCAGCCGGAACCGGATAACTGGTCTATTGCCGTGCACCGCGACAATGTGCGCACCAACGGGTGTGTGGTATGGATGACCCCCTGGAAGAGCCATGACGAGTTGCCAGACGAACTTTCCGGAGTGGATCCGGCTCTCTTCGAGGAGGATGTATGGACTGAAACAGATGTGTGGGCCGTGCAGGAGCGCATGTTGCTCGGACTCGTGGGGAGCCAATATCAGGATGTCAATTGCCACGGTGCTCGTGCTCTGGACCTTCGTGGAGATTCTCGGTCACATCGGCATACTCAACGAAATATGGCTGAATCCATCGGCGCATCTCCCCGAAATGCTCACACTTCTCGCAATGTTCATATCACTCGGAATCTACACTATACGCAAAACAATGACAGGCGTTTCCCGGAATTAACCACTCAAAATGTGCGATTCGGGTATGTTTTTCGGAAAAATTGGTTGGCGGTAGAATCGAAATTTTCAGTAATTTTGCGCTTTGAAGTCCAGATGAACTACTTTTAATATGAAGAAACTGCTTTTCGGGGCCCTTGCGGCCACACTCTGCGTCTCCGCCTCATGCCGTGCGGAGAAGTCAGCTGCTGACGGTGCCGGGGCCGATGTGCCGACCGTCTACCATATCTCCGACATCACCCCGGAGAATCTCGTAAAAATCTATAAAGCACTGGGACGCGAGGCCCAGGGGAAGGTGGCCGTGAAGATTTCCACGGGCGAGAGTTCCGCCACCAACTATCTGCGTCCCGATTTTATCAAACCCCTGATGGATGAGGTACATGGCACCATCGTGGAGTGCAACACCGCCTACGACGGCAACCGCCGCTATACCGCCGACCACCTCAAAGCCATTGAGGAACGCGGATTCACAGCTATAGCTCCATGCGACATCATGGATGCCGACGGCGACGTCAACCTCCCGATCGAAGGAGGAAAACACCTGAAATACCACATAGTGGGGAGTCATTATCCGAATTATGATTTCACCGTGGTTCTGAGTCATTTCAAGGGCCATCAGATGGGGGGCTTCGGCGGAGCACTCAAGAATATCTCCATCGGTATCGGTTCCTCCAACGGTAAAGCCTATATCCACAGTGCAGGTGCTACTGAAAACGCCGATTCCACATGGCGACGTGCAGCCGAACAGAAAGATTTTCTGGAGTCAATGGCTGAGGCGTCCAAGGCCATCGCTGATCACGCAGGCGAGAAGATCCTCTATATCAACGTGGCCAACAATCTGAGTGTGGACTGCGACTGCAACGCACACCCCGCGGCTCCGGAGATGAACGACCTCGGCATTTTCGCCTCACTTGACCCTGTGGCCGTAGACCAGGCTTGCGTCGAGGCTGTGTTCAACGCCCACGACGAGGGGAAAGAGGCCCTGATAGAACGCATCAATTCACGTCTTGGCACCCACACCATAGACCATGCAGCCGAACTTGGAGTAGGCTCCAAGAAATACCAGCTCGTAGAACTGAAATAATATTTCCCCGCCGGCCCCGAACTCAAAAGAGGTTACCTCGATCTTCAGCCAAGCTGAAGATGATCCATCTCCACTCCCGCGAAAAAGCGCGTGCCCTCGGGGCGGAAACCCACGGCGTCATATAGCCGCCGGGCGCGTGAATTGTCGGGATCCACAAGCAGCCCGAGAGGTTTGCCGCATCTGCCGGCCCTCTCGGCTGCATCTTTTATAAGGCGTCTGCCGATACCCCTCCCGCGGGCTTCGGGGAGTACCATCAGTGTGTCGAGATAAAACTCTTCGCCATCTGTCTCTCCGGGGAGCGCCTCCACCTCATCGGGAGTGATGCCCCAGCCGAACGTGCGGTTCGCTTCCTCGAAGAAACTGCGCCGCAAACGCTTGAGTCCGGCTCCGTCATAGCTGACGCAGACTCCGAGTCTCCTGCCGTCACCATCCACGGCTACGCGCGAGTTGAGCCAGCTATACTGGCTGTCATCACGAAGAGCAAGGCGTTCAAACACTCCTTTCACATCTGCGAGCGTATGGCTGTCTCCCGCCATGTTTCGACATATATCCTCCCCCACCGCATCCATGATGCCGCGGGCAATAAAGGAAGCATCCTCCGGCTTCGCATCTATAATCCTAAAATCTATTTTTTCTGTGTTGTCCATAGTATCGTTTATTGTCATTCACGCTATTGCGGCACAGTTAGGAGATCGAGGTGTCCATCATCCAGTCGGGCATAACTGAAATGTGTGAGCCAGTCCCCCAATACAACCATCTCGCATCCCGGCGCCACCTCTCCCCTCCTCAAAATGTGCAGGTGTCCGTAGACGAAAAAGTCTATTCCGGGATGTGAGGCGAGATAGTCCCTGGAGAATCTCATCAAACCGTTCCACGGCCTGTCGATATTCTCTTTCGTGCGCGGACGGCAACTGGTCCTGCTGTGCCGGCTCCACGAGTAGGCAAACGGGACTGTCCACCGGGGGTGTATACCCGAGAACATCCACTGACAGAAGCGGTTGCGAAACACACTGCGAATAATCCTGAATCCCATGGGAAGATTTCCCACGCCGTCACCATGCGAGAGGAAAAACCGCTTGCCGCAAATTGTCTCCACGCGATATCCGTCTATGACCTCCACCCCGAGTTCAGAGGGGATATAGTCATTTATCCATATGTCATGGTTGCCGATATACCACACGACCCGGATGCCGGCGTCGGTCATGCGGGCAAGTTGCCCGAAGAAGCGCACGAATCCGCGCGGTACCACATACCTGTACTCATACCAGTAATCGAGTATGTCACCCATGAGATATACGGCCTCGGCATCATGGGATATGCTTTCCAGAAACCTGACCACGCGCATTTCCGCATCGCGGCTGTCGCTGAAATACGGGGCACCGAGATGCAGGTCACTTAGGAAATAGACAGCCATCAGAGAAATCCGAGTTCAAGTTTGGCCTCCTCGCTCATCATGTCCTGCGTCCATTCAGGTTCAAACACCAGACGCAGATCCACCGCCTCGGGTCCCTCGACGCTGAGCAGTTTCTGGCGCACGTCCTCCATTATGAAATCCGCCGCCGGACACCCGGGGGCAGTCAGGGTCATGTCGACGTGAAGGGTCTTGTCCTCGGGGGTGTATTCGATTCTGTATATGAGTCCGAGGTCGTAGACATTTACGGGAATCTCCGGGTCGAATACGGTCCGCAGCAATTCAATGGCACGCGACACGATGCGCATCTCCTCCTCGGAGGTACGCTCAAGGGCAGCGGCCCCGTCCTTTATTTCCTCTTTATCCGTATGCTTGTCTGTATTCATAATCTGGGGTGAAATGTGTGATTCAGGCGCGTCTCGGTTGCCCACACGCGCGTTTATATATGTAACAATCGCGCTCGCTTCAATGTTTCAGGCCGAAGGCGAGTCATTATTTATCTTGTTTTAGGTAAGAATTGGGAAAAAATCATTATCTTTGCAGTCACTCGGGTCGTTTCCGGTCATGCCGGAATCGGCTTAAACCCAAAAAACCGACTGACAATGAAACAAATCTCCAAAATCGCCCTCGCAGGCGCGCTCCTCCTCGCCGGCGCATCGACCGCCAACGCCGGATGGCGTTTCGGCATCAAGGCCGGTCTTAATCTCGACAATCTCAAGGTCGCCGATATGTCGGACTTCAAGCATAGCTTTGACCCCGATAACCGCTGCGGTTGGACAGCCGGCATAATGACTGAGTTTGAAGTGCCCGTGGTGGGTATCTGCGCCGACGCGTCGCTTATGTACACCCGCATGGAGAATTCCTTCCGGATTCCCGTTCTCGACATGGCTTCTTCCACACTCCCTGTAAATGTGGCTTCAGACCAGACCAACGCCGGACGCAATTTCATAGAGATTCCCGTCAACGTGAAGTGGAAACTTAATATTCCACTGGTAAGCCGAATCGTCAAGCCCATGATCATGACGGGTCCGGCTTTCGCTTTCAAACTCGACAAGAATCCCGTCAATGCCGTACTGAAGGCAAAGACCTGCCAGGTGGCATGGAACATCGGTGTCGGTGTCGAACTCTTCAAGCATCTTCAGGTGCAGGGCCAGTATGGTTTCGGTATCAACAAAGTGGCCGACATCGTAGATAAGCTCACTCCCGTACACATCAAGACCGAAGATCTTAAGGTCAAGAACAACTACTGGACAATCACCGCTGCATGGCTCTTCTGATCCCCTCTTCATTAAGATTTAAGAAGATTTAAAAAGAATACGTGAAAATCAAATCATTCGCCACGCTCGCAGTCGGACTCGTCGCGCTCACCCTCCCCTCCACGGCACAAGGTGCGTTCCGATGGGGTCCGACCGCCGGCGTAAACATCAACACCCTCCACTGGAAGCAGAAACTGCTCACCACCTCATCTACGGCCGGAGCACAGGCCGGAGTCATGGGCGAGCTCATGATTCCGGGCATCGGTTTCGGTGTGGATTTCGGCCTTAAATACTCCATGCAGGGAGCGAAGGTGAATTTCGGAGAATATCCGGTATGGAGCGTAAGCGGCCTGGGAGATGAGACCGTGACCATCCACAACCTCGAGATACCTCTCGACCTGCGCTTCAAGTGGACACGAATGGATGGTCTGGAGGAGATTGTGGCCCCATTCGCTTACGCCGGACCCGCTTTCGTGTTCAATCTTGCTGACAACAAGTGCTCCGCCCTGGAGTACCCCGCCGGATACCTCGCCATCAGGTGCGGCCTCGGACTGGAATTCATAAAGAAAATCCAGCTCTCCGCAGGATATAGTTGGGGCGTAAGCTACATCACGCGCACCGTAAAGCTCGACAACCTCAGCGCACAGCCGCGTTCCTGGAACATAGCCCTCACCTATCTCTTCTGATCTTTTCTGAGAAGTAAAAGTGTCTACGGCCCCTGCGCCACAAGATTAGGAAGATGTTTGCGGAACTCATCCTGCCTCTGCCTCTGTATTCCACCTACACCTACAGTGTGCCCCCCGAGATGGAGCGCAATCTGCAGGTGGGGAGCCGTGTGCTCGTGCAGTTCGGACGACGCAAGTACTACACTGCCGTCGTGGCCTCCCTTTCCGACAGCTTCAGCGGCGAGTATGAGGTGAAACCCGTCATGGCCCTTCTCGATGCCGCGCCCATACTGAGATACCCACAGTTGAAACTGTGGCAGTGGGTGGCGGACTATTACTTGTGCTCCCCGGGTGAGGTGTTCAGGGCCGCCGTGCCCACGGGGCTGAAACCGGAAAGCGAAACCACCGTTTCCCTCTCACCCGATTATGATCCGGACGTGACCGATTCCGGCGAGGCCGCTCCATCCTCGCTCAGCGAGCGCCAGGCCATGGTCGTGATGCTCCTGAGCGAAAAGAAGAAATTGCGTGTCTCCGAAATCGAACAGACGCTTCACCTCTCCGGAGCCGCAGCCGTTGTCAATTCCCTGCTTGAAAAGGGAGTCGTGGAGATAAGCGAGAATGTGGTGGAGCGCTACCGTCCGAAAAAGGAGACATTCGTGCGCCTGAGGATACCCCGCCATGACAATGAGGCGCTCCATAAGCTATTCGAGGCAGTCACCCGTTCCCGGCGGCAGGAGAAGGCACTTGTGGCATATCTTGACCTGTCCCGATGGATGACGCCCACGGCCGAGGTCCGCGATGTCACCCGCGAGGCTCTCCTCAAACATTCGGGAGCCACGCCCGGAATCCTGAAGGCTATGGCTGACAAGGGGATATTCGATATTTACCGCAAGAGCGTCAACCGCTTCAAGACCTCGTCCAACACGGATGCGCACCCGATGCCGCAGCTCTCCGATGTGCAGAAAAGGGCGCTTCAGGAGATTCACGGAGCCTTCCGCGAGAAGGAAGTGGTGCTTCTCCACGGCGTGACCGGAAGCGGGAAGACAGAGATTTATTCCCATCTTATCAAGGAGGTGCTCGACAGGGGGGACCAGGTGCTCTATCTCGTGCCTGAGATTTCTCTGACCACCCAGCTGACCGACCGACTGCGCAGAGTGTTCGGCGACCGTCTGCTCGTGTATCATTCCAAATTCTCAGACAACGAGCGCGTGGACATCTGGCGGCGTATGCTGGAATCTTCGGAACCTCTCGTGATACTCGGGGCACGCTCAGCCGTCTTTCTCCCCTTCGCACGTCTGGGTCTGGTGGTGGTCGACGAGGAGCACGAGGCCTCTTACAAGCAGTATGATCCGGCTCCGCGCTACAATGCACGCGATGTAGCCACGGTGCTGGCGCGTATGCATGGGGCACGCACCCTCTTCGGCTCAGCCACACCCTCCGTGGAGACTTATTGGAAGGCCTCCAACGGACGCTACGGTCTCGTGACGCTTTCCGAACGTTTCGAGGGGGCCGGACTTCCCGATGTGGGGATTGTGGATATGCGTGACCAGCGCAAGCGCAAGCTGGCGCAAGGCTCCCTGTCCATGCCGCTCCGTCTGCTGACACGCGAGGCGCTGGAGGGGGGACGACAGGCCATCATGTTTCAGAACCGCAGAGGCTTCGCACCGGTGGTGGTGTGTCGCACGTGTGGATGGACTCCGAAATGCGTCAATTGTGACGTCTCTCTCGTCTATCATAAGAACACAGCCATGCTTCGTTGTCACTATTGCGGATTCTCGCGCCCTCTGCCGAGTCTGTGTCCGGCTTGCGGCGAGAACAGCATCGAGGTGTATGGCTACGGCACAGAGCGCATTGCGGAAGAGATGCACCGCGCTTTCGAGGGATACCGCGTGGCACGCATGGACCTCGACACCACGCGAAACAAGGATTCCTACCAGGAATTGATCGAGGAGTTCGCCCGGCATGAGACGGATATTCTTGTAGGCACACAGATGGTGTCGAAAGGTCTCGATTTCGAGAAGGTGGCCCTCGTGGGGGTCATCAATGCCGACACGCTCCTCAATTTTCCCGATTTCAGAAGCAACGAGCGGGCTTTCAATATGCTTGAGCAGGTAGCGGGACGTGCGGGAAGACGCAAGGAGAAGGGTACGGTCATCATACAGACCACACGTCCCGACGATGCCGTGCTGCAGCGTGTAAAGGCACACGATTACCTCGGATTCTACCACGAGGAACTCTCCCAACGAGAACAATATTCTTATCCCCCATTCACGAGAATCATCAATATATATCTCAGGAGCAAGGATGCGCCGGTGGTGGATCGCGCAGCCGTGACTTTCGCCCTGGCACTGCGAAATATCTTCGGCAACCGTGTGCTCGGACCTGAAAAACCATTCGTGAGCCGCGTGGCTTCATGGTATCTTCAGAGCATAATGCTCAAGGTGGAGACCACGGCTTCGATGGTTAAGGTGAAGGCCCTGCTCAGGGAGCTGTACGCAGGCCTGGCCTCCAACCCGGACATCCGGGCTTCGCAGATATCTTACGATGTAGATCCAGTCTGATTTTCCAAACCTTACCATGTCATTACACGATATTTTTGACCGGGAGCATCTTTGGCACCCCTACACTTCCACCCACGACCCTCTGCCTACTTATAAGGTAGCTTCGGCAGATGGGGCGGAGATCACCCTTGAGGACGGACGCCGCCTCATCGACGGGATGTCTTCCTGGTGGTGCGTGATACACGGATATTCACACCCCGTGCTCACCGCCGCCGCCAAGGAGCAGATCGACAGCATGAGCCATGTGATGTTCGGTGGATTCACTCATGATCCGGCTATCGAGCTGGGCAAGATCCTTCTTGATATCCTTCCCCCGTCAATGAGCCGCATATTCTATGCGGATTCCGGTTCGGTGGCCACGGAGGTGGCGCTTAAGATGGCAGTCCAGGCCCACGATGATCCGAGGAGAACAGATATTGCCACGATTCTCGGCGGGTATCACGGTGACACATGGAACGCCATGTCGGTATGCGATCCGGTGACAGGTATGCACGGGGCCTTCGGGCCCTCTCTCCCCGCCAGACTGTTCGCTCCGCGTCCCAAATGCCGGTTTGGAGAGGAATGGAATCCGGATGACTTCAAACCCATGGAGGAGCTCATCGACAGTCATGCCGACACTCTGGCGGCGGTGATTCTCGAACCTGTGGTGCAGGGCGCGGGGGGCATGTATTTTTACCACCCCCAATATCTGCGCGAGCTCCGCCGGAAATGCGATGAAAATGGCATACTCCTGATTTTCGACGAGATCGCTACCGGATTCGGACGCACAGGACGCCTCTTCGCCTGGGAACACGCCGGGGTGGAACCGGACATCATACTCATCGGCAAGGCTATAACGGGGGGATTCATGAGCTTCGCAGCCGTAGCCACCAACGAGCGCGTGGCCGACATGATTTCATCATCTCAGGCTCAGTGCATAATGCACGGTCCCACATTCATGGGCAACCCTCTGGCCTGCGCCGTGGCCGTGGCCTCGACGAGACTGCTCCTTGAGTCTCCGTGGAGGAAACGTGTGGCTGAAATCGAGGCTATTTTCAAGAAGAGGCTCGCCGCTGCAAAAGACTGGAAGTGCGTGCGCGAAGTGAGAGTGCTCGGTGCTATCGGAGTGCTTGAACTTGAGGACTGGATAGACGTGGGGCCGTTTCAGAAAATGTGTGTGGAGCGGGGAGTCTGGATTCGTCCTTTCGGCCACAACGCATATCTTATGCCCCCCTATCTCGCAGTGAGCGACGAACAGGTCAACCGACTTTGCGACGCGCTGCTCGAAATCGTGTATGAACTCTACGAAAAGCCCCTTCATGATAAAGTCTGAGATCAAGGTTCCGTCTCACATCACACACGTGCTCGAGGAAAAATCGCGCACGGGAAATCTTCGGCACATTCCCTCGGGCGACATCGCCACGATGCCGAGGATCGACCTTGTGTCAAATGACTATCTATCCCTCGCGGAGCGTGCCGACAGGGGTGAGTTTGATGCTCTGCGTGAGCGTGTGGCGCGGGAATACGCGTTCTCTTCATCCGCATCGCGGCTGCTATCCAGACGTCAGCGCGGCTACATGGAGCTCGAGAGGCTTCTTGGTTCGCTATATGACCGTCCGGCACTCCTCTTCAATTCGGGTTATCATGCGAATGTGGGGATCGTGTCCGCACTCAATGCGGGAAACACTCTCTTCGTGGTGGACCGCCTCGTGCACGCGTCGGTCTATGACGGTCTGCGTGTGGGAGGATGCCTGTTCGAGCGTTTCCGCCACAACGATATGGCGTCCCTGCGCAAGATACTGGAGAAGCACGCCGGCACACATGACACGGTGGTGGTGATTGCTGAGTCGGTATATAGCATGGATGGTGACCTCGCTCCTCTCCGGGAGCTCGTGGCCCTGCGCGAGGAGTTTGGCAATATGCTCCTTTATGTGGACGAGGCCCATGCCGTAGGAGTGCGCGGCTCACGGGGTCTCGGACTGGCAGAGGAGACCGGCACTATTGGAAAAATAGATATCATCACGGGGACTTTCGGCAAGGCTCTTGCTTCGAGCGGGGCCTTCACCGTGTGTGACTCACGGCTCCATGATTTCTTCGTCAATTGCTCGCGCTCCTTCATTTTCTCTACTGCTATTCCTCCCGTCTGCGCCGAGTGGACCCGCGAGATGCTGCTCCTTTCGCTCGAAATGGAGAGGGAACGCCGGCATCTCGCGGAGCTGTCACAATGGTTTGCGGAAAGCCTGGCCCTGATCACCGGAAACGACACCGGGAGCCGAAGCCAGATTATCCCCCTGGTGACAGGGGACGCCCAAAAAGCCGTCGCCCTCTCGGAGTGCATCCACAAAGCCGGATTTGACGCCCTGGCCATACGCCGGCCCACCGTGCCTCCCCACGGCGAAAGAATACGCTTCTCTCTTTCGGCAGGTCTGACACGCAGCCAGCTCGAACCCCTTCTGACTATCCTCAAAGACACTCTCGGATGAAAACAGATTTCATATTCCGCTCCCCCTCCTCATCGCGCCTTATTCTGATATTCGCCGGATGGAGCACCGGACCGGAGTTATACTCCGGAATCCATCGCAAGGGGTGGGACGTGGCAGTGTGCCACGGGTACGGGGACTTCCTGATACCCGAGGGAATACTCGGGCCTTACGAAACCGTCATTGTCTACGCATGGTCATTCGGCGTGTTTGCCGCCATGCGGGCGTTGCGCGGCAAGAGAGTCACTTCCGCTTATGCTCTGAACGGCACCGGATGTCCGGTGGATGCGGAGCGGGGAATAGACCCGGCCATTTTCAAGGGAACACTTGAGGGACTATCCCTTCTGTCACTAACGAAATTCCGCCGCCGTATGGCCGGTTCCGCCGCCGGTATGGGAAACCTGGGAAAACACCTCGATCCGGCTCCGGACATCGAGGTGCTTCGCTCCGAGCTTGCGGCAATCGAGAAGGAATACATTAACGTCCGGAAGGAGGAGATCGACGATACTCTTCCCTGGAGAAGAGTTTTCATCTCCACCGACGACCGCATCATCCCGTACGAATCGCAACTGCGTTTCTGGAAGCAGCACCCCTCTGCTCCGGAGATAGTCACGCTCCCAGGCGCACACTATTTTCCGCTTCAAGATGTGGTGAACGCCACTCTCCCGGCACCGGAGAAAGTGGGGCGCCGTTTCGAGGCCGCTCTCGACACCTACGACAGTCACGCTCGCGCCCAGAGGGTGATAGCGGCCCGGCTTGCAGGCCTTATCCCCGGGGAGGCACGCAGGGAGGGTGACATACTTGAAATAGGCGCGGGATGCGGTATGCTGACTCAAATGTACGCCCCCCTTCTCAGGCCCGCTTCAGCCACTTTCGTTGATCTCTATACTCCACGCGCCCCCTTTGATATAGCGGAGCGTGAGACCTACGTCAGCATGGATGCCGAACAATGGATGGACTCGGCCCCCGCAGAAGCGTATGACGTTATTCTTTCCGCCTCCACCATACAGTGGTTCACCGACCCTGAGCGTTTCCTCTCCAACGCGTACCGTGCCCTGCGCCCGGGAGGTTTTCTTGCAGTCAGCACTTTTGTGGAGGGAAATCTCCATGAGCTTGACGCGGCCCGCCCCTCCCCTCTGCCCTATCTCAAGGCTTCCGGTTTCGAGGAGATGGCTGCCCGGATTTTCGGCCCTGATAATACCGAGACTCTCAGCGAGGAGGTTCGCCTCACTTTCGCCACTCCCCGCGAGGCCCTTCTGCATCTGAAGCTGACCGGAGTGGGAGGTTCAGCTTCGGGGACGCCGGCGATACGCAATCTGCTCAGAGCACTGACTCCGGAGAATGCCGGAGCATCGCCGGCCCTGACATTCCGCCCTCTCTATCTCGTTGCACGCAAATTATAGATTCTGATATATGTAAGTGTTCAAATTTAATTTATACAATATGCGAGCTTGTTTTTTAGACGATTTCTGTGCGGAGAGAGGGAGCATAGCGAGCTATGCGACTGAGCGACAAGCTGAAAGCGCCAAAAAGAAGCCGCAGATTGTATAAAAGATCAAGTGATCACTTACTTTTGGTTATATCGTTTAAATTTGAACACTTACTTATGATAGATTTCGATTCATTCCGCTCCCTGCTGATGTCCGACCGCACTGTGCGCCGTTTCCGGCAGGACATCCCCGTGGACACCGATACGCTCCGACGCCTCGTGGAGCTTACCCGTTACTGCGCTTCGGGGCGCAATGCCCAGCCTCTGAGGTATGTGATAATCAATACTCCGGAGATGTGTGCCAAGGTCTTTCCTCAGCTGAAATGGGCCGGATATTATACTGATTGGGACGGCCCCCAAGTCGGCGAACGCCCCGCCGCATACCTCATCCAGTGTCTCGACACCCACTTCGGCCCGAACTGTCTTTGTGATGACGGACTCCAGCTCCAGGCCATCACCCTGGGAGCTGAGACACTCGGTCTGGGCGCCTGCATCATCAAGGCCTTCAACGCCCCGACCCTCGCCGCCGACCTCGGAATCGACTCGCGTTACCAACCCCGCTATGTGCTCGCTCTCGGACAGCCCCGCGAAAAGGTGGTGATAGAGAATATGGATGGCACCGATGAGGCGGATTTCAAGTATTTCCGTACTCCCGATGAAGTCCACCACGTGCCCAAACGCCCCCTCGACGAGCTGATACTTACGACTTGAGGTGATGAACCGGCGGCGGTAGTAGGGCGTTATGTAGCTATGAAAAACATGATTCCACTATTTGCCGCTCTTGTCTTCGCCGGCACAGTTTCCGCCGCGCCCCTTTCCCCCCGGGAGGCGCTGGCTCGTCTTGAATCCTCAAGTGTGCCCCGCAAGGCTGCGCCGCTGACAAGGGAATCTCCCGTCCTGGCCGCCACCAAGGGGAATATATACATATTCAATACCCCGGGAGGATTTCTGGTGCTCCCGGCCGATGACCGTGCGCCGGCTCTGCTCGGCTATTCCGATGAGGGACAATATGATCCTAAAGGCAATCCGGCCTTCGACTACTGGCTATCATGCTACAACAAAGAGCTCGTCGCCCCCGAGGCAGAGGGTGCGACAGTCAGAAACGATGCCCGTAACGCTCCGGTACGCCGTGCCGAGCGTAAAGCCATCGATCCTCTGACGAAAACACGCTGGAATCAGGAAGCGCCATATAACGAACTCTGCCCGCGCGTCAACGGACACGAGACCGTGACCGGATGCGTGGCCACGGCCATGGCCCAGGTCATGAAATATCATAGCTGGCCCGCTGTCGGAAAGGGTTCACATTCATACTATTGGAATGTCGGCAAGGATACCCTGAAATTCGATTATTCCGCCACACAGTTCCAATGGGACCTCATGACCGATACTTACGACGACAAGTCCACGGCAGAGGAGCGCACGGCAGTCGCCACGCTCATGCTTGCGTGCGGCGTGAGCGTGGACATGCACTATGACATCGGTGACAGCGGAGCAGCCACCATAAAAATGGGAGTCTCGCTGATCGATTATTTCGATTACGACCGCGCCATGTGGATGCCCTCGCGCCCCTATTACGGTATGTATGAATGGGAAGATATGATTTACGCCGACCTCGCGCAAGGACTTCCCGTGCTTTATGCCGGACAGGGCACCGGCGGAGGCCATCAGTTCATTTGCGACGGATATTCCTCCGACGGATTCTTTCATTTCAACTGGGGCTGGGGAGGAATGGCCAACGGATATTTCCTCCTTGACGCCCTCAATCCCGCCGATCTCGGCGTGGGTGGAGGTGCTGGCGGTTTCAACGCAGACCAGACCATCACGCTCGGTGTGCGTCCCGCCTCCTCAGAGTCAAAGCCCACATATCTGATATACTGCACCGGAGATTTCAAACCGGGTGTCATGACGGTCAAGGCCGGAGAGGATCTCAAATGCTCGGGTGGTTATTTCAACTATGGCCTGACCCGTCTTGCCAACGACACCCATATCGGAATGAAGATAGAATCCGAAGACCGCACCACGGTAAAATTCATCCGAGGATACAACCTCTCCGGATTCGGCCCGCTCGACGGAGTGTATGACGACACGGTGCGTTTCCCCGAACTCCCCGACGGCACCTACACCATTACGCCCGTCTTCTATGACGGCAGCAAATGGCAACCCATCCGCTGCCCCATTGGAGCGCAAGGGAGTATAACCGCCGTAGTCAAGGACAACATCGCCACCCTGAGCCTCCCGGCCCAAGCAGAGGTGAACGTCACGGAGATTGACGTACCTGCCAAAATATTCATAGGCCGCGACTTCCCCGTGAAGTTTACTGTCGAGAATCCCGGGAAGGAAGAGTATTATGGCAAACTCACCCCATGTCTCATCAAGGCTGATTCTGAAGAGCGGGTGGCCGTATCCTCGTGGCGACTCGCCGATGTGGAACCGGAACACTCCGAAAGAATCACCGATTATATCGGAAATTTCAAAGCCGACGAAGGCATTGACCTCACCCCCGGCGAATACAGGTTCGTGATGCGCGACAACGCAGGCAAGGATGTCAGCGAACCCATCACCGTCACCCTTGCCGAGGCACCCGAAGGTCTGAAAATAAAGGTCTCATACCTCAGGATAGAGGACCAGGATCCTGTCACGGACAAAGAGGACGTGAAATTCATATACACCCTCAAGGTCGATGAAGGATACTTCACGGATGTGCTCCAGCTCTGGATATTCAACCACGACGGCCACTCCGTATACAGCCATGACACCCCTATGCTCTACCTTGAAGCGCCGACGACCCACTATGGAGCACTCAATCTTGATCTGAGCCCTCTTGAAGCCGGGGAATACATCGCAGTGATGTATCATGCCGGCCATGGAGTGTCTGACGAATACCGCTTCCGCATAGACGACGTCGAGACTCTTGTCGAGACAATTCCGGCAGCCGATGCGCAATCCGCATCACTACCCCGGACCTACGATCTTCTCGGCAGACCAATGGCACACCCCGCGCTCCCCGGACTCTACATACGCGATGGCAAGAAGGTGATCCTGAAATAACACACTCCTATCCCAGACTTTTCAGAATTATTCGGTTGGCACGGTCCACGACCGAGGTGTCGAGGCTTGCAAGATATATGCGGGTCGTAGCCTCGGACTCGTGGCCCAGGCCCTCCGAAATAACGGGCATGGGAATACCCTTCACCCTGGCCGCCGAGGCCCAGCTGTGACGCGCCACGTATAGGGTGAGAGACCCCGGAATTCCCGCCAGAGCCGCAATGTGCTTCAAACCGCGATTGATACTGTACGCCCTGTTGAGGTATGTCCTGCGCTCGTTAGCCACCGGCATCCGAATGATAGGCAGAAGATAGCCCGTGGTATTCTCGGGATACTTGTCGAGAATGTGCTGCATCTCCCTTGTCCATCCTATAGTGAGCTGCTGGCCCGTCTTGCGGCGGCGGTAAGTCACACTGCCGTTCTTCAAATCGCTCTTTTTCAGAAAAGCCATATCTATGAAACTCATTCCCCGCAGATAGAAGCTCATGAGAAACATATCTCGGGCATAATCGAGCCGGGGGCGGCGTGAAAGATCAAGCCTTTTTATTTTACGCATCACAGTCAGAGGCAGGGCACGCTTTACGGTCTTGTCAACACCCGTGTAGACCCGACGGAAAGGAAAGCGGTTGTCGATTATATCCTGCTCCACTGCGCGATTGTAGACAGCACGGAGAATGCGCGTGTAAAACGATACAGTGTTTGGCGCCACCCCCCTCCCCCTCAGCCACGCCTCATAACCCTCCATCACCTCCGGAGAGATGGCATCGAGCATAACATCCTCCTGAGAACGAAATTTCTTGAAGCTGTTGAGAGTGGCCTTGTAAGTTTCCGAAGTGCGGACTCTCCCCCTTTGCCTGAGCGATATAATCAGGCTCTCCATATAGCTGAACACCGAATACTTGGCACAATATCCCCGAAACTCATCCACCACATCATCTGCCGAAAACGGTATCCCCTTTTGTTGTAGCCTGAAGATTATTTTGCCTGCCCTCTCCAGATCAGACCGTATCCGGTCACGCACCGAAAGGAGATGATCCCTGCGCGGACCATGTCCGGGCACAACAACCGTAGAGTGTGCGGAATCCCATTCCGAAGCGAACACCTTCAGATCGGAAGGAATCTGTCGCACCCTGCGCTCATGAATTACCTGATAGAAGACCGAACCCTCATGTTCGGCAACCGTCGAAATGCGGAACTTTACTTTTATCGATGCCATAGGACTATTGGTTGGTTTGCAGATAAAACGGAAGATTTGACATCAAACCAAATGCAGGGTGCAAATACAATTCTCAATTAGAATACATCCGCACGCGATGTCCCACGTATTTTTATGTAAACTAATCGGCAGAACTACAAAAAAACGTCCAGGAAGCAAAATAAAACCCCAAAAACTTGCGCAAACCGAAAAAAAGCAGTAACTTTGCACTCGCTATCCGAAACGACAAAGGAAAGATGCCGGAGTGGTCGATCGGGACGGTCTCGAAAACCGTTGTACCCTTACGGGTACCCAGGGTTCG
>CAMWLC010000035.1 GCA_947174995.1 uncultured Porphyromonadaceae bacterium
CTCCTCGACCCCGCCCCCCACAACCTCACATACCCCCGATAAAAGAAAAAACAGGAGAAAAAGAAAGAAGCAAAAAAAGGCTCCGCAGAGTGTGCGGCGCCTTTTGTTATTGCCCCCGAGGCTTGTCTCGGGCTGATAAATCATCGCTTTCCTCGGGCTAAAAGCCGGCCCTATGCCCGGCGTGCGGATAAAAGACGGAGCAGCTCTCCGATCCAAAGCACGAGCGAAGTGGCGCCGATAATCACGGCCCAGTCCACCACCGACAGCGGAGTCACGCTGAAGAACTGACCGCCGACGGTCACTATCAATATCTGCCCCAGCAGGATAGCTCCGGCTATGGTCAGGAATCCGCTGCACCCCTTGAAATGGAAGGCGCTCCTACCCGTCTCGAAGGCTCGGGCATTGAACATATTCCAGAATTGCAGGAACACGAAGATAGTGAAGAACATCGACAACTCTACCGGAGTGAGCGACGGACCCTCCGCACTCTGCGGCAGGAACCTGAATATATCCAGGATACTCTTCACATCATAATGCTCGAAGATATACAGGATGCCGAGAAGAAGCAGGAAGAATAGACCTCCCACACCCACTATGGAGCGCTTCATGGCACCGCTGATGATAAAGGCCCGGCGTGAGCGGGGCTTCTCCTTCATCACCGATTTCGAGGGGGGAAGCGAGGCCAGAGCCATCGCCGCGAAAGTGTCCATAATCAGATTCACCCACAGCATCTGCGTCACCGTCAGCGGGGATTCGGTGCCCATGAAGGCACCGAAAAGCACGATGAAACAAGCGGCCACGTTGACCGTCATCTGGAAGAGGATGAAACGCTGTATGTTCCGGTAAAGGGAGCGTCCCCACATCACGGCGCGTCCTATCGAAGAGAAGGAGTTGTCGACGATGGTGATGTCCGAAGCCTCCTTGGCCACTGATGTGCCGTCACCCATCGAAAGGCCCACATGCGCGGCCTTGAGAGCCGGGGCATCATTGGTGCCATCGCCCGTCACGGCCACCACCTCGTTGCGCTTCTGCAGGGCCTCCACGAGGCGCTTCTTGTCAAGCGGACGCGCACGGGCTATTATCTTGAGATCACCCACGCGGTCGAGAAGCTCGCTGTCAGAAAGGGCGGCGAACTCGGTGCCTGTGATGATGTTGCGCTCTCCGTCGCGATTGTCGTTCCAGAGGCCTATCTGGCGGCCGATCTCCTTGGCCGTGCCGGGAGTGTCGCCGGTGACGATCTTCACGCCGATGCCGGCATTGAGCACCTCGCCCACGGCATCAGGCACATCTGCACGCACAGGGTCGGAAATGGCCACGAAGCCGAGGAAATGGAGATTGCCGGCCACTACCTTGCCGTCGGCTATCACCGTCTCGCCGGGCTGCACCTCCTGCCATGCGAAACCGAGCGTGCGCATGGCCATGTTCTGATATTCCAGCAGACGGGCATCCACCTCCTCGCGGGTAACACCCGCCGTGTCGGCACACATCCCGAACACGATCTCCGGCGCTCCCTTCACATAGAGGATGGTCTTTCCGGAGGCGGACTTCACCAGCGTGCCCATATATTTTCTCTCCGTGGAGAAGGGTACCTCGTCCACGCGCACAGCGCCATCTCGCAGCGGGCGGTAGTCCACTCCGCGCTCCTTGAGCCAGAGCAGCAGCGCCCCCTCCGTGGGATTGCCGAGCACCTGCGGCTTCTCGCCCGAAAGGTCGAGGAGAGCCGTGGAGTTGACAGCTATCCCCTCCTCAAGCACCTCCGCGGGAGGATTACCGAAGAAATCGGTCTGGTAGACTTGCATCTGGTTCTGTGTCAGCGTGCCGGTCTTGTCGGTGCATATCACCGTAGTGGCTCCCATGGTCTCGCAAGCGTGCATCTTGCGCACCAGATTATTGGTCTTCAGCATACGGCGCATCGAGTAGGCCAATGAGAGTGTCACCGCCATCGGCAGACCCTCCGGCACGGCCACCACAATCAGCGTCACGGCCACCATCAGCGTCTGAAGCAGATATGCGAGGAAGGAGATCCACTCGAAATCATTGTTCGTGAAATACATTATCACGCGTCCTATGACAATCAGGATGGCGAAGGCGTACGAAATCTTTGTGATAAGATCCCCGAGGCGGTCGAGCTGCTCGTTGAGCGGCGTCTTCACGCTGTCGTCGATCTGCGCAGCCTGGAACACCTTACCGTTCTCGGTGCTGTCTCCCACAGCCGTCACCTCCATCACGCCGTGCCCTTCCATCACCTTCGTGCCGCGCAGCACATGGTCCGAAGGATATGTGTCCTCGGGATTGAACTGCTCCGGGTCGGTGGTCTTGTGACACATCGGCTCACCCGTGAGCGTGGACTCATCCACATTGAGCGACACCGCCTCCAGCAGATTGCCGTCGGCAGGTATCTCCTCCCCCGTGGTCAGCACCACTATGTCACCCACCACAATATCCTTGCGGGGGACCTGCACCGCATTGCCGTTGCGAATCACCTGCACCGCCTCGTCGTCGTTGACCTGATTGAGCAGCGCGAACTCGCGGTTGGCCTTCAACTCGAAGTAAAAGCCCAGCCCCGTGGCGAGCAATATGGCGATGAAAATGCCTATCGGCTCGAAAAACACTCCGGCCCCCTGGCCGAGACTGAAATACTCGTAGCAGGAAATGCCCACCGAGAGTGCTCCCGCCACAAGCAGGATGATGATAAGCGGGTCCTTGAACTTCTCCAGAAACTGCGAAAGAAGTGACTGCGACTCCTTGGGCGTGAGGATATTCACGCCGTGCAGGTGGCGGCTCTCCTCCACCTGTGCGTCCGTCAGACCCTTAAACTGCTGTTGTGCCATTTGGATAATATTTTGAATTATTTCCGGTTTAAAATTTCCTGATTAAATTGATGACTGCAAAGTTACCCAAAATTCACCTATATTCCTAACATCTGCAACGTTTCAGTCCTTCTATTGATATTTTCCTAAGTAAGTGTTCAAATTTAATTTATACAATATGCGAGCCTGTTTTTTAGACGATTTCTGTGCGGAGAGAGGGAGCATAGCGAGCTATGCGACTGAGCGACAAGCTGAAAGCGGCAAAAAAGAAGCCGCAGATTGTATAAAAGATCAAGTGAGCACTTACTTTTGATTATATCGTTTAAATTTGAACACTTACTTAACAAATCTTTGAAATGGAACAAACCGAATTCACGGTGCACACAATAAAAATCTCTCCGGATGCGTAGCTGTCAGTGGATTTTGGGGGAGTTTTTCGGATTATTTGCGGTGTCTTCCGATTTTTTTATTAACTTTGGATTCCAAACTGCAACAATCCTGATCTTATGACTGATCCTGATTTCTACGATCTTGATGGAGACGGTATCATCGACACCATGATGTCCCTTGATGAGAACTCCCTGACGTATGGCTACGACACCGACCATGACGGCATCTTCGACACTTTCCTGCAGGAGGCCGACAACGACGGCGACGGGTATGCCGAGACCCTCACGCGCATGATGGACTACGATGCCGACGGCAATCCCGACTATTCCCATTCCCTCGTTGATCTCGATATGGACGGCGATGCGGAGATGGTGGTCACATCCCACTCCGGAAAACCGGATTCGGATGTCATGTCATATTCCGAAATTTTCATTGACCATGACGGCGACCATCAGTATGACGAGGCCTACCGCGTGGAGAATGTGGACTCCGACAATGACGGTCTGGCCGACACCGTCCGCATCTGGACCGATACCGACGGCTCCGGATTTCACGGCGAGCCGGAACTCTATGCCCTTGAAGATCTTACGTCCGGCTTCATGCCCGACGGGCCGGAATACTCACCGGTGGCAGCCTCGGCAGTGGGAGCAAATTTCGATGCCGACAAGGCGGAGCCCGACATGGTGAGCGGCTCGCCGAAGGAGTCGATGGAACACTGGGAGTTCCAGGGTCCCACATCCCGCTGCGCGATATATGCCCAGAAATTCGTGATAGCTGACCTCACCGGCAAGGACATCCCGGTGGAGGAAATGGTGGAGGTGGCCGTGGAAAACGGATGGTTTGTGGACGATCCCCACAACGGAGGCACGATGACCCTCAATACCGACAAGATGCTCGATTACTACGGCATAGAGCATGATATGGTTTTCGACGCTGACATCGATTCTCTGGAGAAGGCCCTCAACAACGGCGAGGGGGTGATCGTGAGCATCGACTCAAACCAGGTGTGGAACGACAAACCTAACGACATCTTCTCCCCCGACACCGCTTCGGATCATGCGGTGCAGGTCATCGGTATAGACCGCACCGATCCCGCCAATCCCATGGTGGTGCTCAACGATTCAGGCCATCCGGAGGGTTGCGGAGAGCTGGTGCCCCTGGAGATGTTTGAGAACGCATGGAGCGCCGGAGACCGTCAGATGATCGTCTGCCGGGCCTGAATCTACGCGTCTTGAATCCTGACCACATAACAATTTCCATCCTGACTTTTAAGTAACTCCCAAAGATGAAATACGATTCCTCAATGGTGATGGAGGCCGTCGATGAGGCGAAGAAATCCACGCTCCGCCGTCAGCATATTCCGATGGAGTATGTGCCCGGATTGCCGATGCTCTCCGTCAGAGGGGGCGAGCTCTGCATGATTCTCCCCTGGCTACGTTACCGCGCCACAGGTAAAGTGGACGGCACTCTGGTCTTCCCCGTGAGATACATAACAGTCTGTACCCTCCCCGAGCGGATGCTTGTAGAGTTCAGGGATCTTGCCTACGATCCTCACTTCGCCGGTCTGGATTTCGGACGTGCCTGCGGCACGTTCCGCCACGAGGCGGTGAAAGACCTTGACCGCAAGGCCTATATGTCGCTGCGCGAAAACGCCCTGACACTGATGGGACGACTGGCCTCGGCACAGATCTCCGATAGCACATGGGGCGACACCGATGAAAAAGCCCTGCGCGAAAGCCTTTCCCGCCTTATCGAACCCTCGCTCAGTGGCATATACCGGCATCTCGAGCCCGATTTCTATAATAAATATCTCTCTGTCGAAAAATATCTCACCGACGATGGCCAAAATAAAGAATAAGGATTTCCTCAAACCCTCGGGGCAGTGTTCCCCTCAAGAACCCCGCTCTACCGAAAAGGGTTCATCCGCTCCACGTAAGGGGCCTGCTCCGGTGTCGGCGGAGAGGGCCGAGCTTCTCCGGAAATGCAGTGAGGCGGCGACGGCGCTTCGTGAGCTGGGGATGAAGGGTCCGGCCCACAGGATAGAGTCATTGATGGCGAAGACCCGCGACGAGCGCTTCACGGTGGCTTTCGTCGGGGAGTTCAGCCGCGGAAAGAGTACCCTCATCAATTCTCTACTCGGCGCTGATGTGCTTCCGGCCTCCGCCCTCCCCACCACGGCTCTGATCACCCGCGTGGGGTATGGCCGCACTCCCCTCCTCATCACCCTCAATCCCGATGGAAGCCGAGAAGGCTCATACCCTCTCGACAAGGAGGCCTGGAAAATCCTGAAGATAGATAATTTCAATTCCTCCGGCGATTCGCGCGAGGGGAGCGCGGCAATCAAGGTGCCGGTGAAATGGCTCGGACAATACGGTGTCATCCTCCTCGACACGCCGGGGGCGGGTGACCTCCAGGAGGGACGCATGAAAAGCGTGGCCCGCGCCCTGCTCGCCTCCGATGCCGCAGTCATCACCGTGGACGCCACGCAGCCGCTGAGCCTTTCCGAGCAGTCTTTCGTGCAGCAGAAGGTGTTGGGCGCCCGCACCCCCTTCCTGGCCGTAGCCGTCACGAAACTCGACCTCGTGCCCCTGCCCGAGAGAGACCGTCAGATGGACTACATAGTGAAACTTATGCGCTCCCGGAAATGGAATTTTCCCGTGGTTATCGCCGGAGCCGGGGTGCAGATGCCGAGTGACAAATACAACAATGTCAACGGGAGTGCCCGGCTGAGGGTCCTCATCGAGGAATGGACGGAGAATCCTCGGCGCGAGGCCCTCGTGAGCGGATGGCTGGCAGCCAATGTGACGCAGGTGCTCGACATGGCTGAATCCCTCCTTGCCGACCGTAAGAAAATAGCCGGGGCCAAAGGGGAGGAGCAACTCCGCCTCCGGGAGCGGCGTCTCGAGGCTCTCGCGGAACTTCAGAAGGGATGGGGAGAACTCCGCGAGGAGATGACACGCCGGTGCGAGGCAGCCACAGCCGAGTTTGACAGCAAACTCAAGCAGGCCGCGGAGTCCATGACGGAGCGCCTCCAGCATGAAGTGGACCGTTTCCCGGAACCCAAGCGATGGGTGGAGAAGGAATACAATTTCCGCGTGCGCGGCGAACTCTCCGCCCTCTCGCAGGCACTCGACGCCTGGGCCTCGCGCACTGTGGCTCGTGACCAGGCATGGCTCAACGGCAGACTGCAGCGTCAGTTCCGCACCATCCTCTCCGTGGAGACAGGATCCATCGGGCAGTTTGACGACTCGCTGGCCTACACCTCCGGGGAGTCTCTCGATCTGGAGGATCTGAGGCAGTCGCAGAAGAGGGCCAACGTGGCCACGATGGCCCTCGGTCTCGGAGCCGCCGTCGCCCTCGCCTCCGTAGGGGGATTCATCCCCCTGGCCACGATGGGCGTGAGCGGCGGAGCAGGACTCTGGTCGCGCTCCGTCTTCGAGAAGAAAATCGAGCGGCAGCGCGAGGAGGTGTGCAGACTCGTCGCGGGGGAAGTGCCCCGCATCATCCGCGAGGCCTCCTCGGACAGCCGGAGCAGGTTGCGCGGCATGTATGCCGAAATCCTCGCCGAGGCCATGCGGCGCGAACAGGAATGGCTCGCCATGCAGCGCGACATGATTTCCTCCGAACGCGACACGTCGGCAGACGAGCTATCCGCCAAAACCGACGAGGCGCTCCGACGCATAGCCGCCATAAAGAGAGCGATTCCGCAGGTGTAACGCATCGAAACGTAAATATACAATCAAATATATAGCTACCCATGTCTGAATCTTTCAATAACCTGAAATGGTTTCAGGAACGCCGCTCGCAGCTCGCGACGATGCTCCATGCAGCATCCGACATCATCGACGAACTCTCGATGCCCGAGTTTGCCGGAAATCTAAAGCGCCTCGGCAAGAAACTGGAACACGATTCCTTCAAGATCCAAGTGGTAGGCACTTTCAAGAACGGCAAGTCCACCTTCATCAATGCCCTTCTCGGCGAGGATGTGCTCCCGGCCCGTCCCCTCCCCTGTACGGCCATCATCAACGAGGTGAAGTATGGCGATGAGAAAAAGGCCGTGCTCTACTTCCATCCCGATATGGAGGGATGCGACCTGAGCACCGTGCCGGCGCAGACCCTCGCCCATATCGAGGCCCACAAGCGCAAGGACGTACCCCCCATGGAGGTGCCTTACGACAGGATATCCGAATATCTCACCATACCGATTTTCGCCGAGGACGACGCCGCCGAGTCGAAAAGCCCCTACTATTCGATGGAGCTCTTCTACCCCTCTCCCCTCCTGGGAGAGAATGTGGAGATAATCGACTCCCCGGGTCTGAACGAGCACGACGAGCGCACGGCCGTCACTCTTGAATACCTCGACAAGGCCGATGCCATCATATTCCTGATGTCGGCCAACCAGCCCTGCGCGGCCCACGAGAAGGCGGTCATAGAGGAGACTCTACTCCCCAAGGGGTTCTCTGAAATGCTCTTCGTGGGCAACCGTATGGACACCATTCCTTCCGACCAGCGTGAGGATATGAAGCGCTATCTGGAGATGAAGACCAAGCAATACAGCGACCGCCGCAAGTTTTTCGTCTCCGCGTATCTGGGGCTCCAGGGGAAGGTGACGCCGGACGCCAAGATGCTCGAGGAGTCGGGTATGCCGGAGTTCGAGTCCTATCTCACTGACTTCCTGGCCCAGGAGAAGGGACGCATCAAACTCTCCCAGCCGGCCCGCGAGCTCAACGAGATTCTTTCAAAAGAGGCGCTTTACAAGGCCATCCCCGCCCAGCGCAAGCAGCTCTCCATGAGCCTGGAAGCCCTCAGAGCACGCTATGCCGACGCCAAGCCTAAACTCGCCGACCTCGAGGCACGCAAGAAGCAGATGCACACCGACCTGACGATGGCCGCGGAGAAGACCGCACAGGACATCCGCCGCGCCGTGGTCATCTACTACAAGGACCTGATGCGCCAGGTGACAGCCTGGGTGCAGGACTACGAGCCCAAGACCAAGTTCACATGGGCCACCAAGAAGGATGTGCAGCTCCTTCTCAAGGAAATCTCCGAAATGGCCACGGCCAAGATACGCCACAACTACAAGGAGTGGAACACTTACGTGCTCACCCCCCTCGTCGAGGAGAAGTGCGCGTCCTTCAGAAAGGAGGGGGAGATCGACCTCGGACGCATACAGCAGGAAATCGACAGCGTGGCCGGACAGATCACCGACACCCCGGTGGAAGTGGCGGAAGTCAAGCCCTGGGAGCGCGTGGCCGGCACCGCGATTGCCTTCGCCTTCCCCGGCTCAGGCGTGGAGGCGGCCATGAACGGTATGCAGAGCTCCAACTTCAATGCCAAGAAACTCGGTATAGACATCGCCTACAATATCGGCACTTTCGGCCTCATGACAATCTGCGCTCCGCTCGGCGTGGCTGTGTTCGCCACGCGCATCTGGCAGTCGTTCAAGGATGGCAACAAGGGCACGGTGCAGAGAGTGAAGGCCGAGGTCATACAGAGCGTGACGCGGTCGCTCAACGAAACCTACGACAAGAACGCCGACGACATCGAGAGAAAAATCCGCGAATATCTCGGCAACATAATCGAGGCCGCCACAGGGTCGGTAGACCATGAGATCAACGCCATGCGCTCCCAGGTGGAGGAGTCCATCCGTGAGCTTGAGCGCGGCAAGACATTCGTGGCCGAGCGCACCGCCAAACTTGACGAGTGTGAGAAGAAAATCCAGCAACTCAGCGAGATGCTCGACGCTTTCGTATTCGAGTTGGCGGGACTCAATTCACAGTCAAAAGAGGAGGCGGCTGAGTGAGGAAGAGCGACGAAGAGGTGTGGAAAACCCTCGAGAATGTGCTTGACATCCGCGGTCATCTCGACTTCGCCGAGGGACTCGCGGATAATCCCGCCGTGGCCGCCGAGGTGCGCGACGCGGCCCTTCACCGCATCAGGGCCATCCGGGAGAAGCAGCAGGATTCCTCCATAAATCTCTGCGTGGTGGGGGGCGCCGGAAGCAGCAAAAGCGCTTTCATCAACGCCCTGGCCGGCTTGGAGATATTCACCTCGAGCACGATCGCCGATTCGGCAGTCGTGCCCGTCGTGGTGGAGTATCTCTCCTCTCCTGCGATCTTCATCCAGGACAACACGGGGAGATATACCCTCGAGGAACCCTCCGGCATCGATGCCCTACGCAAGCGCCTCACGGAGATAGCCACCGACGAGTCGCGCATCGGGAGCATCTCGATGATACGCGTCGGCATTCCCGCCCCGGCCCTCAAGGACGGACTGCGCATCATCGACACTCCGGCCCACTCCTCCGCCGAGGCCTGGGAGAGGCCCGTGACACGCGAACTGGTGAGAAACCAGGCGGACCTGTGCGTTATCCTCACTCCGGCCATACAGGCGATGTCGCAGGATTCCCTGGAATTTCTCGACACCCTCCCCCCGCTATTGGTGCGCAACGCCATGGCAGTGGCCACACATATTGAGCATGTCGGAGAGAGGGAGGTGGAGGATATCCGCCGTTTCGTCGCCAAGAAACTGCGCGACCGCTTCGACGTTGAGGTGCCGGTGATGGCCGTGGCCTCCTCGCTGCGTGCCGGGGCCACGGGAGACATGACCGGAGAGAGAATGATGCACCTCACCGGAAGCGCCATAGCCGAAATCCACGACCGCGCACGCCGGGGCCGTCACCTCATCCAGGCCCGGCGCATGGTGAGGCTCCTCAATTCCCTATTCGAGACCCTGTCGGAAACCGTCAGCCGGTGGCGTCTCCTCCTGGAGGAGGACCTCAAACGTCTCGCGTCGGTAAGGAAGATTCCCCTTGATCCGGTGGTGGCGCAGGCCAGACAAGAGCACCTCTCGGAGCTTAACGCCCTATCCATTATGGCACGCCGGTCCTATACGGGATACCTCGACCGCGCCGCGGAGAAAAACGTCACCCTGCTCACACAGGCCGTCGATTCACCCCAGATTCGCACCACGACCGCCCTTAAATCCTTCCTCAACGAGGGTTTCGGAAAACAGTGCAATGCAATGGCCGAGGAGATGAAGGGTATCATCCCGAGATTCCGCGAGGATATGCGCCTCGCGGTCACCTCCGCCCTGAAGGCCACTCACAGAAAGATTCAGCAGCAGTTTCAAAACGTCGACATACTGGATTTCAAATTCTCCACCGCCTCCTACGATTTCGAGATGGAGACCCCGGAGGCCTCCACGGGCACTGTCGGTTTCATCGACAACATCAACAAGCTCGACGACAGGCTGGGCAACGGACTCATGGGTGGAGCCGTAGCCGGAGCGGTGGTGGGGCAGCTCGTCATCCCGGTGCCGGTCGTGGGTGCCGTCGTAGGGGGAATCATAGGAATCTTCGGCGGCGGGGGCCTCTTTGACGTCAACGTGGACAAGTTGAAAAGACAAATCCTCTACGACATGACTCCCAAGCTGAAGGCCTATTTCCGTGAACTCAACGAAAACATCCGTCAGCAGCTCGAGCAGGTGAGCGCCAATGCAGCCGAAGGCCTTGCCCGTGGTGTCGACGATTATCTCCACGTCTACAAGGAGGGAATAGACAGGGAAATCCGGAGCCTTGACGACCGACGCGGGAAACTGCAAGGGCAGATAGCCGAAATAGACAATCTTCTGCGTGCCATCACGGCAAGAAAAAACAAAATCGAACACGCCGCATTAAAAATTTAAAAACAATACAGATGAATTCCGATTATAACAATACTGATGGGACAATCACCCCCGCGAATGAGAATGTGGAACGCTTCAATCATCTCTGGGAGGATTTCAGAAACACCTTCAAGGGGGAACTCCTCTCTATCGCCTCCTCAAGCGAGGGACTGACCTCCACGGCGGCCGTCAACGCCCTGCGCGAGGCCAAGCAGACATGGGGCGTGCCCGAGACAATGTGCGGACGCTGGGTGAAGACCCTCGTGGAGAAATATCCCGAGCAGGGGGACCGCGTGTCGCGTATCCTGACGGAAGACCTCAGCATCGAGCCGATGGAGCACCCCGCGGATTCCAAGGAGACAGCCATAGGCGCGGGTGTGGCCGGAGGGGCCGTGGGAGCCGCCGCCGGATACTTCCTGCCGCGTGTCCTCGGAGCCTCCACCCTGCTCTCGGCCACCGGAGGGTTGATAGGCGCCGCCGCGGTCGCCTTAGGCGCCGTGCACACTGTCAACAGCCGCAAGGCCTCTCCCGAGCAGACCCTCATAGAGGGATACCTGACGCAACTGGAGCATTATCACGACCGCGTAGTTGAAGTACTTGAATCCGCTTCACGCTCATGAGCAGAATCGTATTAGGTGCCCATAACTACATCGGAGCCTCCGCCGGGTTACTCAACGCCCTGGCCGGAGAGGATGTGTTTCCCCTGTATATTCCGAATGTAGACATAATCCTGCGCCCCTCCGCGAAGAAGGAGTGCAGGATCCATTACCGTCCAGACTCGGGTAAAAAACCGGTTAAGAAATCATTCTCGCGACTTCATTCGGTTTTTCCCGACATCGATACCCTGATGGCGGACGAGGATGTCACCCCCTATACCCTTTTCGAGGTGTATCTGCCGCTGCCCGGACTGAACAAGCACACGGAACTTTTCCTGCCCTGCACTGTCGGCGAGGATTTCCGCAACAGCATCCTGTTCGATAAGAAGGTTGACGGGATTGTATGGCTTTCCTCCATGCAGACACCCTTGGCGAGTGTGGATGTCGACAACATCACGGCTTTAAACGAGACATTCGACTCTCCCGTGGATTTGGTGCTCCTTGACACCGACATGCTCCCGCGCGATGAGATGAAGCAAATTATAGAGTATTTTTCATCCAAACTTCACCCCATCGATCCGGATGCACGCATCGTGATATGCAATCCCTCGGATGCCCTTGATGCTCAGGCCTACGGATTCGCTTCCAAACTCGAATCTTCAGGTATCGGCAAGGTGCGTGAACTCCTCAACACGATAGGGAGCCGCCCTGCGGCGCAGCAGCCTAAGACCCAGGTCCCTGCCAAAGAAGCCGCGTCTGGCAAGAATCCTTCCGAAGAAATTCAGGTCGACAAAAATCTTTCCAAGGGTGTTCCTGCGCCCCTCTCCCGAATCGGGAATCTCCCCCGGACGCTCGGAAATCTGGAATTGATCAAGGCGTTTTATGACGATATGGCGGAAAAGGGTCTCCCTGAGCTCGCGGATAAAGTTTCCGGCATTATCGAGGAGTTCGTGCAGAACATCAATCCCGAGGATATTTCACTCAAGCAACCCTCCCGCAAATACGCCGACCTCGTTTCCAAACGCCTTCCCGTCTGGCTGAACTCCCATACCCTCAAACACCGCAATTCCTTCACCCTGATGCTGGCCGGAGGAAGCAAGACTTTCGGCAAGGAGGCCTGCGAGGAGTTGAGAAGACACGAGAGCGAACTAATCAAGGAACGCGAAAGCATATTCGTGCCGGTCATGAAGAAACGGTATGCCGAGATACTCCGCAGAATCGTGCCCGAACTGGAGCGTGCAGCCGACACCCTCAACGCCATGCAGGGTTGGATGCCGGATTCCCAGACAAGCGTGGTCCCCGATCTTGAAAAGATACGTGCTTTGGGCGATGAGAAGACTCTGAAAGAGGATGTGGCCAATCACACGCTTTACAGCGACGCGGCCTCTTCGCGCATGGGACAGGCGACATCTTCCGTGGAATACAACCAGAAGAATACCGCCACACATGGCCACGTGCTCGACGCCATCCGCTCCTCCGCTCACAAGGAGACCACAGATACATATCATGAACTCGGCAACGCCCTCCGATGGGGATTCATTTCAGCGCTGAAAGTGAACGTTGCTCAATTCGACAGACACTTCCGGACCCTCTGCTCCGCCGTGGCCGGCAAGGCAAGGAGCAGCGCCCGGGAGCTCGACCCCGCCCTCGGCATAGCGAAGCATCTCGGATCCAAGTTATGAGGGATAGAGCTCGATGCGCGAGGAGCCGGAGCGGCCGTTGCGGATGATGCGTATCTGCGTGGGGATCCGCTCGCTCATGGTGTCGGTGTGGCTGATGACTCCCACTTTCTTCCCCTGCGATGATTGTAGCATGGCCAGGGAGTCGATGACGGTGGAGAGCGTGTCCGGGTCAAGCGAGCCAAAGCCTTCGTCGATAAAGAGGTTATCGAAGGAGACGTTGCGCGACGACAGGGCCGAAAGGCCTAATGCAAGCCCGAGACTGACGATAAAGGTCTCTCCCCCCGAGAGGGAGGTGGTGTCGCGCACGTCGTCTCCCCGCTCGTGGTCTATGACGCGGATGCCCAGAGAGTTGCGCACCTGCCGCAGTTCGTAGCGCGTGTTGAAGCGTCGGATCTCGCGGTTGGCGTGCTCGATGAGGAAGCCTAAGGTGTAACACTGCGCTATCTTGCGCAGTGTCTTGCCGTCTCCGCCGATGGCCTCCGCTATGGCGTTCCAGTCGGCAGCGAGTTCCTCGGCCTCCTTCAAGACGGCATACATCTCCCCCATCTTCCCTCGCGCCTCCACATACCCGCGCATACGGGCACGCGCTTCGTCAAGCGCGGCCGTGGAGTGCTCCTCGAGTTCGGCCAAGCGCCGCTCCAGTTCTTCGACCGGACGCTCCGGCCGCTTCTCCTCGTGAGCCGCGAGTAAACGACGGTTCTCGTCAAGCAGCGTGCGGGCCACTGTCACGCTCTCTTCGGCCTCCTTCAAGCTGCGGCGCAGGGACTCGCGATCCTCACCCGAGGCCGCGAGATCAGCAAGCGTATGCCGGTCAATGCGTGCGGAGTTGGTGAAGTTATACCCCAACAGCCAGTCTTCAAGCTCACTGTCGCGGGCTTCCGCCTCCGCGAGAGACTCGTTTCTCTGTTGCTCCAAGGCCCTGATGCGCCCCGAAAGCTCACGCACCTTCTCGCGTGTGTCGGCAAGGATCTTCTCGGCCTCCCGGGCGTCTTTGCGACACTTGTCAAGTTGCGAAGTCACCTCCGCTTCAAGCCTGTCGGGCTCCGAGTCTCCTATCTCCTCCGCCGCGTTCCTGCTCCTGAGGGCCACACCCTCCTCAAGCTCTTTGATTTTTCCGGCAAGCTCACGCTCCTGCTCCCGGAGTTCCTCCTGACGCGACGCGAGGGTGCCCGAGCGCCCCTTTTCGGCAGCGAGGAGTTTCTCGCACTCGGCGCGACACTCCTCCATTTTCTTGAGTTTCTCCGCGAAGGAGGCCCGCGTTTTCTCGGCCTCGCCGCGCAGTTTGTCAATATGTTTCAATGCGGCGTTCACCTTGGCATGAAGGGCATTGCACTCCTCAAGCGCTTTACCGGCCCTGTCAGCCTCGGCGATGGTGTCGGCGAGAACCTTGCTACATTCATCGGCGGTAGCGGGCATCGCCGCATCGTCCCCTCCCTCGGGGGTGGCAATCTGCGCCGAGAGTTGCTTGAGGCGCTTCTCGTCATCGGATATCGAGGTGGCGAGTCGCGTGGAAAGTCCGCTGTTGCGGTGGCTCTCCTCCAGCAATGTGTCTCGCAGGGCGGTCAGTCGTTTCAGGTCCTCCTCTTTGCCGGAGATAAGCGTGTCGAGTTCCATAACGTGTGGACGCAGTGTCCCCTCGTCGGCAAAGGGATGATGGGTGGCCCCGCACAGCGGACAGGGATTCCCCTCCTCAAGGAGATGGCGCTGGCGCACCCAGTCGTTTCCGGTGATGAGCAGGCGCGTTTCCTTAAGCACATCCACTTCCTTCTCCAGAGCGGCGACAGGCATGGCTCCGACCTCTTTCTCTATCTCGGCGTTGCGCCCCGCAAGGGTCTTCACCTCCTTGCGATCATGAGCGAGACGCTCGCCGACAGTCTCCGCTTCCTTTAAAATATGCACCCGCTGCGTCAGAGTCATTACCCGCGCGTCAAGACTTCTCTTCCTCTCCTTGAGCGCATCGGCATCCGGCGCAGCAAATTTCTCCTGCAAGGTGTCCAGTTCCTTGCGGGCCTCGGCCATTCGCGCGTCCGAGTCCTTCGTGGCCTTCTCCGTTTCCTTTTCAAGCGAGGCGAAGGAGGCGGACAGTTCCTCCCTCCGGGAGGTCAGTCCGGCGATGGCCTTGGCGTTGGACTCAAGGGCTTGGGTGCCCTTTTCCAAAGCTCCGGCCAACTGCTCCCGCTCCTTGCTTCGGGCACCAAGCTGCTCGCGGAGCGTGCCGGCCTCTCCGAGCCACTGCCGGGCGCGGCGTATGCGGGGAGCGAGTTCCGCGAGATACTTTTCCGCCTTGTCTGCTTCCGCCATGAGGAGCGTGTGGTCAGCGGCCGCGGCTTTCTCCTTATCGCCCGCGGCAGAAATCTCCTCTCCCGCCCTCTCCATATCCTTTCCGAGGGCCACTGCACGCTTGCGGAGCACGACCATATCACCATAGAGCTTCAATCCTGTGGCCGCACGGTCGTAGAGGGCGAGACGCTCGGCCTCGGGGCGACGTGCTTCAAGGGCTTCCCCGGCGACGGCAACCCCCTTTTCCGCCGCGGTCACTTTCTCATTCAGGGCAGCGAGAGCTGTGTGCCATGCCTGCTCCTCGCGCAATGTCGTCTGCTCAGCACGCACTCTCTTCTCCTCCCCCTCCAGGCGGCCTATCTCCTCGCGCAGAGCCTCTAACTGCTCATCCGAGAGGTCAAAGCGGGCGTAGGCCGAATGTTCGGCACGCAGACCCCGGAGATGCTCGTTAGCTTCGGAACGGGCCTGGCGCACAGACTCGGAAATGCCGGCATACCGCTCTTCGGCCCCGATGAGTTTTTCGAGAAGTTCGGCACGCTCCTCCTCGCGGGCATTGAGAAATCCGGCGAAAGATCCCTGGGCTATCAGCACGGTGCGCAGAAACTGCTCGTAGTCAAGGCCGATGACGAGTGGCAGGGTGTCCCACTCGGCTTCGGTTTCGGTGCCGTCCGCGGCGATGGCATACAGGAGCGTGAGGGGTCTCTCGTAGTTGCGGTAATTGAATTTCACGTGCCACTCGGCGCGATAGAGCGTCCCGGCGTTTGACAGGAATGTGAGTTTGCTGTATCCCTTGCGCTTCCCTCGCGTGAGGATATTGCGGCTGTCGGTGGGGGCGAGACGGTTGGACTCTCCAGCCTCCGGGGTGCCGTATATCTCTATGCCGCTGTTGCGCTCCCCCTTCTTGCGGGGATAACGCGGGGCGCGGTTGTAAAGCGCGAGGCAGATGGCATCGAGTATCGTGGACTTTCCGCTCCCTGTCGGCCCCACTATGCTGAAGATGGTGGCGTCCCCGAGGGCGCCGCTTTCAAAATTTATAATTTCGCCGTCGGGATTGTCGAGAGAGGCGAGATTGAGTATTTCAAGGCGTAGGAATTTCATTTCATCCGAGTTTTTCAAGGAGATTCGTGAGCATTTCGCGCTGGCGGTCGGAGAGGTCACGCTCGTGCCTCATGCGGAAGGCCTCTTCGAGGGTGTCCATCACGCTGCGCTCGAGGATGTCCTCCACGGTGCGCAGGGTGTCGCCGCCGTCGAGCGTATGCACCACGGTGTCGCTGACAGCCTGCGTGCCACACAGCACGGCGTTGCGCGAGGCGATCAGTTCTTCAATCTCCCGCTTCTTGTCGGCATTGATTTTGGACTGATGGATATAGAGCATCACATACGGGGCCTCCTCATCGGGAAGGTCGGATGTACGCTCCGTCAGCATGGACTTTATTATGCGCGTGAGCTGGGCCGGGGTGTGGCGCGTGTCGGGGCCCTCTTCAGGTATGATGAGCAACTGACGCTGAGGAGCGTATTCCAATTGCCTCACCTCCACAGTGCCATCATTCGCGAGAGTGACGAGGTCCACGCCGTGACGGTAATCCTTTTCGGCAAACGACATAGGCAGCACGCTCCCCGGATAACGGGCCCAGTCAGTGGCTCCGAGACGCTGCCGCTTGTGTATGTGGCCGCTGACGAGATACTCCGGATGCTCCGGCCAGTCGGAGAGGCTCACCTGCTCCTGTCCCCCCACGATGATGCGCTCGCTCGACCGAGGGGCTATGACGGAGCCTGTGGCATACAGATGGGCGGCCATCACCACCGGACGTCCGGGATACAGTTCGCGTGCACGGGCCGTCAGTTCCTTCATGAAGCTCCGGACAGCCTCCGCATAAGAGTCTCCGACGGCGATGTCGCTGCGTAGATATGGCACGGCGGCTATCACCCCCTTCACCCCTCCTGACTCATCGTCCGGGATGGGGATGAGAAGGTCATCGTAATCATTCACCCATCGCCCCGGGGCGTCGTTCTCCCCCGGCTCCCAGCGGCGCCCCACCTTGCCGCGGATGTGCACCCTGTGGCGCTCCATGATGGGGCGCGGTGCCTCCAGGCGGTTGGGCGAGTCATGATTGCCGGCCGTGATGACGATATGAAGCCCCGGCAGACGGGCTGTGACACTATCAAGAAACTCATAGTAAAGGGTCTGTGCGGCCGCGGATGGGTTGCCGTTGTCATATACATCCCCGGCCACCACGAGCACGTCCGGCCTTTCCTCCTCCAGCATTTCAAGGAGGCGCGACAGGAAATGGGCTTGCTCGGCCAGACGGTCGTTGCCATGAAACATATTCCCCAGGTGCCAGTCAGCGGTAGCTATAATCTTCATCATATCGCAAATATAGCCATTTTGGCGCGAAATCCAAACTAAAAGGCATTAAAATTTGGCATTTACCGCCAATTTGGGTAAATTTGCAAAAATTTCAGTTCTATAAAGAAAAAATGGCAGCTACACTATCACGTACAGATTTCGAGTTCAAGGGTCAGAAGGGAGTATATCACGGTAAGGTGCGCGATGTCTATGACATCGATGACCGCCTGCTCGTGATGGTGGCCACGGACCGCATCTCCGCCTTCGACGTCGTGCTCCCCAAGGGGATACCTTACAAGGGACAGGTGCTCAACCAGATCGCCGAGTATTTCCTTGATGCCACAGCCGACATCGTGCCCAACTGGAAGGTGGCCGTGCCCGATCCGATGGCTACAGTGGGCCTGAAGTGCGAGCCCCTTAAGATCGAAATGATAGTGCGCGGCTATCTCACCGGCTCCGCATGGAGGGAATATGCTGCCGGCGCACGCGAAATCTGCGGCGTGCCCCTCCCTGACGGAATGCGCGAGAACGAGCGATTCCCCCACCCCATCCTCACCCCGACCACCAAGGCCGACGAGGGACACGACGAGAATATCTCGCGCGAGGAGATCATCGCCCGCGGCATCGTGGCTCCCGAGGTCTACGAGCAGGTGGAACGCTACGCCCTCGCTCTCTTCGAGCGCGGACAGAAGATGGCCGCCGAGCGCGGACTTATCCTTGTGGACACCAAGTATGAGTTCGGACTGCTTGACGGCAAGGTGATACTCATCGATGAGATACACACCCCCGACTCCTCCCGCTATTTCTATGCCGATGGCTATGATGAACGCTTCGAGAAGGGTGAGCCCCAGCGACAGCTCTCCAAGGAGTTCGTGCGCCAATGGCTCATCTCAAACGGATTCATGGGCAAGGAGGGACAGAAGATGCCCGAAATGACAGATGAATACTGCGAGGAGGTGTCGCGCCGCTATATCGAGCTTTACGAGCATATCACCGGCAAGCAGTTCCTCCCCGCAGACGAGAGCGACCTCAAGGCCCGTATCTTTGACAACGTGTCAGCCTGCCTCGCCACCGAGTAATTTATCCCAAATTTCCCATAATTCCCAAATCTCCAAAAACCAAAGATTATGACATTCTCACAAGCAATCTCCAGCTTTTACCGCAACTACGCCAACTTCAACGGCCGCGCAGGCCGCGCAGCATACTGGTGGGTGGCGCTCTACACTTTCATCGTGACCGTCGTGTGCTACATCCTCATCATGGCATGCGGAGGCGACATCGCCAACGGCCAACTCGGCTTCTGGGGCTGGTTCTGGTATGCGGTGCTCTGGGTGTTCGGACTCATCAATATCGTTCCGGGCCTTGCCCTCGGATGGCGCAGAATGCACGACATCGGCAAGGGTGGCGGATGGATATTCATCACCTTCGTGCCCCTCATCGGCTCGATATGGTTCCTGGTGCTCACCCTCACCCCCGGACAGCCCGGCCCTAACCGTTTCGGCGAGCCCAACAACGTGCGGTAACCTCGAAAAAATGAACGAGAATCTGAAATACACTCCCGAAAACATCACATCCCTGGGCGAAGATGAAATCTTCGTCTTCGGAAGCAATCTCGCCGGCAACCATGCCGGCGGAGCTGCCCGCACTGCCCGAAAACTCTTCGGCGCCGTGCAGGGACAGGGTGTTGGCCTCCAGGGACAATCCTACGCCATACCCACCATGCAGGGGGGTGTGGAGACAATCAAACCATACGTGGACGAGTTTATAGAACTCGCTCGCGAATGGGACCAGACCACATTCTATGTCACGCGCATCGGCTGCGGCATAGCGGGCTTCAAAGACGAGGAAATAGCCCCCCTCTTCCGCGAAGCCCTCGGACTCTACAATGTCCGCCTCCCCCGCTCCTTCGTGGAGATACTCACCCGGGACAATTCCCCTAAGCCCTGACAACCGAAAGCCCCGACGATTGAACTCCCGCGAAGAACTTACGCGAATGAACTTACGCGAATGAACTTATAAGACGTATAAGACGTATAAATCTTATACGTCTTATAATTTTTATAAATCTTATAAATCTTATAAATCATATACGACTTATATATCTTATAAATCTTATAAATCATATACGACTTATATATCTTATAAATCTCATCGAAGCTATGAAAAACACCCCATCCTCCCCCCGTATAGTAGCCGACCAGATCGTGGATATGCTCGCCGGCGCCGGAGTAAAACATATCTATGGCATCACCGGCGACAGCCTTAACGCCATCACCAACGCCATCACCGACGATGACCGCATCGGATTCATCCATATGCGCCACGAGGAGTCTGCGGCCTTCGCAGCCAGTGCCGAGGCTCAGCTCACGAAGCGTCTGGCAGCCTGCGCCGGCAGTTCAGGTCCGGGCCACGTGCACCTCATCAACGGCCTATATGACGCTCAGCGTTCCAACGCTCCGGTGCTCGCCATCGCCTCCACCTGCCCCTCCTCCATGTTCGGCACCGGCTACTTCCAGGAGACAAATCCCACGCTGCTCTTCTCCAACTGCTCCCTATACAACGAAATGGCCGTCAACGCCGCCCAGATACCGCATATCATGTATGGCGCCATGCAACATGCGGTCTCCGAGGGAGGTGTCGCCGTGGTCGGTATCCCCGAGGATGTCAACGGTCAGCCTGCAGTCGAGGGTGACGCGACTCTCCTGCCACTTTTCACGCAGCGCAAGCCCCAACCCTCCGATGAAGAAATAAAGGCCGCGGCCGATATTCTCAATGAGGCGAAGACGGTTACGATATTCGCGGGATCAGGTGTCTCCGAGGCCATCGGCCAGCTCAAGACACTTGCCGATACACTCAAGGCCCCCGTCGTCACCACTTTCAAAAGCCAGATGGAACTCACGGGAGATATGCCCAACTATGTGGGTCATTTGGGCTATCTCGGCATGTGGTCAGCCGACGAGGCAGTGGCTCAGGCCGACGCGATACTCATCATCGGCACCAATTTCCCTTTCCCCTCCTTCTTCCCGACTGACAAGAAAATTATCCAGGTGGACGTGCGTGCCGACCGTCTGGGCAAGAAAGCCCGCGTGAATCTCGGCGTGCGGTCGGACGCCACTCTCTTCATCAGCGCCCTGCTTCCCGCGCTGAAGGAAAAGAGCGACACCACATTCCTCAATACGCACCTGAAGGATTTTGCCGGCATCAAGGAGAAAATGCAGCTCCCCGTCAAAAATCCCGGCACAAAGGGGAATATCCGTCCGGAGTTTGTGTTTGACACCCTCGACCGCCTCGCCGCAGAAGACGCGATATTCACTGTCGACACCGGCATGAACTGCGTGTGGACGAGCCATTACCTCACCCCCTCGAAGGGGCGAGAAATGGTGGGATCCTTCACTCACGGCTCCATGGCCAACGCCATGCCCATGGCCATAGGGGCGGCAGTGGCGTGCCCGGGTCGGCAGGTCATCTCGTTGAGCGGCGACGGCGGACTCGCCATGCTCCTGGGCGACATGCTGACAATCAACCAGTACAGGCTTCCGGTCAAGATACTCGTGGCCGACAATCGTTCACTGGCATACGTGCAGTGGGAAATGGAGTTGGCCGGATTCAAACCGAGCGAGGTATCTCTCGACAATCCCGATTTCGCCGAGATGGCCCGCACAATGGGCTTCCATGCCGAAACAGTCACCGACCCCGCTGCCCTTGAAGATGCTATGGAGCGTTGGCTTGAAGCGGAGGGTCCCGCACTGCTCAGTGTCACGACCGACACCACCGCCGCCTCCTTCACCTTCAGCAAGGAGATGATGGAGGGTGCCAAACCCACCGATCTCACCTCCAACTTCCTCCCCATCGGCAGCTGAAAAGTAGAAGAGGCTTCCAGCCTCCTCCTACCTTGCGTGTGTTTTACAGCAATTTTTTTGTGAACCGATTGTTATTCAGGGTTTGACTGTTGGTTATCAATGATTTTTTCACTAATTTTGTGAACTACTTACTTACCAATCAACCGGAATCATGAACAAACAATCCTTTCTCAGCCTTGCCGTTGCGTTGGCATCGGCTTTTGCCCTCGCCTCGTGTTCCAACAACGATGAACCCGCGCCCTTCAACCCCGATCTCCCCGTATTCCAGCAGGGAACAGCCAACGCTGAGGTTGCCCGCGGCCTGGAGATGATAAAATCCCTCGCCTCCGGAGAAGTCAACAAGACATTCACCTGCACTGAGCATCGGCTTTTCCACAACGATCAAGACACAGACTACAAATGGGAAGAGATCAACCTTCATGATTACGAAGGCTTCGAATCTCCTATCCCCGGCAGACTTTACGTCGTGGAGGGTGCGGTGTGGCAACCGTACAAGACCTTCCATCTCGCGACAGGCCCCAGCACCATCGGCACCGTGTGGAGCATCTACAAACGCCAGACCGGTGTGAAGAAAGACCTCTACATAGCGTCAAGAATCGTGGTGGACGAGATGAACGCCACGGCCGAAATCGGCGGAAATACATGCAGGATAGTCGGCGCGACCGACAATACTTTCACCATAGCATACGATTCCGAGTATTGCAAAGGCGACGGATCTACCGGCACTTTCCGTGAGTTCTCCACCTTCACCGTGTCAGATCTCACGCTTCCCGACAGCGAACGTCTGCTTCTGTTTGACAGTGAGGAAGACCTCATCCGCGACCTTCTCGCACGGTTTCGCGAAACTTTCGGAGAAAGCATCAACGTCAACAGCTACCTCTACCCCTCCGTTATCCTTGACGACGAAATGATCGTCGTCTTTGATGAACTCGAAGAGGAACTGCTCGGGAAATAAACCCTGCATAACGGATGGAAAAATGGCACAAGACACCGAGCGCGATACCCGACACGGATTTCTGAACATAGTATTGTTCGCATACATCGGGCTGGGATCCGCGGTCACCTTTCTTCTCAACCTCGGACAAATCCAAGACTCGCCGGGCATACCCTTTTGGGTCGCATCACTCGTGTTTGTCTCGGGAGCCATTTTTCCATTGCTGGCATATTTCGCGATAAGAACCGCCTTTGACCATCGCGACGACACCCTTTACACCATCTATCTCTATCTCGCATATAACGCGATAGTTGCGCTTCTGAACTTACAATGGGAACCGGTGCTTGTAGACATAGCCTGCGTGCTCTACTTCAACATGTCCTCCCTGGTGGAGGAACTCTGGCCCGAAGAATACAAGGAATGGTCAAAACGTCTCACCCGGCTCACAGGCACGGCCTGCATCGGCGTCCTGATGCAGACCATCCTCTTCTTCACCTGACGCATGCCGATTCCCGTACGGCATGGGTGCTTGCGGGACGGGCGCGTGCGGGACATGGCGTGCCATGTCCGCTTGGAAAATTGTAATTTTGAACCACTTTTAAGGCTTGACTCCACTTATTTAATAAGTAAGTATTCAAATTTAAACGATATAATCAAAAGTAAGTGCTCACTTGATCTTTTATACAATCTGCGGCTTCTTTTTTGCCGCTTTCAGCTTGTCGCTCAGTCGCATAGCTCGCTATGCTCCCTCTCTCCGCACAGAAATCGTCTAAAAAACAAGCTCGCATATTGTATAAATTAAATTTGAACACTTACTTACAAGCTCCTTGACATTAATTTTGAGATAAGCAAAAAGACTCCCGGGCAGTGGGCTGTCCGGGAGTCTTTTTACGTTTGATGGTTTGTTTCCGGGTGAATGGGAGAGGGGATCACTCGCCGCGGAGCTTGCGCTCCTCGTCGGTCATCTCGGGGTCCGTCAGCCAGGACTGCTTGGAGAGGCGCACGTAGTTGTTGTAGCGCCAGCGGGCGTTGGCTTCGGCGGCGTCGAAGAGTTCCTCTGCTTCAGCGGGATACATCTTCTGCACGCTTGCGAAACGCACCTCACCCTTCAGATAGTCCTTGAACTTACTCCAGTCAGGCTCCTTGCTGTCAAGCGAGAAGGGATGACCGGTGTTCTCCAGGTCGGGGTTGTAGCGCCAGAGCTGCCAGTAGCCGCACTCCACAGCACGACGCTCCTCCTCCTGGGCGTGGCCCATGCCGGCCTTGATGCCGTGGTTGATACAAGGGGAATATGCGATCACGAGCGAGGGTCCGTCGTATGCCTCGGCCTCGCGGATAGCCTTGAGGGTCTGGGCATTGTCGGCACCCATTGCCACCTGGGCTACATATACGTAGCCGTAGGTCGTGGCGATAAGGCCGAGGTCCTTTTTGCGGATACGCTTACCGGCCGCGGCAAACTTGGCGATCGCGGCGATGGGCGTCGACTTGGACGACTGACCGCCGGTGTTGGAATACACCTCGGTGTCGAGCACGAGGATGTTGACGTTCTTGCCGGATGCGATCACGTGGTCAAGGCCGCCGAAACCGATGTCGTAGCTTGCGCCGTCACCGCCGATGATCCACTGGCTGCGCTTGGTGAGATACTGCTTGAGGTCTACGATGGTCTTGCAGAGGTCGCAGTCGCAGGTCTTGCAGGCCTCGACGAGTTTCTCGCCGGCCTCGCGGCTCTTGTCATCGTCGTCGCGGAGGGCCACCCACTCGCGGGCCGCCTCCTTCATGGCGTCGGTGCAGCAGTCGCAGGTCTCCATGGCCTTGCAGGTCTCCACGAGACGGTCGCGCATCTTCTCGTAGGCTATGCGCATTCCGAGTCCGAACTCGCAGAAGTCCTCGAAGAGGGAGTTGGCCCATGCGGGACCGTGACCCTCGGCGTTGGCACAGTAGGGAGTGGAGGGCACTGAGCCGGAGTAGATGGAGGAGCATCCGGTGGCGTTGGCCACGATCTCACGGTCGCCGAAGAGCTGAGTGATGAGTTTGATATAGGGGGTCTCGCCGCAGCCGGAGCATGCGCCGGAGAACTCGAACATCGGAGTGGCGAACTGGCTGTTCTTGACGTTGGCCTTCACATCGACGAGCTTCTGCTTGGTGGCCACCTCGCTGACGCAGTAGTCCCAGTTCTTCTGCTGGTCAAGCTGAGTCTCGAGGGGCTTCATGGCGAGAGCCTTCACACCCTTCTTGCCGGGGCAGACATCGACACAGTTGCCGCAACCCAGACAGTCCATGACATCTACCTGCTGCACGAAGCGCATACCGGTCATGGTCTTGCCGATGGCGGGGATGGTGTGGTCTTCGCCGAAGGGGGCCTTCTCCATCTCGGCGGCGTCAAGCACGAAGGGACGGATCGAGGCGTGGGGACATACGAAGGCGCACTTGTTGCACTGTATGCAGTTCTCGGGCATCCACTCGGGCACGAAAGCGGCCACGCCACGCTTCTCGTATGCGGCGGTGCCCTGAATCCATGTGCCGTCGGCGCGGTCGGCGAAGGTGCTTACGGGGAGCAGGTCGCCGTCCTGGTCGTTGATGGGCTTCACTACGTTGGTAATGAACTTCGGGGCGTCGCTTGCCTCGGGAGCCTCGTCCTCAAGGTTAGCCCATGCAGGATCCACGTCAAGCTTGTGGTATTCGTTGCCGCGGTCTACGGCATCGTAGTTCATCTTGACGATATTCTCTCCTTTCTTGGCGTATGACTTGACGATGAACTTCTTCATCTGCTCCACTGCGAGCTCCACGGGGATCACCTCGGTGATGCGGAAGAA